>CAZBSV010000203.1:0-12719 GCA_964494795.1 uncultured Spirochaetales bacterium | reverse complement strand
ACAATCCCGTTTGACAATCGCGTCGATCGGGTTCTGAGCCTGCTAGGCGCTGTCGCGAACTGTTAGTCCAACTTCCTGGCCGAAGGAGAGTTCGAGCGTGTGGCCGTCCGGGTCTCGCAGGAATGCCCAGTAGCCGACGGGCGGGCCGTAATCCATCGGTCCTGCGACGAGGCATTCCTCGCCGCGCGCCGCCGCGCAGAGCGCGTCTATTTCTTCGGTGCTTCTGCAAGCGACGCCGAGATGCGCGAAAGGCGTGAGCGGGAACGGAACTTCCGGCGATTCCATCAATACGATCACGAAAGGGCGGGTCCTGTCGCTCAGCCAGACGACTTCGCGCCGGCGGTGTACGACCTGCATCTTTGCGTACTTGAAGTAGAAGGCGATGCTGGCCTCGAGGTTGGTGACCGGTAGCGCGATGTGGGTGAGTCCGACGTCCTTTGCGCTCCCCGTTTCACTCAACTGCTCACTCACCCGCTCATTCCCTCGCTCGTTCACTCAACAATCACGCGCTCCCGTGTTTTCGATCGGTCACGGAGTTCGGGTCTCACGAGAGCTTGATCTTGCTCCCCATCGGCATCGCACCCGGGACGATGATCCGAGAGGCTTCCTGGCGTTGCATCTCCTTCGCTTCTTCGATCATGTTCTCGATCGCCTGATTGATGGCATCGGGAAATTTCCGCATCGCTTCTTCGAGATTGGCGGCTTCGATCGCACAATTGACCGGAAGTGGGCCGACTTGCGACATCAACTGGGTCTGGGCATGGAACAAGGTCCGTCGCGTCTCGTCCGGAGAACCGTCGGGCTTGACGGGAGACAGGCGGCGAATCGTCGCGACCTTGAGATCCGTGAAGACTTCTTCCAGGTAGAGGTTTTTGCTGTCGACCTCGATCTCTTCGAGCGGGCTCGAGCTGGCTTTACTCAATTTCGAACTCCTTTCCGGCGGGCGCCCGGATCGCAGCTGCGGCAGCTGCGGGCGCGTTCGTCATCATGCCATTCGCTTCGGCGCGGCCCGAGCCTAGCAAAGCAGTTCGCATCGATGCTGAAGCCGGATTCTGGTGCGCGACTCGGATGGATCGCAGCTGGCGTCGTTTATTTGGGGCCGGTCGTTGTAGAGCGCGCTGTCGAGGTGGAGGGGCCATCGGGCTCAAACCCCATATCGCCCGATGGCCCCTCCCCCTCGACAGCGGGCTTTCGGTTCTAGCGCGAATCTGCGCAATGCAGGTTGTTTGTTCGCGCCAAGGAACCGTGCGCAGGGAGCGGGAGACGGGAGAGCAGAACGCGATATGGGGTTTGAGCGAGCTGCTCTCCCGTCTCCCGCTACCTGAAGCCAACGATTGTCGAACCCACCAACCGGTCGAGCGGTCGCCTGGAAGGTCGTCGCGAGAATTTGCGCGGATCAGTCAGGGATGGCAGGTGCTGGGGGGCTGGCGGGATGTTGCGATTCAAGACAGCCTACACGCGGCATGGATCCGTCCCGATTGAACCCCGAGCAGCGGAGTCGCGCAATTCGCCGTATGGCGGATGAGACGTTCGATATCGCGATCATCGGCGGAGGCGTCACGGGGTGCGGGGCGGCTCTGGACGCGGCCTCCCGCGGGCTTTCGGTCGCGCTCATCGAACAGCGAGATATTTCGTCGGGTACCTCGAGTCGCTCGAGCAAACTGATCCACGGGGGCTTGCGCTATCTCGAGCAACTCCACTTTGGCTTGGTTCGCGAAGCCCGGCACGAGCAGGCGCTCCTGCTCACACGCTTGTGTCCGCATCTCGTGCGACCGGTTCCGTTTCTGTTCCCGCTCAGCCACCGGATCTGGGAACGGCTCTACGTCGGGGCTGGAGTCGCGCTCTACGACTGGTTGGCCGGACGCCCTGTTTTGCCACGCCACCGGCATCTGTCGCGCTCCGCTGCGCTGCGGGAATTTCCCGCGCTGCGCGGCGACAAACTGGTCGGTGGAATCCAGTACTACGACGCCCAGATCGATGACGCGCGACATACACTGACGCTCGCGCGCACCGCAGCGCATCACGGCGCGGCGCTTGCCACGAGCGTTCGGGCGGTGGGGTTCGAGCAAGACCGCGGCCAGGTCTGCGCGGTTCGCGCGCGCTGCCTCGAGACCGGGCGCGATCTCGAGATCCGCGCGCGTCAGATCATCAATGCGACGGGCGTCTGGACGGAGCGCGTGCACGGCATGGCGGGGGGCGGCCATATCCGGGTGCGGGCCTCGAAGGGGATCCACCTGGTGGTTCCCCGGCACCGGATCGCTGCGGCAAGCGGCTTGATCCTGCGAACCAAGAGCAGCGTGCTCTTCGTCATCCCGTGGTATGAACACTGGATCATCGGCACCACCGACACGAGCTGGGACCTCGATCTCGATCACCCGGCGGCGAGCCGCGCGGATATCGACTATCTGCTCACGACGCTCAACGCCGCGCTCTCCGATCCACTCGGACATCAAGACATCGTCGGCGTCTACGCGGGATTGCGTCCATTGCTCTACGGCGAAGACGAGGCTACCAGCAAACTTTCGCGCGAGCACCGCGTATCGGTCTCGGACTCCGGCTTGATCAGCGTCGCCGGTGGCAAGTACACCACCTACCGCGTCATGGCGAAAGATGCAGTGGATCATGCGGTCAGCCGCCTCGACGCCCGCGCACCCGGGAGCGGCACTGATCGCCTCCCGCTGCTCGGCGCCGACGGTTACGCGGAGTGCAGGGCGCGCTGCGCGCAGCTCGCCCGGGAAGCCGGCCTGGCCGAGGCGAGCGTCAGCCGCCTGCTGGATCGCTACGGTTCGCTCAGCGTCGAACTGCTGCGCCGGATCGCCGAGCGCCCCGATCTCGGCGAGCCGCTCGACGGAGCGCGAAACTATCTGCGCGTCGAAGCGCTCTACGCGGCTACCGATGAGGGCGCGCTACATCTCGACGACCTGCTGACGCGCCGCACGCGGATTTCGATCGAAACCGAAGATCGAGGGCTTCGCGCTGCCGAATCGATCTGCGATCTCGTTGCGGAAACCCTCGGCTGGAGCCCGGAAACCCGCAAACGCGAGCTCTCCCATTACCGGGCGCGCGTTGCCGCGGAGCGCGAATCCCAGGAGCAGCGAGATGATCGCACGGCGGACGCCGCGCGCGTCGGCGCTCCCGACGTGCGTACTGGCGGGCGCGCGTGAGTCCAGTCCCGGGAGTGTTTTTCGCTCGCGCTACTCCGAGCCGGCCTCGGATGCGGCGCTGGGATCGATTCGACTGCGGTCGCAGAAGGCGCCAAAGCTCCAGCGCGTTTCCTTTTCCGAGAGTCGCCGATCGAGAACATCTGCGAGATAGGACCATTTCCAGCCCACGAGCCGACCGCCGAAGAAGACCAGCGGTTCGAGGCGCAGCTCGCCGCGGACGAGCGGGCACTTCGAGTTTCCCGATGCCGCAATGAAGAAGCGCACGACCTCGTACTCCTCGCCGATCGCGGAAGTGTACGTCTGGCTGTCGAACGGATTCTGGATCACCGACGGCCCCAGGCCGAGATTGTTCTTCCAGGGCGGCTCGACCTCGGAGCGGCCAATCGCATCGAGTGCTTGGTCGCGGGAAAGTCCGAAGACCAGTGTCTCGCGAGCCGCTGCCGCGCGGCAGCCGACGGCCCGATAGCCGTCGCCAGCGCAACCGCCGTGCGCGCACGCGAGTGTCGACGCGAACGCCACGAGCAGCGCGAGCGCTGCGGTTCGCGCGGGTGCGGTCGCGAGATCGGATAGCGGGTGCATCGGTTCGCGGGATTCAGCGCCTTGGGTGGATCCCCGGCGTGGATTCGAACCACGATTCACAGATTCAAAGTCTGTTGTCCTGCCGTTGGACGACCGGGGAGTCGAAGCGAGAACATAGGAGATTGGCGCCTTGGCGCACGCGATCCGCAGCGCGCGTCGCCAGCTCGCCGCTAGACCTCAGCCGCCGTCGCGATGATCTTGCCCACGATGCCGTAGTCCAGGGCTTCCTCGGGCGACATCCAGTGGTTGCGATCCGTGTCGTGGCTTACGCGCTCGAGGCTTTGCCCCGTCTTCTCCGCGATCAATCGATTGAGTCGATCCCGGGCCTTCAAGATCTCTTCGGCTTCGATCTGGATGTCGCTCGCAGCGCCACCGGCACCACCCATCGGCTGGTGGATCAGGAAACGGGTATTGGGCAGGCAGTAGCGGTCCTGCTTCGGGGCCGCGAGGTAGATGTGAACGCCTGCGCTGGCCACCCAGCCGGTTCCGACCATTTTGATTCTCGGTTTAACGAACGAAATCATGTCGTGGATCGAGTCGCCCGATTCGACGTGGCCTCCCTCCGAGTGGATGAAGATCGTGATGTCGTCATCCGACTCGCCCGCGAGGACGAGCAATTGGGCGGTGACGTCGCGTGCCATGCGGCTCGTGACTTCGCCGTGGATCAACACCGTGCGCAATTCGAAGAGTCTCTTGGCGATCTTCGAATCGACCGGCGAGAGTTCCGCGTCCTTCTTGTTCATCTGATTCCTCCGGCCAGTTCGCTTACGACCACTGGCATGTGTTTGCAACGACTGGCATGGCGTTCACGACGGCTGGCATGGCAATGCGACGCTCAGTGCGAGAAAGCGCTGCGGATTCGCGCGATCGCCTGTTCGACGTTTTCGCGGGAATTGAACGCCGAGATCCGGATGTAGCCCTCTCCCGCCGCGCCGAAACCCGAACCCGGGGTCGCGACAACATGGGCCTTGGAGAGGAATTCACCAAAGCAATCCCAGGAAGACATGCCTCCGGGGGTCTTCATCCACACGTACGGGGCGTGCTCGCCACCGAAGACCGCGAAATCCGCGGCCCGCAGGCCTTGCAGCAGCAGAGACGCGTTGCGCATGTAGTAGGCGATCTGCTCGCCGGTTTGCTTGCGGCCTTCGGGCGAATATACGGCGGCCGCTGCGCGTTGCACCATGTAGGGGACGCTGTTGAACTTGGTGGCCTGGCGTCTCGCCCAGAGGTCCCGGAAGCGAACGCGATCGCCTGCGGACGTGGTGCCCTCGAGTTGTCGCGGAACTACCGTGTACGCGCAGCGCACGCCGGTGAAGCCCGCGCGCTTCGAGTAGCTGCGCATCTCGATCGCGCACTCTCTCGCGCCTTCGATTTCGTAGATCGAATGCGGCAGATCGTCGTCACGAATGAAGGCGTCGTAGGCGGCGTCGAAGATCAGCACCGAGTCGCGTTCGCGCGCCCATTCGACCCAGGCCGTCAGATTCTCGCGCGAGGTTACGGCGCCGGTGGGATTGTTGGGCGAGCAGAGGTAGGCGATGTCGACGCGCTGCGAGGGAGGTAGCGGCGAGAAGTCGTTGGCTTGTGTGGCGGCGAGATACAGGATCCCCTCATAGGCGCCGCCGGCCTTCGCGTTGCCCGTGCGTCCGGCCATGACATTGGTGTCGACGTAGACGGGATAGGCGGGATCGGTGACCGCGATGCGGCAATCGCCGCCGAAGATTTCCTGGATGTTTGCGCTGTCCTGCTTGCTCCCGTCCGAGACGAAGATCTCGTCTCCGGCGATCTCCACGCCCCTCGCCGTGTAATCGTGCTCGCGGATCGCTTCGATCAAGAAGCCGTAACCGTTCTCGGGGCCGTAGCCGTGCACGCCGGTGTCGGTTCCCATCTCCTCCGCGGCGTCGCGCAGGGCCGCGACGACGGCTGGAGCGAGCGGCAGGGTGATGTCGCCAATCCCGAGCCGGATGATCTTCGCGTCGGGATTAGCGACGCTAAAATCGCCGACCCGGCGGGCGATTTCGGGAAACAAATAGCCCGCCTGGAGCTTGCGGTAATTCTCGTTGATCCGCGTCATGGCGGCTCAACATAGCGGCCGCAACGCCGCGGTACCGCGAAAAATCAGATTCCGAGCGCGCTGAGCTGACTCGCAGCTCTAATGAATCTCGAGGCGGGCCTTGGCGAGTTCAAACTGAGGCTCGAGGCTGATCGCGTGGCGAAAGGCCTCTTTGGCCTCCTCGATCCGCCCCAGCTGCTCGAGCGCGAGTCCGCGGTCGTAGTGTGCGGCGTGGAGCTTCTTCATGCCCGCCTCGATTCCGCGGTCGTATTCCGCAAGCGCCTTTTCAAAGTCATCTTGGAAGTAGAAGACGTTACCGCGGCTCGCGTAGATCTCGCCGAGTTGGGGCTTGAGCGCTTCCGCGCGCTCGAGGTCTCCGAGCGCGGCCTTGTATTGCCCCGCGTTCGTGCGCACGACGGCGCGATTGACATAGGTGGCCGCGAGATCGCGCCCAACGAGCATCTCGGTTTCGAGCGATTTGTCGCAGGAAGCGGAATTGCCACGATCGCCGAGTGCCTCGAGGAAGCATTCGCGGGCGTTGCTGTTGTTGTTGAAGACGCTGATCTGCGCAACGGCAGGACTCGCGAAGACGTGCAGTGCGGCGACTAGGGGGGCGAGGAAGACGAGGAGTGTGGAGCGCATCGCGTTACCTCCGATAGAGGATGTGCGCGCTTTCAGCGGGTAGGCGCCGTTTGACCCGCAAAACCTCGCGGGCTTCGGGCGACTGACGCATCGGCGGCACAGATTTCGGGGTTCATCCGAGCGACCCGGGGAGCATAGGTCGCGATACTGCAGGTGCAATCGCCCCGGATGGCGGGTGCCCTGAAACGCGCTGGAGGCTTCCCCCCGTGGGGTATGTGCCCGCAATAGTGTCCTAACGACCTGATATTGTTTGATTTAACGGCTACACTGCGATCTTCTCGACATCGAACGTCGCGACATCGTCCCGATCTCTCTGTGCGATCTCTCGCGCAGAAAATCTCACGGCGCGCTACCGGCATTCGTGTCGATGGAATCCATCGATGAGACGAGCTGCGCCGCAATCAGGAGTCAGAGTGTCATGCCGATCGACCCGCG
Source organism: uncultured Spirochaetales bacterium (assembly GCA_964494795.1). GTDB lineage: Bacteria > Myxococcota_A > UBA9160 > UBA9160 > SMWR01 > JACZVU01. The sequence goes on along the minus strand of CAZBSV010000203.1, from coordinate 5,849 downwards.
ATTTTCCACCCGCAACACGAGCGTAACGAGTGACCAGCTTCGCGCATTGATCGCCTCGCAACCCAAGGGTTGCGCGCTCCAGCAGGACTTTTATTCGGACCCTTCGATCTATGCGCTCGACCTGGAGCGGATCTTCTTGCGTCGTTGGCTGTGTGTCGGCCACGAAAGCCGCATCCCGAACAGCGGGGATTTCTTCGTGCAGCTGGTCGCAGGTGAGTCGATCATCATCATCCGAGGTCGGGACAAGCTGGTGCGGGCTCTCGTCAACGTGTGTCGCCATCGGGGGTCGGAGGTCTGCTACGAAAAAGAGGGCAACGCGAAGGTGCTCGTCTGCCCGTATCACGCCTGGGCGTACGAACTCGACGGCAGTCTCCGCGCAGCGCGGCAGATGAAAGAGGACCTCGACAAATCCCAATACGGACTGACCCGGATTCATCTGCGCATCCTGGAAGGCTTGATCTTCGTCTGCTTTGCGGCTGACCCGCCGAAGCTCACGGATGCAGAGAACACGCTCCGCGCGTCCTTGGGCCGTTACGGCTGGGCGAATGCGAAGGTTGCGCACCGCGGCATCTACAGCGTGGACGCAAACTGGAAACTCGCGATCGAAAACTATTACGAGTGCTATCACTGCGGTCCCGCGCATCCCGAATTTGCACGCCACCACGCGACCGAGCGACATCTGGACCCGGAGGCGAAGGCGCTGCGGCTAAAGACGTACGCGCGCGCGAAAGAGATGGGGATCGAGATTCCGTACGTCGCGCACTGGCCCTGGTCGGCTGCGCCGGGCGAAGAGATCGTGGATTCGTTTCACGACGCCACCTATCCGGGTTCGGTCACCGGAAGCGAGGATGGTCAGCGCGTGGCGCCGCTGATGGGAGACTTTACCGACTACGACGGCGGATTCAGCTACGTCGACGTCGGGCCCGCGAGCGCGTTCCTCGCCTACCCGGACTACGGAGTCCTTTACCTCTTCATCCCGCGCGACACCCAGACGACCGACATGGAGATCAGCTGGATCGTCGCGAAGGACGCGAAGGAGGGAGTCGACTACGAACTCGATCGATTGATCTGGATGTGGGACGTCACCAGCCGCGCCGACAAGCGGATCATCGATCACAACCAGAAGGGCGTGAATTCTCGCTTCTACCGGCCCGGACCGTATAGCCGGATGGAAGACATGACGAGGGCCATGTCAGAGTGGTACCTGGAGCAGATCGCTCCCTGATCGAATCGGCTCGCATCCCCTGATCGAATCGGCTCGCATCCCCTGATCGAATCGGTTTGCATCCCCTGATCGAATCGGCTCGCATCGAGTTCTGCGAGACCGTCTCGCAGGTAGTGGATCGCGCCGCCGATCAGCCGAAGATCCCCGAATCGATCTCGACGCCGACCGGGCAGTGGTCGGACCCCTGGACGTCGGGGAAAATCATTGCGCTCTTGACGTATTTCATCGCTGCGGGCGAGGCGAGCACGTAGTCGATCCGCCAGCCGACGTTCTTGGCGCGGACCCCGAAGCGTTGACTCCACCAGGTGTAGCGCCCTGGAGACGGGTCGAAGTGCCGATAGGTGTCGATCCATCCCGCCTGGATCCAGCGGTCGATCTCCGCGCACTCTTCCGCGAGAAATCCGCTCGTCGCCCGATTTTCCCTGGGACGCGCGAGGTCGATCTCCCGGTGGGCGGTGTTGAAGTCGCCCATGACGAGCACCCGCGCACCGCCGCGGCGCAGACGCTGAAGTCGTTCGAACAATCTGCGGTAGAAATCGAGTTTGTAGGGCACCCGGCTGTTGTCGCGGTCCTTTCCATTTCCGTTCGGGAAGTAGACGTTGGCGATCACGAGCCGCCCGAAGCGCGCAATCTGGACCCGACCCTCGGCATCGAAGCGCTCCTCCTGCAGCGCGGTGTCGATCCGCTCGGGCGTGCGTCGCGCGTAAAGTCCGACTCCGCTGTAGCCCTTGCGCTGAGCGGCAGAGAAGCTCGCGTGCCATCCCTCGGGCCGACTCAGTTCGGCGGGAATCTCGTGCGGTTCGGCGCGCACTTCCTGGATGCCGACGATGTCAGCGCCAGATCCTTCGAGCCAATTTGCGAATCCCCTCTTCGCGCAGGCGCGCAGGCCATTCACATTCCAGGACAGAATCCGGACCGGAGCTTTCGGGCGGCGTGCGGACATCGACTCAGGGCTGGCCCGCCAGGTACGTGTAGCCCTTGAGCCCCTGCTCGTAGCGTTCGAGTAGGCGTGCAGATTCTTCGAGGCTGATCTGCTCGCTCCGCAGCGCGCCTTCGATGATCTTGCGCACCTTTTCGATCAGCGGTCGACGCTCGTACTGCACGTAGGCCAAAACGTCCTCCACGGCGTCGCCTTCGACGATGTGATCGACCGCGTAGCCGCCCCGCTCGTCGAGCTTGACGTGAACGGCGTTGGTGTCGCCGAAGAGGTTGTGCAGGTCGCCCAGGATCTCCTGATAGGCGCCGACGAGGAATACGCCGATGAAATAGGGTGCGCCGGTCCAGGGGTGGAGTTCGAGCAGATTCTTCGGCTCGCGGGGGTTGATGAACTGATCGATCTTTCCGTCGCTGTCGCAGGTCAGGTCCGCAAACACGCCACGCCGGGTCGGTTCTTCGTCGAGGCGCTGAATGGGCATCACCGGGAAGAGCTGCTTGACCGCCCAATGGTCCGGCGCGCTCTGGAAGACCGAAAAATTGCCGTAGTAGGTATCCGCTAGATCGGTTTCGAAATCGTCCAGATCCTCGGGCACCTCGGGCAGTTCCCGCAGCAGTCCGAGGATCTTGTCGCAGCAGCACGAGAACAGTTTCTCGACCCGCGCCTTGCCGCGCAGGTCGAGGTAGCCCAGCGAAAACATCGTCGAGGCTTCTTCCTTGAGCAGTTGCGCGTTGTGGTAGGACTCTTGGACGTTATCGATCGACGTGTCGCTCCAGACTTCCGCTAGGTCTCGCAGCACCTTGGGGTCGTCGTGGCTGACGCCCTCCGGGCTCAAGTCGGTCCGCACTTCGTTTACGCCGAGAACGTCGAAGATCAGCACCGAGTGATGGGCGGTCAGCGCACGCCCCGACTCGGTCACGATGTCCGGATGGGGGACGCTCGCGGCGTCGCAGGCCTCCTGGATGAAAGAGACCACGTCGTTCGCGTACTCCTCCATCGAGTAATTCTTCGACGAGTGAAAATTGGTGCGCGATCCGTCGTAGTCGACGCCGAGGCCGCCGCCGACGTCGATCAGCGAGGGGCGTGCGCCCATCGCGTGAAGCCCCACGAAGATGCGACTGGCTTCGCTGAGCGCGTCTTTGTGGGCGCGGGCTGCGGTGATCTGGGATCCAATGTGGAAATGCATGAGCTCCAGGCAGTCGAGCATGTCTTCGGACGTCAGACGATCGACCGTGTCGACGATTTCCATCGACGAGAGGCCGAATTTGGAGCGGTCCCCGGTCGATTCGACCCACCTGCCGGCGCCCTTCGTGCTCAGGCGCGCTCGAATCCCCATGTGCGGGCGAATTCCGAGTTCGCGCGAGGTCTTGAGGATGAGATCGAGTTCGTGGAAGCGGTCGATGACGATGATCGGCGTTCGACCCAGACGCTGCGCGAGCAGCGCCGTTTCGACGTAGGCCCGATCCTTGTACCCATTGCAGATGATCAGCGCGCCGGGCGTGTCGAGCAGGGCGAGCGCGATCAGCAGCTCGGGTTTGCTGCCGGCCTCGAGCCCCATCTTGTCGGGCGCGCCGAATTGGATCAGTTCTTCGACGACGTGGCGCTGCTGGTTGACCTTGATGGGGTAGACGCCGCGATAACTCCCGCGGTATCTGATCTCCTCGATGGCCTTGTGGAAACAGTCGTTCAATCCACGCACGCGGCTGTCGAGAATGTCGTTGAAGCGGACGAGCAGCGGAGTGCGCACGCCGCGCTGTCCGAGGTTCTCGACCAGCTCCAATAGATCGATGCAGCTCTTGTCGTTGGTCCGCGGCCGGACTTCTACGTGACCCGCGTCGTTGATCGCGAAGAATCCCGATCCCCAGTCGAGCACATGGTAGAGATCGAGGCTGTCGCGAATCGTCCAGTTCTTCGTTTCCGCCATTGCGCGGTCCTCGTAGGTCCTAGTGCGCCTGCTGCCGATGCCGTCATCCGCGGACATCGGCGCGCGTTTAGTCGGGAATTGGCTCGCTGCGTTGCTCGCCGCTCGCCAGATCCCGAATCAATACCTCACCTCGGGCCACTTCGTCGGGTCCGACGAGATAAAACTTTCGCGCTCCCTCCCGATCCGCATCGGCCATCGCGCGCTTGAGTCGGGGTTCGCCGAGCACGAGTTCGACGCTTCGGTTGTCGGCGCGCAGCGCGCAGGCCACGCGCACGGCGGCGGTCCGCTCGGCCTCCGAAAACGCGTAGACGACGGCATCCAGGCTGCGCGGCAATTCCGGGAGCCGCTTCTTCTCTGCCAGGAGTTCGGCGATCACTGAGTCGCCAAAGCCGAAGCCGACCGCGGGAATTGCCGGGCCGCCCAGCGTTTCGAGCAGGTGATCGTAGCGGCCGCCGCCACAGATGGCGCGCAATTTGCGCCCCGAATCGAAGGCTTCGAAGACGATCCCGGTGTAATAGGCGAGTCCGCGCACGATCGAAGCGTCGAACACGACCCGATCGCGCTGACCGTAGGCGTCGATCAGATCGAACAGTCGCGCAATTTCCGCAAGCGCGGGGGAGTTGGTTCGCGCCAGCTTTTCGGCTTCTTCGACGTCGCGCAATTTCAAGAACGACAGCACGAAGCGCGCGTCTTGCGTCGGAAGTCCGACCAGGCCCTTCGGGTCGCTGAGCAGTTCGACCACCGCGTCCTCGCCGATCTTGTCGAGCTTGTCGATCGCGATGCAAAGCGCAGGAAACACCTCCGGTCGTTTCGCGAGCACGGTTTCGCGCAGCGTCTCTTCGAGCAGCGCCCGACTGTTGATCCGGATCGTCGAATCCCCGCGCTCGAGACCGAGTCGATCGAGCAGGTGGAAGATCGAAGCGATGAGCTCGGCTTCTGCGGTGACGTTGGCTTCGCCCCAGATGTCCATGTTCCACTGGTAGTGCTCGCGCCGGCGCCCTCGGCTCATCCGCTCGTAACGCCAACACTGCGGAATGCTGAACCAACGCAGTGGCAGGCGCAGCGCGCCATGGCGAGCCATCACCATTCGCGCGATCTGCGGGGTGATTTCGGGGCGCAGCGCGAGGTGGCGATCGTGCAGTACGAAGTGATAGAGCTGATCGACGATCTCCTCGCCCGCCTTGCGGGTGAAGAGTTCGGCGCTCTCGACCACGGGAGCGTCGATCTCCTCGAAGGCGAAGAGCGCTGCCGTCGCGCGGAAGTGCTCGAATAGCCATTGGCGCGCGCGCAGGTCTTCGGGATAGAAGTCGCGGGTGCCTCGCGGGGCCTGGTGGTTTTCTCTGCTCACGGACCGATTATCACATCCGAGCCGCCTCGACGCTCCCCCAGCTCGGCGCCCACATCGGGCCGTCAAAACACGTCTAGAACACATCGATTCGAGCCGTTGCAGCTGCTCGGTGTGCGGGCTGCATTTTGCGCGACGGTCATAGGGAGCGGGAGACGGGAGGGGATCCCGCTCAAAGCCCATGTCGCGTGACCCCCTCCCGTCTCCCGCTCCTAGCAAAAGTTGTCTACGAATCGAAGAAAGCCCATCGTGCACCCGCCACCGCCCCCCTGACAAACCAGCCGCCGGGTCCGAGGGGGAGGGGCCAGCGGGCGACATGGTGTTTGAGCCCGATGGCCCCTCCGCCTCGGAGCCGCGCCCCATTCAATCCAGATCGAAAGCAGTTCGCTTCGAATTGTTGCTGCTGGTGGATGTGCGTGCT
>CAZBSV010000202.1:0-8046 GCA_964494795.1 uncultured Spirochaetales bacterium | reverse complement strand
TGTCGCCGCAGACGCGGAGCTGCGCGCAGCGGCGCTGCACGTCGCGCGCGCAGCAGCCGACGCGGGCTATCGCGGCCCGTGCGGCGTCGATGCGTTCGCGTTTCGCGAAGCGTCTAACGGCGCCGAAGTTCTCAGGCCCGTGGTCGAGTTCAACGCGCGCTTCACGCTGGGCACCATCGCCGTCGGTCTGCTGCGGCGCGCGCTCGTGCGAATTCGAAGCGAGCTTTCGCTCGATCCCGGAGAGTGGCGAGCTTTCTTGTTTCGGCTCGATGCTCCGTCGGGTGGATGGCCCACATGCGCGCCCGCGAACGCCGCACTGCTGATACCGCTGAGCGCTGCGAATGCGCAGGTCGCAGCAGGCGTCGAGCCGGGACTCTTGATCGCCGAGGATCGAGAAGCGCTCGATCGGATCCTCGCAATCGGCCGGGCTTCCGAGCCCGCGCCATCGCATCGGCTGCATTGAAGACGACGCGCTGTGCGGCAACGAGATGCGTCGCGAGAAGCGGCCGACGCCGCTCGGCATTCGCTGCGGCATCCGCGTGGATCGCGACTGCGGCCGGCTGCACGTCGACCGTGATCGATCCCTCCGCGCAAGCGCGCGACCCGGCCGCGCAGTGGGAAGATCAAATGGGTCGGGCGACGCGGCAGCACGGCCAGGGGCGATTCGAATTGGCGAGTGAAAGCTACGCGCAAGCGTTGGAGACGAGCCGGGCCTTTGCGCCCGGCGATCCGCGAAGCGTGCGAACGCTCGCGCAGCGCGCCGAGCTGCGGCTCAGCCAGGGCTGGTACGAGGGCGCCGAGCAGGACTACCGGGCGGTCATCTCCGCGGAGCGGGCGAACGCCGCGGAAAATGGCGCCGCGTTGGCCAACGCGCTCAACAGCCTCTCGGTCTTCTATCTCGATCTCGACCGCATCCCCGAGGCCGAGTCGCTGCTCGTCGAGGCGATCGAAATCCGGACGCGGCTCTACGGTGGAGAGCATCCCTACGTCGCCGTTTTGTTGCAAAACCTCGGCGACGCCGAGCGGCGAGCCGCCAAGCATGCGGCCGCGGAACCGCTGCTAGTCCGGGCGCTTTCGATCTACGCGCGCGCAGGTCGTGATTTCTGGCGCGAAGCGTCCATCGCGCAGAACAATCTCGCGCTGGTATTCGCCGCCACCGGCCGCGCACAAGAAGCCGAGACGAATCACCTCGACGCCATCCGGTTGTCGATCAAGGCAGGTGGTGATCGAAATACCGACGTGGGTGTCTTCTTGCGCGATCTTGCGACTCTATACACTAAACAGGGTCGATTCGACGAAGCCGATACCCTGTATCGCGAATCGATCTCGATTCTTCGAGAAGGACTGGGCGAATCCAGCCACCAACTGGCCAAGACGTATCGCGCGTACAGTGCGATGTTGAGCGCTGCGGGTCGGAGCGCAGACGCCGTCGAATACCAGCGGCGGGCGGACGCCACCGGTTATTGACGCGAGCGTTGCCGCTGGGATCAGTCGTTCGGCCGCGCCACGAGCGTGCTCTGGATCTCGATCGGCGCTCCATCCCGGAAGATCGTCAAGTCGAGGGTGTTGCCGGGCTGCAGACTGATGAGCTCGCGTCGGAACGCGATGATGTCCTCGATCTCGTGATCACCCACGCGCAGGATCACGTCGTCGACGCGAATGCCGGCTTGCGACGCCGGGCTCTGCGCGAATACCTCGTCGATGATGACCGCGCTTGGATTCGAGTGCCCGAGTTCGGCGGCCTCTCCGGGCAGCGCCGGGCGCGCAGCGGCTCCGAACCAACCGCGCTCCGGATTCCCCGAGACGAGGATCGGAATCACGCGTTTGATGGTATCGATCGGAATCGCGAAGCCGATGTTCTGCGCTTCGGTGGCGATCGCGGTATTGATGCCGACGACCTGGCCGTGAAGATTGAGCAGCGGGCCCCCGCTGCTACCCGGGTTGATCGCGGAATCGGTCTGCAGGTAGTCGAGCAGCGACGCCTCGTCTTTCGACACCAGACGCTCCTTGGCGCTGATCAGACCCGATGAAACCGTGTGATTCAGGCCGAGCGAGTTGCCGACCGCCAGCACGATTTCGCCGACTTCGAGTGCTTCGGAGTTCCCGAGAGCCAGCACCTTCATGTCGGGCTGAGGCTCGATGCGGATCAGCGCGCAATCGGTCGCGGGATCGACGCCGATGATGCGCGCCGGGAATTCTTCTCGGTCCTTGGCTCGCACGACCCGGATGTCGGTCGCATTGCGGATCACGTGTGCGTTGGTGAGGATGAATCCGCCTTCGTTGATCAGGAATCCCGAACCGAGGCTGTAGCCCTCGGTCTCGTAGGGGATCGGCATCTGGAACGGGATGAAGTCGAGCACCGGCGAGACGATCGGGATCCGGAACGGAAGCAGCTCGGTCGGATCGATACCGATACGGGCCTCGCGCTCTTCGAGCACCGTCGTGTAGAGATTTACGATGCCATCTTTCACCGACTCGACGATCTTCGCGTAGGTCAGGTGGTTGATCGGGATTGCTTCATCGGCGGGGGGCGGCTCCGCGTCGATCCAGAAATTCGAAAGATCCAAGTTGGCCGGATCGATGTCGCGAAAGCGTGTGTCGAATACCGGATCCTCTTCAGTGACCAGCTGCCGCCCGGTTTCGATCTTGACGAGCGTGCAGCCCGCGAGCAGGGGAAACAAGCACGCGGCGGCGATGACGCAGCGACGCGCGCCACTCGATGCGTTCAATGCGACGCCTCCTCGATCGAATTGGGTGTCCGACTCGAATTGGGTGTCCGACTCGGGTACTTCGAAGCGCCCCGCGGCTCAGAGAGGCGCGAGGTCTGGGTTCAAGATTTCGCGCTGAACGAGCTTTCCGTTCTCGTAGCGCGAAGTGACGTCCATCGTCCCATCTCCGTCTTGATCCTCTTCGACCTTCGCGAGCTGTGACGTGCCGGCCCGGGTGTCGTAGGTCTCGATTCGGTCCGGCGGCCCGCTTCCCTTAGTGGCTTGTTCGACGCGCTCGACGACCTCCTTGCCCTGCGCGACGCCGTAGAAGGTCCAGACGTCGATGTTGCCGTCGTGGTCCCGATCCTCCTCCGCGCTCACGCGAAAGAGGTTCTGGTAGCGGATCAGGCGGTCGATGGTGCCGTCATTGTTGGCGTCGTGACGCTCTTCGGCGAGGATGGCGTCCGCATAGACGTAGAATGCGTCGGCGACGCTGTCGTGATCGCGATCGATCGTGCGCTCGGTCATGCGGTCGTTTTCGTAGCGCTCCCAGACGTCGGCGCGTCCATCGCCACTGGTGTCTCGATCCCGCTCGACGAGCTTGCCGTTCGCGTAGGTGTTCCAGATGTCCAGGCTGCCGTCGAAGTTCGAATCCTGCTCGACGCGGAGCAGCAGCATCGAATCGGATTCGAAATAGCGGATCTGCTCGGGAGTACCGTCGCGGTCGGCGTCGAGCACGCCGCGGGTGACCTGGATCGCGTCCTCGTTGCCCCAGCTGCCCGGCGCGATCGTCACGGGCGCGAGCTCGAATACCGCCAGCGGAAGTTCGCGTTCCTTGGGAGCGTCGGGCGCCACCCGCGGGTTGGCGCGTTCCGCGATCGACTCTCCACCGATCAGCGGTTCGAGCGCCGGCTGAGGCGGAAAATCCGACTCTGCGCCGTCGAGCGCCAATTGCTGGCGCCGCAGTTCCTCTTCGATCTGGGCCTCGAGGCTGCGCCCGCGCGTTTCTTCGTCTTCGGCGATCCAGCCATCGGAATCGGACGGCGCGGCTCGCTCGAGTTCCGGACCGAAGGGGGCCTTGCCGGTGATCGCGGTGTAGACGAGCAGCGTGCCCGCCCCGTCGTTCGGATCCGGCTCGGGGAGCCAGATCTGGCCTTCTTGCGCAGCTGCGGCCACGGGCACCTCGACGTCCGAGGTGACGACCTCGATCGACGCCGCGGAATCGACCGCGAGCCTGCCCGGCAGGCTGGAGGTGGGCGGCGGGGGCGTGGAGCACCCCCATGCGGCCAGCAGCGCGACCGAGAGTGAACCGAATGCGGCGAACAGGCGATTCAACGGGGATGCACCTTCTGTGCTCTCGCTCGGGTTTCGGATGGGATCCGGGATCGGGGCTCGCAGAGGGTACCGATTTCGTGGCCCCGTGGAACTGCGGCTCGAATTGCTCCATGCTGATTTTCGATGACTTGCCGGAATTCACTCATATCCGCGATCGTGCTGGCGCTCGCCGCAGCCGCGACCGCGTGTGCGTTTCAGGGCGCGCTCCCGCGTTCGCACGAGACGTCGCCTTCCGCGGAGCCCCGGGTCAAGTGGTTTCACTTCTACGAGGGTCGGATGCGGCCCGAGCAGGAGGTCGCGATCCTCTGCCACCTCGACAGCGCGACCCACATCTCCTCGATCCGCCGGATCGACGATCCGGTCGCCGTCGAGGCCCGCTACGCGCCCTGGCACTATCCCGCGTGCGTCGAGGCGATGGCCGGCGATTTCGAGATCACGGTCAGCTACTACTCGCGCAAAACCGTCGCGCAGGGTTTGTCGGCGACGACGACGACCGCCGAGTCGACGACCGACAGCACGACCCAATGGCACGCGGAACCCGGTGCGCTGTACGTGCTCGCGGCCGTGGTCGGCAAACCGACGCAGGCGCCCGGCAAAGGCCCCAGCTACAAACAGCGTTGGCGCACCAAGGAGCTCTGGGATACGGAATTCAAGCTCGAGGTCAGCCATTGGAAAGCGGCCATCGTGAAGCTTCCGAAAACCGCCCAGCTCGACGTTCCGATCCGAGTCCATCGCGAAGCCTGGCGCGAACACGAGTCGGCGCCTTGAACTCGCGGACGGGTCGCCGCGCTAGCGACTGCGGGTCGAACTCGTGGACGGGCCGCCGCGCTCGCGACTGCGGGTTGAACTCGTGGACGGACCGCCTGATTCGCGACTGCGGGTTGAACTCGCGGACGGGTCGCCGGGTTCGCGACCGCGCGCCGCGAGCGCCGCTTTGCGCGCGAAACGGGTGGCTGTGATTCGATCGTGAAACATCGACGCCCCGAGATCCGATTCAGCGACGCCCCGCGCGGCACGTGCCGCTGGTGCGGCGAGACGATCCTGCACGAATCGGCCGAGAAGCGCGGGCTGCTCGATCGCCGCCGGCGATGGCATCCCACTTGTGTCGAAGCCTATCACGCAACCGATCCCCGTGAGCTTCGCCGGCGGGTTCGCAGGCGCGACCGAGGCGTATGCGCGCAGTGTCGAATGGACACCTTGGAGCTGCGCCGCAAGCTCAAAGGCCGAGGCATGCGCGCGCGCATGCGCGAAAACGGATTCGTACCGGGTCGTTCGCTCTGGGAACTCGACCACCGGGTTCCGCTGATCGACGGCGGAAGTCACGATCTTTCGAATCTGCAGACGCTCTGCGCTCCTTGCCATCGCGACAAGAGCGCGGGGGAGCACAGCCGGCGAGCCATCACGCGAAACGCCTAGCTGTCGAGTGCGCTCAGGCCGAGCTTTCCGTCGCGAACGGGCGGACGCCAGTAGAAGGGGCCCGTGGTCGGTCGGGTGAATCGGAACCAGCCGTCGGTGATCCCGTCGTCCGCGCCCATCATGCTCCGCAGCGCGCTTCGAACCCGCGCAGACCGGATCTCCGCGTCGGGTTTTGCAGCGCGAAGTCTAGCCGGAGCGGTCCCCGTAGGCCGCGCGAACGCTGGATCGATGTTTCGCTTTGAATTCGCGACTCCGATGCGGCAGGATCCGAGACCCGCAATCGCCCAGAGGAGATTTTCGTGCCGGAAAACGACGTGGCCCTCGCGACCCTCGACCGCTTCATCGCCGAACAAGGCATCGACCGCGAGCAGGCCGACTGGAAGACGCGCCTGCCGCGACCTCCGCAGGCCGAATTCGACGCGTCGAAACGCTATTTCTGGATTCTCTCGACCAACGTGGGCGAGATCCAGATCCGGCTCATGCCGGACATCGCGCCGATGCACGTTTCGAGCACCGTTTATCTCGCGCGTCTGGGTTTCTACGACGGCGTCATCTTCCATCGCGTCATCACGGGCTTCATGGCGCAGGGTGGCGACCCGCTCGGGCGCGGAACCGGCGGGCCCGGCTACGACTACGACGGCGAATATTCGAAGCGCGCCCGACACGACCGCGGCGGACTGCTGAGCATGGCGAATGCGGGGCCGGGTACCGACGGTAGCCAGTTCTTCATCACCTTCGTTCCGACTCGGCACCTCGACGACAAGCACACCATCTTCGGTGAAGTGGTCGAGGGCATGGAGACCGTGAAGGAACTCGAGAAGCGAGGCTCGAGCAGCGGTCGAACCAGCGAGAAAGTATTGATGCAGTCGACGAGCATCCGCGTCGCGTAACCGATCAGCGCGCTTCGTCGCGCGCGAGCAGCGCGCCCAGGATGGTCGAGTAGCTGGTGAGCCGACGCTGGCTCGACGCCGTCAATTCGAACCCCCAGTCGAGGATCGCCGCTTCGATACCCGGCAGATGCAGCGCTCCCCAGGGCACGACGATCCGCTGGTAGTCGTCCAGCCCCGTTCGGATTTCATCCAAGAGGTGGCTGTTGCGGTTCTCGATCAGGTCGCGAAACGCGATTTGGGTCGCTTCGGGTCCGAGCGCCTCGAGATCCGCCTGGAACTGCGCGAGTGCGGCTGCGAGCTGATCGCTCTGGTACATACGCGCGGCAGCAGCCAGCAGCGCGATCGTCTCGCTCGAAAACACCCTCGCGTCGACGTCTGCATTGCGGATGTCGGGCCGCTGCGCGCTCGCGCCGCTGGCAGCTGTCTGAGCGAGCAGCGCCTGGAAACTCGGTTGAACGCCGAGGCCGATTCGATTCGCGATCGTTTCGTAGGAGATTCCTTCTCCGATCAGGCTGCTTACGTCGGACACGCCCTCCTCGAGCAGCAGCGTGGATTCGCCCGCGAAGGATTCGAACAGATCGAGATAGGCGCTGTCCTCCGCGATGTGGGCCATCCCGACCAGGTCGATCCGCCGGCCTTCGCGCTGGTATTCGCGCGACGTCGAGTGGATGCCCGCGAGGTCGAACGTCACGAAGCCCGCAGTCACGCGTTCGATCTGCGCGAGCAGCGACAACAGCGCGGTGCCGACGAGCAGGGGAGGGGCGATCAGCGCCGTTGCGAGCGCGAAGCGAAGCGTGTACGACAGTCGCCGTCGCGCATCCGGCAGATCGCTCTCGTGTAGCAGCCAGCGGCGCGAAGTGGAGCGGAGGCGGATTGCGCCGAACACGGCGACCGCGAGGCCGAGCTGGATCTCCGACAGCGCGAGCCCGCTCGCCGCGGTCGAGTCGAATCCGATCGGCAGCGGATAGGCGCCGAGCGCGCACCAGACCAGAAACGCGATCGGGGGCAGCAGGATTTTCTTGGGCAGTCGCGGCTCGAGGGCGAGCAGAAAGAAATTGGGCAACGCCGCGAGCAAGACTGCGAGAGCGACGCCCGCGCGCAGCGGCGAGAGAGACGCAACGCCGGATTCGACTCGCGCGAGCTCATCGACGACCGAGATCCCGGCGTCGAGCGCGAATCCGATCAGAAACAGGTTTGCAAATGCAATCATGCGCGAGAGCCGTCGGTTGGAGGTCGGGCCAGAGCGTACACGCTCGACGACCGGGAGCTCGCTGCGCGGTAGCCACGGGTTTTGCGCGGGTGGGGTCGATCGCTGTCAGACGACCGTGCGCCCCGAGGGCGCGTCACACGGGCCGGGCTGGAGCCGACGATCGGATTCGAACCGATGACCTGCGCATTACGAATGCGCTGCTCTACCAGCTGAGCTACGTCGGCGATGCCCGCTGCGGGTAATGATGGAGGCGGGAGTCTAGCCCGAAATCCGCGGGGCTTCCCGCGCCGGTCTTGTAATTGCGCGCGGGATCTCGCCCCTGGCTCAGCGTGCGCGGAGCGCGCGCGGAAGCCCCTGCGGCGCAGCCCGGCCGGCCTGATCCAGTCCGCAGGAATCGGGGCGATCGCCGCGCAGGAATCGGGGCGATCGCCGGGATTTGCCGTGATACAGTCCCGCGCGTGCGTGAAGACCCCGCCATCGTCGCTGC
>CAZBSV010000201.1:0-5426 GCA_964494795.1 uncultured Spirochaetales bacterium | reverse complement strand
AACGCCCTCTTCAACGAGGTCCGTGAAGAGGGCCGACAGAATCGCCACAAGAATGCGAACCGTTCCGCCCGAGAGTCCTTGTGCGAGCTTCAACTCGGCGAAGCGACGAATGTGTGCCGCATCGACCTCTGACGGCTTCATGTGCCCGAAGAATGGCCCAAGGTGGTTTTTCCAGCGGTAGCGTGTAGACGGCGGCAAGGATCCGCAGCCGATTGACGGTCGGGTCGATCGGCAGTGCGATCGGATCATCGTTTCCGTGTCGTTTTCTGTGGCGGCGGGTCGTTCTTGTTCTGCCGCCACGACGCCGCGTCGATGTCGATGACGTGAAGGTGCTGGGCGAAGCGATCGACGAGCGCTGCGACGCAGGCGGCGCCGGGGAACACCGTGCCCCACTGCTTGAAGGCAAGGTTGGTGGTCAGGACAGTCGAGACCTTCTCGTGGCGGCGGCTGATGATGTTGTAGAGCAGGTCGGCCGAGCGGCTGTCGCAGGGGACGTAGCCGAGCTCGTCAATTTATGTGGAGCAGCACATAAATCGACTAATGGTGAGTCCGCAGAAATGTGAAGTTGCTGCGGCGGTTCCCGAGGGGCGCGGTGGCTATTCGCGTTCGACTTCACATTACGAGACCTTCGAAGCGTGCCGCTTACGGCACCGTTTCCAAGGAGATCTCGATGCTCACGAAGTTGTTTCCGCGGGTCCACGAGCGGTACTTGTCGCTGCCACTTCTCGGGGAGGTTCTCGACGAGTACTCCTCTTGGATGGAGGACCAGGGCTACACGCTGGAGCCCATTCACCGGCACATTCGCGCGACGTCTTCTCTGGATCGAAGCCTGCGGCGAGCTGGGACATCGACGCTCAATGCTCTGACGCGCGAGCGCCTACTTTCGTTCGCCCCAAAAAACTCGCAGGACAATATCGATCGCGCTGCGCTGGTCCGTTGCCTCTCGCGGTTCTTCGACTCCATTGGCTTCTTCGACGCGGCGATTCCCAATCGCGTCGAGACAAAAGCAGCGGCATATGCGGCGTTCCTTCGAGACGTGCGCGGGTTCGTCCCAGTCACCGCTGCCAAGCATGCTGTCACTGCATCGCGGTTCCTCGAGCAGATCGGCTACGAGACCAAGCCCAAGCGGCTCTCACAGATCGCGCCGGATGACATCGAGGCTTTCTTTCAGAGTTCAGGACGACGGATCAGTCGTCACTCTCTTCAGCATGTGATCGCGCAGCTGCGAGGATTCCTTCGGTTCCTGGCGACCGAGGGCGACGCGCCGACCGGCCTGGATGTGGCGATCGACACACCGCGTGTCTACCGCGGTGAGCAACTCCCCCGATCACTGCCCTGGGAGACTGTTCGCGCGCTGATTCGATCTATCGATCGTTCATCGCCGACTGGTCGACGTGACTACGCGATCTTCCTTCTCATCGTTACGTACGGCCTGCGGAGCTGCGACATCGCGAGCCTCAAACTCGACGACATCGACTGGCGTTCCGGCCAGCTCCGCGTTTCCCAGCGGAAAACTGGTACGCCGCTTCTGCTGCCGCTGACCGACGAAGTGGGTGCGGCTCTGAGTGCGTATCTGCGCCACGCGCGGCCTCGGCTGGCGCTGCGTGAGGTCTTCCTTCGGTGCCGTGCGCCAGCCGGCCGGATCAAACCCACCGCTGTGACCGAGGCATTCCAAGCGTGGGCTCGAAGGAGCGGTCTCGACATCGCCTTTCAGGGGGCACATTGCCTGCGGCACTCCCTCGCAGTGCATCTGCTTCGGCGGGGCACTTCGCTCAAGACCATCGGCGATCTGCTCGGTCATCGCAGCGCCGAGGCCACCTGCGTATACCTGCGGCTCTCGATCGAAGATCTCCGTGAAGTGGCGCTTCCGCTTCCGGCAGATCCGGTCACCAATCGGCAGAAGGCGGTTCGCCCATGACCGCGCAGCGATCGTTCCGATCAGTCCTGGGCCCCACCATCCAGCGATACCTCGATCTCAAGGAGGCTCTGGGCAGGGGCTACTTCAACGAACGCAGGATCCTCGAGCACCTCGATACCTTCCTGTTCGGGCGCGGATCCGGTCGCGCGGATCTCACTGCCGACAACTTCGCGCGCTGGTGCCGGACGTACCTCCATCTTGTCTCGGGCGTCCGCCGTAACTGGATGCGGATCGCGCGGAATTTGTGTCTGTACCGCCGACGGAAGGAGCCGCAATGCTTCGTGCCCGACAAGACGCAGTTTCCGCGAAATCATCAGCCTTGCCGCCCATACATTCTCGGCGAGCACGAGGTCGCGAGCTTGCTCAAGGCGACGGCGACGCTTGAGCCGACGTTCGGGTCGCCGCTTCGCAGAGAGGTGTTTCGTCTCGGGTTGGTGCTCCTCTACACGGCGGGCCTGCGGCGCCGGGAATTGCTGCGGCTGACGATCGGCGACTACGACCCGGCTGAGCGGACGCTGCTCATTCGCGTCTCCAAGTTCTACAAATCACGGGTCGTCGCGCTCTCTCCGGACGCGGCCCGGGAGATCGAGGCGTACCTCGCGATTCGTCGACGCCGACGCCACGGTTCTTCTGGAGAAGCACCGCTCCTCGTGAATTGGTGGGGGGCCGCCGCGGCTGGCCGTGCCTACTCAGGGCCCGGCTTCGCCCATGGACTTCGCCAACTTCTGCAGCACGCGAAGGTGCGCACGCCGGCCGGTCGTCTGCCGCGCGTTCACGACTTTCGTCACTCGTTCGCCGTTCACGCACTGATGCGGTGGTACCGCGCTGGCGCCGACGTCCAAGCGAAGCTCCCCTTCCTCGCGGCCTACATGGGCCATGTCTCGATCGCGTCGACGCAGCACTATCTGCCGCTCGTCGAGTCGCTTGCGGTCTCCGCCAGCGAGCGGTTCGCGCGCCACTTCGCGGGGCTGGTTGTTCCTCAGATCGGAGCACGGCCATGACCGCTCCCGCTCGCCCAAATTCGCTCGCCCGGGCGCTTCGCGATTTCTTCTCGGACCATCTCCCACGTCTACGCGGGATGAGCCCGCACACGATCCACAGCTATCGCGACAGCCTCTCTCTTCTCCTTCGATACCTTGCCGGCCGCCGGACGAAGCCAGTGACAGCCCTCGACATCGAGGACATCCAACCTCGTCTGGTGATCGACTTTCTTCAGCACCTGGAGAGCAAACGACGCAACACGCCGGCGACGCGCAACGTGCGCCTCTCAGCGATCCATTCCTTTTTTCGCCACGTCGCCACTCGGCAGCCCGAGCAACTGGAGTGCTGTCAACGGATCCTCGCCATCCCGTTCAAGCGTTCGCGCACGCGGGCCGTCGAGTACCTCGAGAACGAAGAGATTCAGGCGGTGCTCGGAGCAATCGACCGGACCAAGACCGACGGCCAGCGTGACTACGCGCTGATCGTCGCGATGTTCAACACCGGTGCGCGGGTTCAAGAGATCCTCGACGTTCGACCCGTCGACCTTCAACTGGTCCGCCCTTTCCAGGTGCGCCTCGTCGGGAAAGGAAGGAAGGAGCGGCTCTGCCCGCTCTGGCCCGAAACCGCGGAGGTCTTGCGCGATTTCCTTGTCCAGCAGGGCGTCGACCCTGGTTCGCGCGTTTCGCTCTTTCAAAATCATCGGCGCGAGCCGCTGACTCGTTTCGGCGTCCGCTACATCTTACGCAAGCTCTGCAAGCGGGCTCAGGCAACGTCGCCGACGCTCGCCGGGAAGCGACTCCACCCTCACAGCATGCGCCACAGCACTGCCGTTCACCTGCTGCACTCGGGGGTCGACCTCGCGACGATCGGCCGCTGGCTCGGTCACGCCAGCGTAAACACCACCAACCGGTACGTGACCGTTGATCTCGAGACGAAGAGGCAGGCGATCGCCAAAGCAAAACCGGTCGGGAAGAGATCATCATTTCCCGCCGCCTGGAGGACCAACGCCTCCATCCTCGAATGGCTTGAGGCTCTGTAGGGCGCAGCCCCTGCTCGTAATGTGGAGTTGAACGCATTCAGCCGCTCGCCCGTGAGACACGCGGGCCGCAACTTCACATTTCTGCGGACTCACCATTAGTCGATGATGAGCAGCTCGGGGTGGATGTAGCGCCGTAACCTGCGCTCGTACGCCGGCAGTGACTCTTGCTTGAGCAGGTCTGCAAGTACGCCGGCGAGCGTGGTGAAGCGCACCGTGTAGCCTTTCGCAAGCGCCGTCAGGCCGAGGTTCTGCGCCAGCATGGTTTTCCCGACGCCGCTCTGGCCACGGAAAAGGACGTTCTCGCTGCGGTCGATGAAGTCCACGCCGAGCAGCTCTTCGTACAGCCCCCGGTCGATGGACTTCGGGTGGTTCCAGTCGAAGGCGTCGAGCGCCTTGTGGGCGCCGAGGGTGGCCAGGCGCGTGCGGCGAGCGAGGTTGTGGGATTCACGCTCGCGGCGCTCGAGGGCGACGAGCTTCTCGCAGGTCTCCATCGGCGAGGCTCGCGCCTTGGTCAGTTGTTCGAGAAGTGCGCGCAGCGAATCCCTCGCGGCGCGGAAGCCGAGCGCCCTGAGCGCTTCAAGGACGTCGTTTGCGTCGGACATCGTAGCTCTCCAGTGAATGAGGGATGACGTCGCGGTCGGGCACGTGGCTGCCCAACGGGACATCGAGGGGGACGGGCTTGTCTGCTTTGCGGCGCAGCCGATCGCAGATGACGGCGACGGCGTGATGGTCATGCGAGGTGCCGGCCAGTACCTCGGCTACAGCCTGGCGGACGATGTCTTCGCCGTACGCGTCGAGCAACGGCACCGTGCGGGCCGTGAGGCTGCCAACGTTGCGCCCTGCGTCTACCCAGCGCTCGAAAAGTGCGTCGATGCCGGGCACCGCCGCGCGCAGCCTGTCCTGGCCTTTCGCCTCTTGTGCGCCGCGCTTCGCTTCGAGCAGTGCCTGCCGGTGGGCCATGTCCTCGACGACTTGGCGACGGCCCCAGTTTCGAGAGTGACGGGCGACCTCTTCGGCGCCGTGCAACAGCCGGACAACGATGTCGTCGGCGCTCAAGGTGAGCGTGTCGCGGCGTTCGGCGTGGACGTGCGGCACCGAGTAGTCGTTGGTGTCGAAGCGGACGAAAGCAGTCTTGTCGACGGTGATGGGCATCACCACGTCGGTGGTGGGCAGATGCCTGGGCAGGGGTAACAGCCGATGCTTTTCGTCGACGAAGCAGTCGGCCACAGTGCGGCCCGGCTGCACCGGGTGTGGCCGGGCGTTCGCCACCTCGTCCAGGAAGGTAAGCAACTCGCGGTTGCCCTGTTCGATGCTGCGCACCTCGCGACCGGCGAGGAAACGTTCCCGCCAGTAGCGAATGGCGCGCTCGACGCGGCCCTTCTGATTGGCCTTGCGCGGCGTGCACAGCCGCAGCGAGGCGCAGTACGCGCCTGACAGCTCGAGCAACTGCGGATGAAAACGCGCCGAGGCGCCGTGCCGCTCGAGCAC
>CAZBSV010000200.1:0-16531 GCA_964494795.1 uncultured Spirochaetales bacterium | reverse complement strand
CGCGAAATCCCAGGTTTTGAGCGGCGTGGAGAGCGCTTCGCTCGCGGCGACCGTGAAGCCCTGCATGAGCCAGAGCTCGGTTTGTCCGAGATCGCCGTCGTGCACGACGAGATCGCTGAAGCCGTCGCCATTGTAATCGCCGATGGCCGGAATCTGGCGGTCGCGGGCGCCTTCGTTCAGCGCTGAAGCGATCTCGTCGCGCACGCCTCGCGTAGACAGTCGGACCGCGAGCCGATCCGTGTTCTCCTCTCGCAACAGCACGTCGTCGCGCCCGTCAGCGTCGAAATCGCCGGCTCCAATCGCGCTCCACGGATCCGCACCGCCCTCGAGCGCGCCGAGCGTCGAGTCTTGCGTGAGGCCCCAGATGTCGACGTCGCCGCTGGCGAGGTCGCGCCAGAGGATGTCTGACATTCCGTCGCCATCGAAGTCACCCGATGCGATGACTTCCGCATTGTCTCCGAAATCGTCGGGCAAGATTTCGCTCGTGTGAACACCGCCGCCCGCCATGCTCCAAAGGTCGAATTGGTTCAGCAACACGTTGTGGACCAACACGTCCGAGCGGCCATCGCCGTTGTAGTCGCCCGATCCGACGACCTGCCATTCCTTCTTGGCCCGCGTCGTCACGAACCGGCAACGAGGCTCGCCGTTCGAGCGCTGGGTGCATTGCTCCATGCTGAGCTTGACGATTTCGCGGATGCGATCCCCGTCCATGAAGAAGGCCATGATCGTCCCATACTGCTGAACGCCATTTCGATGCCGTCGAAACAGCAGGTCCGCGGTGCCGTCACCGTCGTAATCACCGTTACCGACGATCATCCAGCGGTTACCGGCCATCTTGACCGGCGTGCACTGGGTGGTGGCATTGGATCGATCTCGGCATTTCACGAGCAGCGTAGAGTTGCCGCCGCCCATGCTCGTGAGTTCGAGATACCCCTTCGTCGAGGATTGGACGATCAGATCGGACATGCCGTCTTGGTCGAAATCTGCCGCCTGTCCAGAAACCGCTGCGGGCGGCGCCCCCTCTTCGCCTCCCGCCGAGAACAACACCGGCTCGGAGGGGGCCGACGGCTCTCCGAAGGCTCCCTCGGCATCGAACGCCACCACGCGCACGGTAATGGTCTCGGTGACATTGGCGGTGACGGTCTCCCAGTTGCGGCCGATCACGGTGCTGTAGAAGCGGCTGGATTCCCCTACTGGGAATACGAACACGTAATAGCCCGCCACATTGCCAGACGCCGGATCCCAGGCGAATGTCAGACTGGTTCCGGCTTCAACGGTAAGAACCGCGGAAGCAGGTGTGTTGTGTGCCAACACCGCCGCGCATACAGCGAAGAGGATCGCCTTCCAGAGCCCGGTCCCGCGAACCATCTCGGAATCTCCCGTGGCGCGGCCGCCGCGGGCATCTGCGAGACTCCGTTGATTCGGGAGGCTGCGCGGCGCTTCACCCGGGGAGGCGAGTCGAGAGCGTCGAGCGCTCTCATTCGTGCGATTGTTTCGGGCATACCCGGAAAGCGGGAAGTGACGCTCGTCACAGAGCACCCGCAATCGCGAAACATTTGCGCGATCACGCCCAAAGTTCGCGACGGGACGTCTCGTTGTGCGGCAAAACAGCGTCTCAAATCGCCAGAAACAAACCCCGTTTTGCGCGATTCCATTCGCGCGCTAGGCGCGCGCGAGCCGTCGCGTAAAGACGCAACTCTCCCCGCGTGACGCAGCGCACCGGCTTGCTCGATGCTGCGGCCGATAGCGATGAACGGCCATGCAGGACGGCCCCTATTTCAATCAGCCGGGAGGACAACCAGCGTTGGGACTCATTCGTCGAAGACTCGAATACGACCGGAAACGGCTGCTCGCCGAGGCCGAACAGGCGCGCATCCGCGGCCGCAGCCACCGCGCGATTTCTTTCTACCGCCGCATCCTCGCCGCGGAGCCACACGATCCCGCCCTGCACGCGCGGATCGCCCCGCTGCTCGCGTCGACCGGCGCGCACTTCGACGCCTGGCAGAGTTATCGCCAGGCCGCCCAGGTGCACCTGAAGAACAAGAGCCGGGAAGAAGCGCTCGCCCTGTATCGAGACGCGACGAAGACGCTCCCGCTGCAGATCGAAGCTTGGCGATCGGTGGCGAGGCTCGAACTCGCGCGCGGTCGAAGCGACGCCGCTTTCAGCGTGCTGCTCGAGGGTCGCGCGCGCTTTCGATCGAGGCGCCTGCGCGCCGAAGCCATCGCGCTGCTGCGCGAAGCGAGAAGCATCGATGCCTGGCGGGTAGACGTCGTGCTCGACCTCGCGCGCCTGCTCCGGAAATCCGAGCAGGCCGCGGAGGCGCAGTGGATCCTCCAGCAGCTCTCCGAGCGAATCGCCGGTCGGGAGCTGCGAAGCGTGCGCGGCGCACAGTGGCGCATCGAGCCCAGCCTCAAACACAGCTGGAAATGGATCCGCGCGGCATTCGCCGCGCAGAAGCGTCGCGGAGACGGCGTCCAAGCGTTGAACTGCAGCCGGTCGACCTCATCTGTGACTTGATCGACGCCATCGCTTCGCGCAGACTGGCGCCGGAATGCGCGTCGAACGAAGCGACAAGCGGCCGGCTCGAAATTGCGCACTCGGCTCCGCGCCGGCGCTCGCTGCGCGCGTCCGCGCCGCGCTGGAAGCCCATGGCTGTGTGCGAACGGTTTCGCCTGAAATCGCCGGCATGGCCCGAACGCTCGCAGCGTCCAAATCGACCGGCTCGTTTCTCTGCATCGGAGCCGGCGCGGGCGAGATCGGGGCCTGGATCCTCGACGGCATGGACTTGTCGAGCGGCATGGTGGCGCTCGTGCAGGACGAGCGCGAGGCAGCTTTGCTCGCGCGGGAACTCGATTGCGACGTGCGCGCCTCGGTACACCTGCAGGATGTGCGTACCTTCCTGACCGACGTCAGCGCGCACCGTTTCGAATTGATCGTGGATCTGGTTGCCGGCGAGCACACGGCGACCGTGCAACTCGGTCTCTGCCTGCTGCGGCCAGGAGGCTTCTACCTCGCCGCTCATGCTGAAAGCCTTTCCGACGCGGCCCTCACGCGGAACGCTGCCGGATCGGACGACAAGTCCGCGCGGCTCGAACCCGATGACTTCGCGCTGACGCGGTTCGGCGATCGCTCCGACCGACTGATCATCGCCCGCCGCGTGACGCAGCTGCCAGCGAAGCGCCGTTCGCGATCCAGGCTGCGCTAGCAGCTCGAACCCGGAACGGGTTCGAGCTGCGCCGCAAGGGAAGCGAAGCTTCCCCCGCTAGCGGCGTCGCGCGCTGACGCGGCTGGAAGTCGGGGCCGTCGAACCCGAAATCCGCTTGGGGATCGCCGACTACTGGGGATCGCCGTCTACTCTTCGACTTCGATCTCCAGATCTCGACTGCGCTTCGCGAGGTTGAGATCCAGGCATACGTCTCGCGGCGAAAGCGCCGGCCCGTCGGCGGTTTCCTCGATATCGAGCACCACCATCGTGGGCTCGTAACCCTCGCCCTTGAAGAAGAGCACGTGGGGTTCGTCGACGCGCAGGGAAATGGCGTCTGGAACGCGCTCGAGCGGCACCTTGTCGAGGTAGATCGTCACGTCTTTCGGCACGCAGTCGAGTCGAAACGACTGCTTGTGCGCGCAGCCGCCCGCCGCGAGCAGCAGGAGAGCGATTCCGAGGGTCCGGGCGGTTGCCTGGGAGTGCGACGTCACGCCCGCACTATAGCGCGGGCGCTTGTGGCGCGAGTGCCGGGAAGGCACCCCGAACCCCTCGGCGGCCCGCTGGGAAAGCGCGCGAATCTACGCGAAAGTCTCGGCGCAAAGACCAGTGGGGTTCGGCGGACTGCGGACCCGGGTCCGCAGTCTGTGGATCCGGGTCCAACACAGCAGCGGGGAGAAGGCATGGACGGCGTCGCGGTGATTCTCTGTGAAGGGGTATTCGGAACCGGAGACGGCAAGACCGCCAACGGGCTCGTGCGGCACACCGAGCGCTACAAGGTTGCGGGCGTACTCGATTCGCGGCTTGCGGGCCGCGACGCGGGCGAGGCGCTCGGCGGCCGTGCGCGCGGGATTCCGATCTTCGCCTCGCTTGCGGAAGCGCTCGAGAATGCCAGCGAACGGCCGACACATCTCGTGATCGGGCTCGCTCCCGAAGGCGGTCGCCTGCCGGATGCGTATCGGGAGGTGGTTGTCGACGCGCTTCGCAGGGGCCTGAACGTCGACAGCGGTCTACACCAATTCCTGTCCGACGACCCCGAGTTGTCGAAGCTCGCCGAGACCTGCGGCGTGACGATCCGCGACGTGCGCAAGACGCCACCGCGCGACCAGCTGCATTTCTTCACGGGTGCGATCAACCAAGTCAAAGCCGTGCGCATCGCGGTGCTCGGCACCGATTGCTGCTGCGGCAAGCGCACGACTTCGACGCTGCTGACCGAAGCGCTCAATCGCGCGAAGACGCGCTCTGTGTTGATCGGCACCGGACAGACTTCGTGGCTGCAGGGCGCGCGCTACGGAATCCTGCTCGATTCGCTCATCAACGATTTCGTGGCGGGCGAAATCGAGCACGCCATCGTCCAAGCAGACCGCGCGGAGTCGCCCGACGTCATCGTGATCGAAGGACAAGGGGCCCTCACCCATCCAGCGGCGCCCGGCGGCTTCGAGATCCTCGCTTCCGCGCGGCCGCGCGGAGTGATCTTGCAGCACGCTCCCGCGCGCAAGACCTACCTCGATCACCCCAACGAACCCATCGCGCCGCCCGAGATCCACATCCAGGCCATCGAGTCCCTGTTCGGATCGCGCGTGATCGCGATGGCCATCAACTCCGAGGGAATCGATCCCGCCAAGCTCGACGGCGAGATCGCGGAACTCGAACGCCGCTACGGCATTCCGTGTTGCGATCCGCTCACGCAGGGCTCGCAGCGCCTGGTCGACGCCGTGCGCTCTCTGCTCTGAGCCCAGAAGGAGCTTCGCACTTGAAGATTCGCTCCTACGAAGCCTGCAGCGTCGAATTGCCGCTGCGCGAAGGCTACCGGATCGCCAATCAGACGATTGCGTTCGCGCGCAACATGCTGGTGCGCATCGAATCCGAGGATGGCTTCGTCGGTTTCGGCGGCGCCGCGCCCGCCAACAACGAGGGTGGCGAGTCGGACGCGAGTTGCCTGGCGGCGCTGCGGGGTCCGCTGCGCGATTTTGCGCTCGGCGCTGAAGTCTCCGCGGATCCCGGTGCGCTTGCCGACGACGCGCTTCGAATCGCCGCCGACTGTCCCGCCGCTTGCGCGGCGCTGGACACCGCGTTCTGGGACCTCGCGGCCCGCAAGGCCGGCCTTCCCCTCGTGCGATACTGGGGTGGCCGGCCGAGGCCGCTTCCCACCTCGGTGACGATCGGAGTCTGCGGCGTCGACGAAACACTCTCCCACGCAAAACGCTGGATCGCCCAGGGCTTTCGCATTCTCAAGATCAAGATCGGCGAAGACGTCTCGCTCGACGCCGAGCGTCTGCACAAATTGCGGCAGGCGATCGGGCCCGACGTGGCGCTGCGGGTCGACGGAAATCAGGGCTATTCGCTCGACGACGCAAAAACTCTGCTGCGCGAGACCCACGCGCTCGATCTCGAAATGCTCGAGCAGCCGCTGTGTGCACGCGACATCGACGCCCTATGCGCGCTGCGCGCCGAGAGCCGCGTGCCGATCGTCGCGGACGAAGCCGCGGGAACCTTCGAAGAGTGCGCTCGGATCATCGATCGGCGCGCCGCACACGGCATCAACATCAAGTTGATGAAGTGCGGCGGGCCGAGCATCGCACGCCGCATCCACGACCGCGCGCACGCGGCCGGACTCAGCCTCATGCTCGGCTGCAACGACGAGACGCGGATCTCCATTTGTGCCGCCGCGCAGCTTGCGCTCGCGATGCCGGGACTGCGCTACGCGGACCTCGACGGACACATGGACCTGGTGCGGGACCCCGCGTCGGGCGGGTTCGAGGTGCGCGACGGCTGCTTGCACGTCGCAGAGCGACCCGGCCTCGGCGTCGAAGTAGCGCTCTAGCGGTTCGGGCGAATCGCCTGCCGAATTCCGTAGCTTTTCCGGATCCGCTCCATGACCGTACTCTTGAGAATGTCATTGGATCCTATCCGCGAAGCCGTTGTCAAGCTCAAAACCCGAAAGGCCGGCCGATCCCATCCAGTATGAGCGAACACCGACCCGAAAACAGGATGGGCGAACACCGACCCGAAAACAGGATGGGCGAACACCGACCCGAAAACTGGATGGGCGAACACCGACCCGAAAACTGGATGGGCGAACACCGACCCGAAAACTGGATGGGCGAACACCGACGCGAAAACAGGATGGGCGAACACCGGCTCGAATAGATCGACGTGGTAGACTTCGCGGCTATCGGTTCGCGCGATTCGCCTGTCGAGTCGATGACCGGAGGCGCTGCATGCGAAAATTCCTGATCCTCGGCGCGCTGCTGCTGATTGTTGCGGGTGCGTTGTTCTTTGCCGCGAAGAACCTCAACCGCTACCTCGAAGACAATCGCGCGTGGTTGGCCGAGCAAGCATCGGCGGCGCTCGGCCGCTCGGTGGCATTCGGCGAGATCGGCGTCTCGCTGCGCGGAGGGCTCGGAGCCCGCGTCAGCGACGTCGCGATCGGCGAGGATCCGGCCTTCGGAAAGGGCGACGTGCTGCGCGCCGGCCGCATCGACGCGCTGATCGCGATCCTGCCCGCGCTGCGCGGGCGCTACGAGATTGCGCACGTCGAGATCGATGCGCCCGAGATCCGCGTCATCAAGACCCACACCGGCTTCAACTTCGATTCGCTCGGGCGCGCGTCCGCGCGCGACGAGCGGACTTCGGGGACCGGCGCCCTGCCCTTGCTCGTCTCGTCGCTGCGGATCCGTGGCGGTCGGCTGCAGTTCATCGACCGCAGCGCGTCCCCGGCGTCCGAACTGAGCGTCGAGCAGCTCGACTTCTCGGCGTCCGATGTGAGTCTCGATCACGCCATCGAGCTCGAGATCGCTGCGGCGATCCTGGGCGCCGCGCAGCAGAACGTGCGCGCCACAGGCACGCTCGGGCCCGTCAGGAGCCTCGACGCCGCTGCGAGCGCGCCCGTCGATCTTCGCATCGATCTCGGCCCGCTCATCGTCGATCGCTTGAAGAAGCTCGCGCTGATCGGCCCAGCGATTCCGCCGGAGCTCTCGTCGCCCGATCCGATCGCGCTCGGCGTGGCGCTTTCCGGCAGCCTCGACGCGCTCGGTACGATCGTGTCGCTGAAGGCGAGCGATGCGGCGATCGCCTACGGGGGGAAGTTCGCGAAACCCAGGGGAGTCCGCTTCGAACTCGATGCCGACGTGAAACGCGCTGCAGACGCGATCGACGTCGCCAATCTGGATCTCAGACTCGCGAACGCCCAGCTGATTGGAAGCGGCCGGATCGGCCTCGCAGCCGGGATGCCGATCGATTTCCAACTCTCCGGGAGCAAGTTGCCGCTCGACGGCTGGGGCGGCCTGATCCCGGCGGCGGCCGCATTCGAGACGACGGGCGCGGTCGATCTGCGACTGAACGTTAAGGGGCCCGTTGCAGGCGGTCAGATCCCGCGCCTCGACGGCACGCTCGCGCTGCAGCGGGTGAGCGCTCGGCAGCCCGGCGGCGACACCCGGATCGAAGACCTCACGACCACGCTGACCCTGAAGGGGGATCGCGTGGAGATGCCCCCGACCGATTTTCGACTCAACGGAAACCCCGTCCGGGTCGCCGCCACGGTCAAAAACCTGAGCCGCTTCGATACCGACTTCAGCGTCACCTCACCCGCGCTCGATGTCGCCGCACTGGGTGCCGCGGGTGATCGCGTGAAGCAGCGCGAAGTGCTCGAGGACGTCGAACTGCGCGGGAACTTTCGCGTCGCGAGCGGCGGGCCGCAGCTCGATGCCACGCTGCGCTCGACCGCGGGCAGCCTGCGCGACATCGCCTACCAAAAGCTCGACGGCGTGGCGTCACTTCGCAACCAGAAACTCAGCTTCGAGCAGCTGACGCTGTCGGCCTTCGACGGCAGCATCGCGGGAACGGGCAGCTACGACCTCGCAAAACCCGACGCGCCCGCGTTCTTGTTTCGCGGCAAGTTCGACGGCCTCGACATCGCTGCGCTGCTCGCCCAGCTGGGCGCGGGCCGCGCGCTGCAGCTGGCCGGACGCCTCGACGCCGACATCGATCTGGGCGGGCGCGGCTCGCAATGGGATGTGATCCGCCAGACGCTGAGCGGAACGGGTGCGTTCGAAGTCAGCGATGGCGTGCTCAAGGGTGTCAACCTCGCGGAGCGCATTTTCGCAGGCGTCACGGGCATTCCGGGTCTGAGCCAGCTGATCTCGACGAGCGTGCACGGTAAATACCCCCAACTCTTCGGGGTGGACGACACCGTCTTCGAGGTGTTGGCCGGAAAGCTGACGCTGAAAGACGGACAGGCCATCTTCGATCAGATTGCGCTCGCCGCCCGCGATTACCGCTTGGACGGAAATGGCACGCTCCAACTCGACAACGCCCTCGATATCGGGATGACGTTCGTCGCGTCGCAAGATCTCAGCGCGGATCTGATCGGCAGCGTCAAACAAATCAAGTACTTGACCGACACGGCTGGGCGTTTCAATCTTCCGCTGCGGCTCGCAGGTTCGCTGCCGAGCATTCGCGCAATGCCCGATGCGCAGTACGTCACGCGGCAGCTTTCCCAAGGGCTCGTGCAGACCGGAATCGCGAAAGGCATCGAGGCGCTCGTCGGCAAACCGAAATCGCCGGATCGCACCGCAAAGAGCGAGACCGGTAGTCAGGGCCAAGCAGCGGCGGAATCCGACGCCGAGTCCGCGACGCCCGGCTCCGAGCCCGCGACGCCCGGCTCCGAACCCGCGGCGCACAGGTCCGAGCCCGCGGCACCCACCCCGACGCGCGATCCGGCCGAGGAATTGATCCGGCGCGGGATCGGTGCGCTGCTGGGTGGAAACCAGGAATAGGCGTCGTGGGGGTCGGCGCGCCGAATCGGTCCGCGCGTAGAAAGCCCGAAGGCGCTCCGACTCTGCGCGGCGCCGCGCAGAGTCAGCGGGCAGCGCTCATCCCGCCCTATCCGCTTTGACGCTGCGGCCGCGCTCTCCGACGTAGCGCGCCCGCGGACGATAGATGCGGTTGTTCTCGTACTGCTCGAGAACGTGCGCGCACCAACCTGCGACGCGGCTCGCGGCGAAGATCGGCGTAAACAGATCGGGCGGAATCCCGAGCGCCGTGTAGACGCTGGCCGAATAGAAGTCGACGTTTGGAATCAGACCCTTGCGCTCCGCCATGAGCGCCTCGATCCGCGCACTCATCTCGTAGAGTTCTGGGCGACCGACCGAGCGCGTGAGCCGCTCGCTCATCCGCTTGAGAATCTTCGCGCGCGGATCCCCTTCGCGATAGACGCGGTGGCCGAAGCCCATGATCTTGGAATGGGCCGCGAGTTGCTCGTTCAGGTAGCTCTCGATACGGTCGATCGATCCGATCTCACCGAGCATCTGCATGACGGCTTCGTTCGCGCCGCCGTGCAGCGGGCCCTTCAGCGTTCCGATCGCCGCCATCACCGACGAGTACAGGCCGGAGAGCGAACTCGCGGTGACGCGCGCGGAGAAGGCTGACGCGTTGAGTTCGTGGTCCGCGTGCAGGATCAGGCAGACGTCGAGATCGCGCACGTGATCGGGATCGGGCTCGTCGCCTTGAATACCGCGCAGCAGATTCCACGCGACCGATCGCGACGGCACGGGATCCAGCGGCCAACTGCCAGTGCGCGCGCGCGCGAACGCACCGATGATCGTGCCGATGCGCGCCGTCAGCCGAATCGCCTTGCGCAGCGTCGCGTCCCGGCCGAGCAGGTTCGCATCGGGGTCGTGCAGCGAAAGGCCCGCTACGACCGCGTGCAGGAAGTCCATCGAATGGACCTTCTTGGGCAGGCCGAGCAGCCACATGCGCATCTCGACCGGCAGCGAGAGGCTCTTTCCGAGCTGCTCGCGCAGATCCTCCGCTTCCCGAGCGCTCGGGAGGTCGCCTTCCCAGAGCAGATGAATCACTTCTTCGAAAGTCAGATTCTCGGCGAGATCCTCGATCGTGTATCCGCGATACAGCAGCGTCGTGCCGTCGATCGTGCTGATGCGGGTCGAACAGGCGACGACGCCTTCGAGGCCCTTGTCGATCGCTACGTCGAGCGCGTTGTCGTCACTCATGCGGAAATCACCTGGAAGCGGTCGCTGCGTCCGAGACCGGTTGCGGGTTCGAAGCTCAGGCGATCCGAAGCGCGTTTCTGCGCGATTCGCACGCTGCACTCGCGCTCCAGCGCACGCGGCTCCGCGCCACCCTGGCCCAGAGCCCGCCGGTCGCGCCGAGCAACACGCGCTAGATAGGTCACCCCCATTGGAATGCAAGCCCGTTCGCCCAGATTCCAGTCGCGATCCGGCCGCTTGGGGCGCCTCGGATTCGCCCGCGATGCCCGTTGATCGCCGCAGGGCGAATCGAGACCCGAGCTCGACGGGATCCGCGGGCCCAAAAGGGGTGCTGAAAGGATTCGGGGGTGCTGAAAGGATTCGCTGGCGCGCTTCACCCGCACCCGGAGTGCGTCGAGCGTTCGCGGACCGCGGCCCGTCGATCGGGACGCGCGCGCCGAGCTCCGCTACAGTGTTGGCCGCGGGATCTGCGGACTTCGACCCCTCGGCGGTCTCTTCTCCCAATTCTGACCCCCCCCTCCTACTCCTGCTCTCCCGCACCCACCCATTCAATTGGAGGACCAGCCATGCCTACGTACATCGTTCTCGCTCGCTTCACCCAGCAAGGCCGCGAACGCATCAAGGACGGCCCGGCGCGAATCGAGGCCGCGCGCAAGACGCTCGACAGCCTCGGCGGGAAGCTTCGCTCGATTCACCTGACGATGGGACAATACGATTCGGTCGCAGTCGTCGAAGCTCCCAACGACGAGGCGCTCGCGAAGTTCTCGATCGCAGTCAGCGCGCAGGGCAACGTACAACTCGAGTCACTGCGCGCGTTCGATGAAAACCAGTACAAGGAGCTGCTCAAGAACCTGCCCTGAGGCCGGAAGCGGATCGGGTCGGTGGCAGCCGATCGGAACTCGACGTCGCGTCGTGATGAGATCGCGAGCGGCCACCGACCCGCCTCCATCGAAGCCGCCGTCATCGGCTGCGGGTCTTGGCTAGATTCTCGTATGCCGATGAATCGATTTCGCTCGCAGTTGCCCGCGGCCTTCCTGTTGAGCGGCCTGCTGGCCGCCACGATCGCGCTGCTCGAACCCTTGAAGAGTGCGCTCAGGAATTGGAACGAGATCGGAATCAACTTCTCGGAGCTGTTTGCGAGCCTCGCCGTGCCTTTCGCGGTCGCGTTCTTCGCAATCGCGATTCTCGCCGTGCTGCTGCTGGCCGTCGCGCCGCGTCGCGCCGTCCCCGTACTCGTTGTGCTCTGCGTCGGGCTCTGCGCGCAGGCCAATTGGTTCGTCTGGGAGTACGGAAGTTTCGACGGCTCGCCGATCGACTGGAGCGCGAATTCTCGCAGAGGAATCTTCGAGGTCGCGTTCTGGATCGCGGCCCTGGCGCTGGCGCTCGCGAAGCCCGAATGGATTCGCGCGCACGCCGTCCGCATCGTGGCAGTCGTCGTTGCGCTCCAGTTGGCTGCGCTCGCCGGGCTCGTCCACCAGAACGCTCCTTTTGACGAAAAGACCGACTCGGAAGTCTCGCTCACGCACCTTGAAGGAACGACTCAACTCTCGTTGATACAATCCGTGAGCCTCTACTCCCGCGATCGCAACGCAATCATCATCGTGCTCGACAGCTTGCAGTCGGATCTGTTCGCAGAAGTCCTGCGCTCGCCGGAGCTCCTCGCTGCGATGCCCCCGGGTTTCACGTATTTCAGAAATGCCGTCTCGCTGTATGCGGCGACCGATTTCAGCCTGCAATCGATCCTGACGTCGAAGGCGATTCCAGACAACATCTATATGAGAAAGTGGAGGGACGAGAACATCCCCGCCTCGCTGCCCGCAAGACTCGCAGAACGGGGCTTCGACACGGTGTTGACGACGTTCTCGCAATCCGCCTACCGCGATTTTGGCAGCTGGGGTTACCGGCGCGTGCTGAGCGCGACCCTCGCGGAGGCCGGCGCCGCGAGTGCCACCTGGCGAGAGGACGTGAGCAACCTGTTCGCGCTCGGCCTCTTTCGCCTTTCACCGCACTTCGCAAAACCCTGGATCTACGACGACGGTCGCTGGCAAAGCAGGCGACTCTATCCGCCGCGCGAGGCGACCGCGCGAGACCCGAAGATCCAATACGAAACGCGCACGGACCTGGCGGCTTTCGACGAGCTGATCGCGTCCGCGGCAGTCGCCGGCGCCACCCCGCGATTTCGCTTCTTACACTTCTACGGCGCCCACCGGCCGTTTTCAGTCGATGAGCGCTGCCAATACGCGGGTAAAGAACAGATCACCAGGGAGAGTGCAGTCGCGATGACCCGCTGCATCGTGTCGCGGCTGTTCGAATATCTGCACAAGCTCGATGCAATTGGAGTCTATGACCGAAGCGTCATCTTCGTCGTGGCCGATCACGGGCAAAAATATGTCCGCCTCGATCCTTCCGTCGCATCGCCCCGGCTGCCGGAGGCCGCGGCGCCCCTCGGCGCGGCAAGCAACCCAACGCAGGCGCCCATCGATCAATTCTGGATGGGCGTTCCGGTCTTTCTCGCCAAAGCGTTGGGAGATCGGCAGCAGCTTCGGATTTCGGACCAGCCGGTATCGCTGTGTGACGTGCCAAAGTCCGTATCCGATGCGCTGGCAATCGAGAATGACTTCAAATGCGAATCGGTCTTCTCCGCGCGCGTCCCGCGCGAGGCCCCGCGAATGCACTACCGCTATCCCACCTACGAACAGCTGCGTTCCCTCGGCTTGTCACCGGACGGGGGCCTGCGCTTCGAGAAGTTCGAGGTCGTGGGGCACAGCTGGCTTCCCGATTCCTGGCGCCGGGTCGCCGATCGCGAGCCATCAAGCGCCGCTGAACCAGCAGCCAGATGACTCCGACGAGGGTCTCAATGGTATGCGCCCAACGGATTCGAGCGGTCGAACGCTCAGCGCAATGCGCTCAGAAGCGGTACTGGAATCCCCAGCCGATCGAGATGTAGTCCATGTCGCTCAGGTTGCCGAAGGGAAACACGTAGTCGGCGTTGAGGGTCACGACCGCGTTCTCGGTGGCGTAGACGTCGATGCCCCCGCCAAAGCGCATCGCGAACTCGGAATCCTTCTCGACGTCGGAGACACCCAGCACCAGCGACTCTCGCACCTTCACCTCCGACCGCATGACGCCTCCACCGACGAGCAGGAAGGGCTGATAGCGCCCCGTCAGGAGATAACCCTTCGTGTTGGCGGTAATGAGAAGCGCCTCGATGTCGAGCGAGGCGACTTGGCCCAAGCCGGCTTCCGAGAGGCGGGAGTCGAATCCCTCGAGCCACTCGACCTCGACCTCAGACGAGAAGCGCGAATGGCAGCGGTAGCCCACTTGACCGTTGAAACCGAAGCTGTCGTCGGCCGAGAGAGACGTATCGGGCCCGTACGCGTTCACGAGATCCGGCGTCGCCCCCTCGTCGAATAGATCGACCGCGTAGGTT
The DNA here is from genome assembly GCA_964494795.1 of uncultured Spirochaetales bacterium. Lineage (GTDB taxonomy): Bacteria > Myxococcota_A > UBA9160 > UBA9160 > SMWR01 > JACZVU01. The sequence goes on along the minus strand of CAZBSV010000200.1, from coordinate 2,891 downwards.
CCCGCCGCGCCCAACAGCCAACCCCGCCGGTCGAACGCGCCTTGCTCTGCGTCCTCGTCCGCATTCACTGCCGCGACGGTGCACGTGAGGCCCGTGAGCACCCCCGCCGCGATGCCCTCGACGATGACGGGCGAGCCGCCGCCCTGCGCGGAAACCGGTAGAGCCGCTACTGCAAGTCCAGAAAGTAATACTGCTGCTGCTCGTTTCACGACTCACTCCCCCCTGCGAAGGCGCGGCCTTGCCTCTCCGACCGATCCTGGCCGAGTCTGATGCTCGATCCAGCAGCGGCAGCGCGCGTTCGAAGACATTTCCACGCGCCGAACCCTACATCCCGTTGGCCATTTCCGCCATTCACCCCGACGTCTCTCCGTCTACGGCAAGCGCGAGCGTGGATGTGCAACCGCGCGGCCCAGAACCGCAGTTTTCTCAGTCAAACAACCTGCCAGCGTGCGCGTCACCCAACAAGGTCTTGCGCAACAGCGCAATGGGCATGGATCAAGGCTCGGTATCGTCTTCTGGAAGCCACGGCGGCGAGCGTGCTGCCAAGGGCTTCAATCGACCGCAAATCTCCGAGAACGCGCGCAGTGGTTTCCCAACAAATGAGCTTGAGCCCGGGGTCCAACTTGCCGATGACGCCAGGATGGAAAGCCGAGCAAGACGAGCGCCAGGCGGCGCGGCCTTCACGCTACTCGAGCTGATGCTCGTCATGTCGGTGATCGGAGTGCTCGCCTCGATCGCGATCCCGCTGCTGGCCAACTACCAGTTCCGGTCGAAAAGTGCCGAGGCCAAGACGAACCTCGCCGCGATCGGCGTGCTCGAAGAAACGTTCTACAGCGAACATCAAATCTATCGGAGCGCCAACGCGGAGCCGGCCGCCATCCCGGGCTCAGTGCCAGTGGTCTTCGATGACGTCAACAGCGACTTCGGGCCCCTGGGATTCGTGGCCGAAGGTCGCGTGTATTTCTCCTACGGAGTCGCGGTGAGCGGAGACGGCTCGGGCTTCACAGCGGACGCCGGCGCTGACATCGATGGCGATGGCTTCGTTCAGTACTGGGGTTACGTGATCCCGGACACTGGCGGTACGCCTGTCGCGGGCAAGATTGGCTGCATCGCCGTAGGTATCGAACCGGGGTCCGTCGGTCCCTGCACTCCGAGTTCCGGTCGATCGATCTTCTAGCTCGGCCGCTGACGAACCCTTCAGGGCGGGTGCGGATGTGACACAGTCCAGCGATACAGGGGCACCGGGCGATAGGAAACGAGGAACCGGCCTCGCCCCCGCGCTGAGTGCGCTCGTCGAACGCCAACGTGCGCTGCGCTCTGCGTGGGGGGTGCTCGCGCCCTCTGGGCTTTCAGAAGAAAAAACCCACATCGCAGGAGCCGGGCGTGCGCTGAACGATGAGTTGACGGCGCTGGTCGGTCGCGAAGCCCTCCAGCCAGATCTCGCGGCGACAGCCGAAATCGAAGCTCGCCTCGATAGCCTCGAAAGTGAAATGCGCGCGATCGCCTTCAAGATTCCGGTCGTTCAGCTCCGCTCCACGCTTCCGGAATGCGCTTCACACGATCGCCGTGGTTTGCTCGATCTGCTCGATCTGATGCTCGGTGCCGAGCTTCTCGGGTTGGATGGAACCCAGGCGCGAATCCCATGGTTCGATTATCTGATCACGCTGCTGTGCGGCGCCGGCTCGGATCGGCCGCTCCACGATCCGGTCCAGCTGACGCCGCGATTGAACGGGCTGTGTGCGCGCTCCGGCGTCGACTACGACCCACGCCTTCCCGAGATCGAGGCCGAGTTCTTCCACGCGGCGGACATGTACGAAGCCGATGCGCGCGAGGAGCTGCAGCTGCGCGCGCTGCGAACTCGCAAGGCTGAACTCGGATCGAGCTATTTCGCACCGCAGGTGCTGCGCGCCATCGTGACCTACAACGCTGCGCTGGTGCAACGCGTCGGCGAAGAAGTACTGGCATCGCAGGACTGGGGATCGCTGCCGCCGGTGACTGACGAATCTCAGCGAGCGGTCTCGGTGTTCGATACCCCAGCTCTTCCGCAACTCGCTCAGGCGTTGAGGCGGCGCGTGGCGGGTGAGTCCCCCGAGTTGAACGCGACCGATCGCATCGCGTGGTGCCTCGATCTCGAGTATCCAACCGGCGATGAAAGGCGGGCATTGCTGGCCGAGGAGCTGGGCCTCGCTGGCGATCTCACCGGGAAAGTGATCCTGGTCGGCTTGTTGTGTCGTTCGTCGGTCGTACTCGAGGACGAGTTTCCGGCCATCGGGATCACGTCGACGCGGCTATTCGATGAGTGGGTTCCCGAACTCTCCGAAGCGCTCCAGCAGAAGGTGAATCTGGGAATCACTAGCGACAACTATCGGGAGGCTTGCATGCTTTCCGAGCTGAAGGCCCGCTTTCTCTACGCGTCCATGGCCGAGGTGCGACGCAAGAACCGCAGCCGCACGCCCACGCCCACGCCCAGATCGGAAACCGCGGAAACGGCGAAAACGGCGGAAACCGCGGACGCGGTGGACACGGCGGGCACCGCCAAGCCGATCATCCAGCAGGCGATCGTCGACGCGCAGATCGCGGCCCTCGAGGCTAAACGCCCGAATTGGAAGAACTGGCCGGCGCGACAGCTGGCGGCAATCGGCGTCGCGATCGCGGGTGTGCTGCTGGTTTTCGGAATCGGCCGGGCCTTCCTGTGGGACGGCGACCTGGCGCGCTTCAATCGCAGCCAACTCGATACAGTGTCTCCCTATTTCTCGCGCGGCGCCCGCAACAAAAACGGACAGGGCCCCGCATTCGTCGGCGGCATTCGGGACCGCTGGTCGGCGCTCGAGCCGTCGGACCAGATGCTCGTGGCAACGGATCTCGTGGGAGCATTGCGCGAAAGCGGCGTG
>CAZBSV010000199.1:0-2875 GCA_964494795.1 uncultured Spirochaetales bacterium | reverse complement strand
GGGGCCGGCTACCGCGTCTGGCTCGCGGGCTCCGGCCCGGGAGATTTCGAGCGGCTCGACGACCTGCTCTTCATCGACCTCGACCAGGACGGCCAGCTCGACCCCGACGCGGAGCTGATCGGAGCCGACGGCATCGCCGTTTTCGGGGGCCGCGCACTCCGAATCGAAATCACGCGCTAGGCGAGCGGGTCGCCCATTCGCGCGTAGGTATCCGCCATCGAGCCGCCGTAGAAGCGCTCGAGTCGCTGCGGCGAGAACTCCTTCAGCTGCTCGCGGTAGGTACCCATCGGGTCGACATATCCCTCGAAGTGCGGGAAGTCGGAGGAGAAGACGACGACGTCGTCGGGCAGCCCGCGCATCACCTCGGGCAGCGGTTGGTCCTTGGCCCACGAGAGCGGCGTGCCTCGCACGTTGCGCGCGAAGTACTCGCTCGGCGAGAGTGGCAGGTCGTATTCGCCGAGGAAGAGATCGGAGACCGGGCCGATGCGGCCGTCGAGCTCGCGCCAGAGCCACGGCATCCAGCCGACGCCGAGCTCGGCCAGCAGCAGCGTCAGCTTCGGGTGGCGTTCGAAGAGCCCCGTGTAGATGAAGGAGTAGATCAGCGTCTGCGCGCCCATGTGGCCGTGGCTCGACGCGAAGCGCCGCATGCGCGTGACGCCGACGCCGAGATTCGCCCAGCCGGGGTCGAAGTCGCTGCGCTGGAAACCGATGTGCAGCATCGGCGTCATGCCGAGATCGGTCGCGGACGACCACAGCCGGTCCCAGCTCGGGTGGCAGGGCGGCACGCCGTTCACGGGATGGCCCGGAATCAGGAAGATGCGGCTGCCGCGCGCGCGCATGCGCGTGATCTCGGCGATCGCATCGTCGAGGTCGGAGTAGTCGGGCGTCGTGACCGGAAGCAACCGCCCGCGCGAGGGCTCGCAGGTGTCGGCGAGCCAGGCGTTGCAGGCGTGCAGCACTTCCTGCAATAGACGCGGGTCTTTGCGTTCGAGCGTCGCCTTGTACGCAAGTCCTGCCAGGCAGATCACGTTCTGGACGTCGATGCCCTGTTGGTCGAGCCACTTCACGCGCGCCTCGGCGTTCGCGACCTCGCGCTGGTTCTTGCCCTGGAACTCCGCGCGGCGCTTCGCCTCGCCCGCCTTTTCCTGGTTGTAGAGGATCGCCATGCCGGGCGGCGCGAGCTCGTCGATCGGCGGCCACTCGGACTCGGGCACGCGGCGCAGGAGATCGCCGACGATCGCGTCGACCGCGCTGATGCCCGGGTGCAGAACGGGCAGCCGCGCCTTCAGCTTCGGGAAGGGATCGAGCCATTCGGGACCGGGTTCGAAGTGCGAGTCGATGTCGATGATCATGGCGTGCTCCCCCTCGGAGCCCAGCGTTCCTGCGCGTTCGATGGGGCCAACGCGGCAGCGGCGCATCGGGGCACGTACTGTGGTCTCGAGCTTCGATCCGGCTGCTTCATTTGTCAAACCTGAGATAATTTCTCGTGCGCCAGCCCTCCGGGTGGCTAGCCCGCAGCGAGACGCGATCGGATCGTCCCACGCTGTCCGTTCGAGCGAACGCGCGTGCGGGCCGGCTCCGATTTCGGTCGTGATCGAAGGAGCACGATGAACACCAGAAGCGAAGCATTCGGCCATCTCCTCACACCGGGCCGCATCGGCTCGATGGAGTTGCGAAACCGAATCGTCATGTGCCCGATGGGCGTCCTCTTCGGCAACGAGGACGGCTCGGTCAGCGAGAACGAGGCAGCGTTCTACGAAGCGAGGGCTCGAGGTGGAGCCGCTCTCTTACTGATCGGAACTGCGTGTGTCGCGTACCCGGAGGGCACGAACCATCCGCGGATGCCCGCAGTCTCGGACGATCGGTACCTGCCGGGAATGCAAGAGCTCGCCCGTCGGGTGCACCGGCACGGGGCGCGGATCGCTGCCCAGCTCAACTACATGGGGACGTACTCGCACGTCGACATCGAGCGCGGTCGACCACGGCTGGTGCCTTACGTGATGCCACCGGCTCACCCCGACCGCATCTCGACGATGGTGAGCTCCGCAGAGGCGGCGGCAATGTCCGCGTTCGCCAGCGGACCTTCGGCGAACCTCGAGTACAAAGTCGCCAACGAGGACGACATCTGGCGTGTCATCGGTCTCTTCGCTGCGGCAGCAGACCGCTGCCGTCGCGCGGGTTACGACGGCGTCGAGCTGCACGCCGGCCACGGATACCTGATCGATGAGTTCCTCTCGCCGCGCAATACGCGCAGCGACGGCTGGGGTGGCGGCATCGAGAGCCGGGCGCGCTTTCTACTCCAAGTCGTACGCGCGATCAGAGGGCGCGTCGGCGACACCTACCCCGTATGGATGCGCATCAACGCGATCGAGCGGCATCACGTCATCGGCGAGCAGTTCGCGGATCAGCTCCGAGCGATCGAATTGGCTGTCGCAGCGCGTATCGATGCCGTTCACCTCACCGCCTACGCCAACACTGACGTCGCAACCGCAGTGACTGATTCCTACGCGCCCGATACCGTAGGGCCGCTCAGCGACTACGCGGCACGAGTGCGATCGCAAGTCAACGTACCCGTCATCACCTTCGGTCGCTTCGAACCAGACGAAGCCGAGCGGGTGATTGCAGAGGGCAAGGCGGATTTCGTCGCAATGGGACGCAAGCTCCTCGCTGACCCCGACCTGCCCCGAAAGCTCGCGGAAGGTCGCACGGACGACATCCGCCCCTGCATCTACCAGTACCGCTGCATCGGCAACATCTACCTGCGCACGCCCGCGCGTTGCGTCGTCAACGCGGCGCTAGGACGGGAGCACGATTTTCGCGTCGAACCCACGACGTCACCGCGGCGTATCCTCGTTGCTGGCGGCGGTCCTGCCGG
>CAZBSV010000198.1:0-2629 GCA_964494795.1 uncultured Spirochaetales bacterium | reverse complement strand
GAAAACAAACTGATCTTCGCGACCGGGCCGCTGACCGGAACCAACGCGTCGTGTGGCGCGCGCTACATGGTCGTCACCAAGGGCCCGTTGACGGGTGTGATGACCAGCTCGAATTCTGGCGGCAAATGGGCGCCCGAACTCAAATTCGCCGGCTACGACATGATCATCCTCGAGGGCCGCAGTGCGCGGCCCGTCTACCTCTGGATCTTCGACGACCAGCTGGAGCTGCGGTCCGCCGAGCATCTCTGGGGCAAGGGCGTGTTCGAAACCGAAGACCGTCTCAAGTCGGAGACGGGCCTGGCGGACTGCGCGGTCGCGGCGATCGGACCCGCGGGCGAAAATCGCGTGCTCTACGCCGCGATCGTGAACGAGAAGTTCCGCGCCGCGGGTCGTTCGGGCGTCGGTGCCGTGATGGGCTCGAAGAACCTCAAGGCGATCGCGGTGCGCGGGACCGGTGCGGTGCGGATCGCGAGACCAGCCGAGATGATGCGTGCCCAGTGGGCGATGAAGAAGCAGCTCAGCGAGGCGCCGCTCACCGCGGAGGGACTCCCCCAATACGGAACGCTCGCGCTGATGAACGTGATCAACGAGCACGGCGCGCTGCCGACCCACAACTATCAGCGGGCACAATTCGACCAAGCCGAGAAGATTTCGGGCGAAGAACTCCGAGCAACGCGGCTCGCCTCCAACAAGGCCTGCTTCGCCTGCACGATCGCGTGCGGTCGCGTGTCGCGCATTTCCGATGAAGGCGTCGGCCGCTACGCGCTGAGCACGAGCCCGCGCAACTGGAAGCACGCCACCGAAGGACCGGAATTCGAAAACGCCTGGTCGCTCGGAGCCGACTGCGGGATTGGCGATCTCGACGCAATCCTCAAGGCCAACACCCTGTGCAACGACCTCGGGATGGATCCGATTTCCCTCGGCGCAACCATCGCGACGGCGATGGAACTCTACGAGAAGGGTGTGATCGGAGACGCCCAGACGGGCATGCCGCTGCGCTTCGGCAGCGGCGAAGCGATGCTCGCGCTGGTGGAGAAGACCGCGTATCGCGAGGGCTTCGGCGACGAACTGGCCGAGGGTTCGAAGCGACTCGCGGACAAATACCGCCGACCCGATCTCTTCATGGGCGTCAAGGGGCAGGAGTTTCCCGCCTACGACCCGCGCGCGCTCCAGGGCATGGGGCTCGGCTATGCGACGTCGAATCGCGGTGCGTGCCACCTGCGCGCCTACACGGTGTCTGCCGAGATCGTCGGCATCCCCATGCAAGTGGACCCGCGCGCCGTCGAGGGCAAGGCCGGACTCGCGATCGCGTTCCAGAACGTCTCGACCGCGGTCGACGCCACCGGTCTGTGTCTTTTTCTCACTTTCGGAACGACGCTCGAGAGCATTCGGCCGATCCTCACCGCGGCGACCGGAGTCGATCTCGACGACGCACAGATGCATCGCGTCGGCGAGCGAATCTGGAACCTCGAGCGGGTCTGGAATCTGCGCGCGGGCATCACCGCTGCGGACGACACGCTGCCGAAGCGGATGCTCGAAGAGGGAATTCCGAGTGGCCCCGCAAAGGGTCAGGTGAATCGGCTTTCGGAAATGCTGCCCGACTACTATCGAGAGCGCGGCTGGTCGAGCCAGGGGGAACCGACTGCGGGAAAACTCAGGGAACTTGGCATCGGCTGAGCCGATGCCCGAGGTCTGCCCATTCCGAGGCTCGAGGGGAGACAGCGTCAGGCTTCACGTCGCGGGCGCGCAGGGCGATTCGGGAGGGTGGGCGCGCGGGGCGATTCCTCAGGGTAGGGAGAAATGAGATGGCAATGCGACACGTGATCCTCGGCGCCGGACCCGCTGGCATCAACGCGATCGAAACCCTGCGCGCGATCGATCCTGACTGCGAAATCGCGCTCGTGTGTGACGAGCCCGCGTATGCGCGCATGGTCCTGCCCTACTACCTCTCGGGCAAGATCCAGCAGCGCGCGGTGATGACCAGTGACGAGACCTGGTTCTCCGAACACCGAGTCAGCGCGCGCCTGGGCGTGCGCGCGAGCAGCGTCGATTCGCGCGCGCGCAAGGTCGCGCTCGCCGACGGGAGCCGGATCGACTACGACCGCCTCTTGATTGCGACGGGATCCCGCGCGGCGCGCCCGCCGATCGACGGGCTCGACGGACCCGGGATCGTCAATCTCTGGACGCTCGGCGATGCGAACGCCTTTCTCGCGGAGCCGCGCTCCCACACGGTGATCGTCGGCGCGGGCTTCATCGCATTCACGATCCTCGACGCGATCGCCGCGCGCAGCGATCGCGTCACGATCCTCGAGCTCGAGGACCGGGTCCTGCCGAACATGCTCGATGCGCCGAGCGCCGCGATGTTGGCGGATCGGCTCGAGCAGTCGGGTATCGAAGTCCGCACGGGGGCGCGGCTCGAGCGGATCGAACAGGCGCCCGGCAAGCGTCGCCTGCAGCTCGCGGATGGCTCGGTCGTCGAATGCGACGCGGTCCTCATCGCCGCCGGGGTCGCGCCGAACGTCGAGTTCCTCGCCGGATCCGGGATCGAAATCGGCGAGGGTCGCGGCGCCGGCGTTCTCGTCGACGAGCGGCTGCAGACGAGCGCGCAAGGCGTCTTTGCCGCCGGCGA
>CAZBSV010000197.1:0-12602 GCA_964494795.1 uncultured Spirochaetales bacterium | reverse complement strand
CCCGGCCCTGTACCAGGATTGGCAGTCCGGTGCTGCAAACTTCGAGTATCCCGGCGGTGAACTTCGCGCGGCGTTTCGCTCGCGCGTCACGCGCGGACTCGAAGCGCTACTCGCTAGCGGTGCCGCGAGCGTGCTCCTGGTCTGCCACAAAGGCGTGATCCGAACGCTCGGAGAGAGTCTGCTGGAAGCCCCGCTTGCGGAGGGCCCCGAGCTCGGCGGTGTCGTTTGCGTCAGCCGCGGCGCCAACGGCCGCTGGTTCGAGGGTCGCCGCGGCAGCAACCCGCCGGGCCTCTAGGCCCGCGCAGTTCCGTCGTCGTCTGAGGAAGCTTCTACTGGCGGCGCCCCGGTAGACCCGACACTTCGCGTTGTTGATTCAAACGGCGACTTCTGGGACTGGTTGATGTACGACCTCGGCGCTTCCTGCGCGGAGCGCGCAAGCGAATCAAGTACGCGATTGACTCAGAAGGAATTCTGCGTCGAATGGATCAGTTTGTTCGACGCGGATGTTGCGGATCGATCTTCACGGCGGACATTCACTTCGGATCGATGATCGCATTCCGCTCGCTGCTGGAGGTGCGGAATTCAAGTCGGGTCTCCGAAAATCCGATAGCAGCGCGGCTGACGCGAACTCCCGTGCAACATCCTGGGGAGAAATTTCGCGGGAGAGCGGAATGGACGGACACTTCTACAGCTTGAACGTGATCGCAGGTCTGCTCTACCTGGTCGTGGGGATTCGCCTGTACAGCCTGAGCCGGCGCACGGGCGAGCGCCCCGAGTACCTCCTCGCACTGAGCTACCTCTCCTCCGGCGTATCCTACCTGCTGTATGAGATCGCCGGGCTCGTCGAGAGCAGCTCCGAATGGATCCTCCTCGTGGCGCGACCCATCTACACCGTTGGCATCGTTCCCGTCCTGCTCTTTACGCGCGACGTCTTTCGCAGAAACTCGCCCTGGGCAACCGCATTCGTCTGGTTCGATACGCTGATCCTGTTCTCGGGTGTCGTTTTCTCCACGCTCGAGGGCGACATCGAAGGTTTGGTCATCACGAGCATCTGGTTCTGGCTCGATTGGATTGGCTACACGGCCCCGTACATCTGGATTGCCGCTGAAGCGTCGCTCGCCTACGTGGCTGCCAAGAAGCGCGCTCGCATTGGCATGTGCACACCCGAGATCGTGCATTGCTTTCTGCTCTGGGGGTGGTTCGGGGCGCTCGCCACAATCTCGGACCTGGTGCTGATTCCGTTGTACGTCGCGTACGAGCGGAGTCAGGCGTGGCCGCTTTGGGGCGACTTTGCGTCGGGCGGCCTCGAGGCGGCCTCGACGCTCGTGCTCTGGTTCGTGTTCTTCCCGCCCGCCTTCTATCGGCGCTGGATCCACCGCTCGGCTGCCGCAGGGATGGGCGCCCGGAAATCAGACAGTAACGCGCCGCTGGGCTGACGGATCGCGGACCCAGAGCGTGCCGTAGCTCGGCGGCTGCATGGTCACCTGCTTTTCCTCGGAGACGAAGCTCAGCATCACCAAGCCGTCGAAGCCCTGCGCGTCCACCCGGGCGCGCACCTTCTGGGAGTCGGCGAGGTTGCGGTCGTCGAGGGTGCGGTAGGAGGCGGCGGCGCTGAGCTCCCCCGCCTGACCCCGCGGGCCCGATTCCAGGAACTTCACCAGCTCGCGTACCAGCCGTCGTCCCAGTAATCGTCATATTGGTCTTCGTACCAATTCTGCCAGTCTTCGCGCGCATCGTCGCGCCAGTCCTGCTAATCCTCGCGGTTTTCCTCCCAGTCCTCGCGGATCTGTTCGCGGTCGCGACTCGGCAGCTGCGACGGTTGAAGGCCCGAATTCTCGAATTTCTGCCGCAGCTGGTCTTTCTGTTCCGGGCTCAGGTTCTTGGGCCGTTGCGGCTCCTAGCCATTGAGCAGGGTAGTGTATCCGACAACCCTGCGTCGGGGTGCTGCCTATGCGCGACGACGCTTCGTGCGCGCGGCCCGCATTGAATTCGTGATTCGCGACTAGATGGGGTCGCGTTGTTCACCGCGGCGCGCGTGCCGAAGCCACCGGGTATGACGAGGATGTCCCAAGGCGGCGCATCGGAGAAGGCGTGATCGGACCTGGGACTGACCCTCGGGAAGATTGATCCAGACGGCGCTCAAAGCCGCTTGACCTTCCGGGGTGCGCGGTAATACAAGCTCTGATATAGTTGCGCTGTGGCCACCAGGCCGCTGATCTGGGTCGGCGCGAGTCTGGACCGATTGCGAGAGTTCCCGGCTACCGCCCGGCGCGAGGCGGGCCACCAGTTGCAGCGTGTCCAGCTTGGGTTCGAGCCGAGCGACTGGAAGCCCATGCGCTCTGTGGGCGCAGGTGTAATCGAGATCCGCATTCATGCGGAAGGTGAGTATCGGGTCCTCTACGTGGCGAAATTCGCGGAAGCAGTCTACGCGATTCATGCCTTCGAAAAGAAGACCCAGCAAACGCGCCAAGGGGACATCGAAATGGCCCGGCGCAATTTGGCAGACGTGCTGCGGCACCGTCGGGAGGGATAGAGAAAGCCATGGCGACCCGGAAGCTTCGTCGATCGAGCGGCAATGTGTTTCGCGACTTGGGGTTCTCGACCGAGGAAGCCGAGAACCTTCGGATCCGCTCGGAACTCATGGCGCGCTTGGCTCGAGTGATCAAGGATCAAGACCTGACTCAGGCCGAAGCCGCCCGCATCTTCGGCGTCACACAGCCGCGGGTCAGCGATCTGGTGCGCGGGAAGATCGACCTCTTCAGTATTGACATGCTGGTGAACATGTTGGCCAAGGCGGGCCTGAAGGTCACGTTCACCACGCGAGTCCGAAAGCGGGTTGCCTAGCGCTCATCGGACGCGTACGACCGAAAACAATCTGCTGTTTACCCCGTGTCCGCTATTGCGGAGGAAGTCCAATTCGGTGCCTGATGACTGCGCCCAGGAGTAACAGCTGATGAATCCGATGGAAATCGCTTTGATCGTCTTCGCCTGCGTCTTTGGCGGCGCGATGCTTGGCTTCTTGATTGGCAACGCGTTACCCGATCATCATCTGAGCCAGGATTCAAAAGAGGTTGTCAAGCTCGGTACCGCTCTGCTGGCGACCATGAGCGCTCTCGTTCTGGGCCTGCTGACCTCGTCGGCAAAGACCGCCTTCGACAAAATGGACGGCGAGCTAGTGGAGAATGCGGCCAGGGTGATCTCGCTGGATCGCGCCCTCGCCGATTACGGACCGGAGACGAGAGAGATCCGGGATCTGCTGAAACGAAGCTATGCCGCTCAGATTGAGCTGCTCTTTCCCAGCGACGAGTCCCGAGCAGGCAAAGAGGACACCCCTGAAGCCGTCGTGCAGGCCGAGAGCATCTTGACCAAGCTCTGGCAGCTGTCGCCGAAGAGCGACGCCCAGCGTGAGATTCGATCTCATGCCGTGGAGATCACCGGCGAGATATTGTCGACGCGCTGGCTGATTCTCCTGCAGAACGACGAATCGATCCCGATGGTGCTCTTGGTCGTACTCACGTCGTGGCTCAGCATCATTTTCACCACCTTCGGGTTGCTCGCGCCCCGCAACGCCACGGTGGTTGCCTCCTTGTTCGTGTGTGCGGTGTCGGTCTCGGCTGCCGTCCTTCTGATCATGGAGATGAGCACCCCATTTGTGGGAGTGATGAAGGTCTCCAGTGCACCGCTGCGCGATGCGCTCGCCAATCTTGGAAGATGAGGTGAGACGACACCTTTGCTCGAGTGCCTCCCGAGTCGACGCGGAAAAGTCGATCATGCAGACTCCTCCGGTTCCGGCGTCGCTGACGGCAACGCGAGACTTCCGACGGCGTAGATGACAAATCCCATCGCCATGCCGGGCAGCACTTCGTACAAGCTGTCGGCGAGTTTGAAGCCGTATCGCCACGCGAGAGCCATGCCCAATCCGCCGAGAATGACGGCAATCGACAGCGGTGTATTCACAGGCCGCCGCAGCGATTGCAGGATCACCATCGGCCCCAATGCCGACGCGAGCGCCGACCACGACATCACTACGAGTTCGAACACGCTTTGCTCCGCCACCAGGGCAATGCCCAGTACGGCCAAGAGGCAGCCTGCGGTCACCCGCCGCGCCACCGCCAGCTGGCGTCCGAGTGCGGGGACCAAGTCTTGCGAGACTGCGGCCGAACAGCACAGGATCTGCGTATCGGCGGTCGACATCGTCGCAGAGAACAGTCCCGCCATGATGACACCCACCAGGAGCGGTGAGAGCAATTCGGTGGCCAGCGTCGGCAACGCCAGTTCCTGATCGAACAATGTCGGGTCGGGTTGATTCAGCAGCGCCCGGCAACAGAGTCCGACCAATATGCACGCCGCCGAAAAAATCACGTACCACGTGAAATACACCGGCCGGGCCTGCTTGAGGCTGTCGCTGTCGCGGATCGACATGGTGATCGTGATCAGGTGCGGCTGCCCCAGCACGCCGATGCCCGCGGTGATCCAACTCAAGATGAAGAGTGCCACGCCGAATTGCGGATCGCGCGGCTTCCAGTCGATGAGCGCCGGGTCGATGGCATGCAATCGCGACCACAAGGCCGCGATCCCGCCGATCTCGCTCAATGCAGTTGCCAGCAACAGCAGAATTGCGCCGAGCATGACGATGGCCTGAGCCGTGTTGGTCCAGATCGAAGCCCGCAAGCCGCCGAAAAATGTGTAGCCGAGAATCAAGGCGAAGCTGAGGATCGCCCCGGTCATGGGCGGCCAGCCGAACACCGCCTGCACGGCTTTTCCGCCCGCCGTGAGCTGAGCCGCCGCATACGATCCGAGAAACGCCAGCGTGACGAGTGCCGCCAGCGTGCGGACCGGCTTCATCGATGTTGGCAGGTGAGCACTGATGAACGACGGCACGCTCGCCGCATTCACTTCGGAGGATCGTTCGCGGAGCTTGCGGTGAATGGCATGCCAGGCGAGATAATCGCCGACGATCCAGCCGATCATCAACCACATCGACGACAACCCGGTAGTGTACGTCGCCCCGATCAGCCCGATGAACATGAACCCGCTGCTGTTGGTGGACGACGCGGCGAGCGCGACCAGCCATGGATGGATGCTACGGTCGGCGAGCAGATAATCCTGCGTGCTCGACCGCTGTCCGGTCGTCGCGGCGAGCCCAATCCCGACCAGCACGAGCTGCGTCACCACAAATCCCAGGATGGCCCAGATCACGAAGGACGCCTTTGGTTTAGTGGAAGAATGAAACGAGTCTTCGTGACGGCGCACGCGGCCGACAACTTGCTGTACAACGGGTCGAGCGTCACGCTTGCGCCCGTCGATTGGCTAAACCCGGGGACGCTGGCGTTCTCGGTAGGCGTGAGTTTTTGAGCGCTACGAACGCCCGGTGCTGGCCGCGGCCGACGCGCCGCGCAGCTTCCGCGCGAACTCCTCGAGCAGCTGGGCTTCCTCGTCCGATACCCCACGGCTGATGCCGAGTAGCTTCGCGAGCCCGCCGGACGCTGCGGCGATGCGCTCGCAGGCGTCGAGCAGCGCGCGGATGCGCTCGTTGCGCTCTGCCGCCGGCAGCACGCCGAAGCCCACCCGCAGCAGGTCCATCGCCGCGTCGAAGAGCTCGACCGGTGGGCGGTCGCGCAGCCACGCCACCAACTGCTCGTATGGAGGTGTACCCGCTACGATCCCCCGCGTCGCCGCGATTTCAAGCAGCACCTCGCGCTCGTGGTCGCTCACATCACCGTCGGCCCACGCGACCTGGACCAACGGGGCGAGCAGGATCGCGGCACCAGTCTCGCGCGTGACGCCGAGCCCCGCGACCCGCTCGAGCAGCGCCGGGTCGTCGACCTTGAGCTTCTCCGCAAGCGCCTGCGCCACTTCCTGCAGATGCGCCCGCTCACGGATCTTTTCGATCAGCTTGGCGTCCTGCTTCTGGAAGTACTCGGCCTCGAATCCGCGCCCTCGTTCCTTCAAGATATCGACCATGGCGTCCGTCCTTGGGCGAATATAGGGAGCGGCGGCCGCGCGGTCGAGGCTCTTTTGCGCGGGTGACCCCGATCCCGATGTACCGTTCCATCGGTACCTCCTCTCGTTGGGTGTTGTCGAATTGCCAACTCGAGAATGTCCGATGAGGCCTGGAGCCACCAACCTTCGTGCTCTCGGGGACTTACATCAGTACCCGCAGGCGCCATGACCCTATGATGCTTATCGACGACCAGCATCTCCCAATCCTGAGCGATAATCACGCACGATGAGCGATAATCACGCACGACCGGCCGGATCCTGGCGCTGCTGCGGGCGAGCAGCGCCCGCGCCTCCAGGCCGCCGGCAACCATGACGTTGCGAAAAGGCAAGCACCGCGTGCGATGAGGGCCGACAGATGAAGAGAGCCGCAGGCGCATGGATCCTGGCATTGGGGTTCGTACTGGGCGGAAGCACCGCGGTCTCGAGCGCCTCCGGCGCCGAGTGGCCGGCGCGGGTCGGCACCGCCGAGGTGAAGCAGGGGCAGATCACGCGCGGCCGGCTGCCGCTCATCGAGTATGCGGACGGCTCCGACGTCGAGGCGCCGGTGATCGTCGTGGCCGGGCGGGAGAAGGGGCCGGTGGTCTGGCTCATCGCCTGCGGGCACGGGGATGAATTCGGCGGGGCGCTGGCGATGCAGCGGGTGGCGAAGGCGCTCGATCCGGCGAAGATGAAGGGATTGGCCGTACTGATCCCGGTCGCCAACCCGCCCGCCTTCCAGGCCATGCGCCGCGTCAACCCGTCGCCCGACGACCTCATGGATTTTGGCGACTCGTTCCCGGGCCAGCCCCGCTTCGCCACCGAGCGGATCGCCGGAACGTACACCGCCCTGTGGAAGGAGCATGCCGACTTCGTGGTCGACTTTCATACCGGCGGCGACCGGTTCGTCCAGCACCCGTTCGTGATCTTCACGATCACCGGCACGGTCCCGGCGGCGCGCATGGAGGAGCTGGCGCGGATGTTCGGCGTGCCGACGCTGTGGCGCGACCGCGAGAAGATTTTCGAATCGGACATCAGCATCAACCTGCCCGCCATAGGCATACCGGCCTTCCTGCTCGAGGTGGGAGGCGGCACGATGATGAGCCGCCAGCAGGACGATCGGCAGGCGGAGTTCGCGCTCAATTTTCTGAAGGGGATCGGCCTCATCCAGGGGACGCCGGCCCGCCCGGAGCGGTATCAGGTGGTCGAGCAGTACCGGATCGTCACACCGGCGCGGGGCGGCTTCTTCTACGCCTCGGTCAAGCCGGGAGATCCGGTCAGCGAAGGAACCCCGCTCGGCCGGATCGTGGACGTGTACGGGGACGAGGTTGAGGTCCTGCGCTCCCCCACGGACAACGCCATCGTGCTCGGCATCCAGGAGTTCCCGCTGGTCGCCACCGGCTCCTGGGTGGTGGAGCTGGGGATCCTGGCCGCAGATTCGCGCTGAGCACGGGGCGTTCGCTGCTTTGTCGCCCCGCCCGCCCTAGTACAATGGCCCCTCTCCGACATAATGGCCGCTCTCTGACAGGATGGCCGCTCTCTGACATACTGGCCGCTCTCTGACAGGAGCGATCCCTTGAAACCTTCGCGATTCGTCTTGCCTCTGTGTGGCGCCCTCGCGCTGATCGCGGCGGCCGCCGCAGCGTCCGACCGCCCGCACCCGGCCGACACGGTCATGCTAAACGGGAAGCTTCTGCTGTTTCAGGGCATCGAAAGGCTGGCCGGCGCGGAAGCGCGCCCGGCCGCGACGCGGAGCGCCGGCGGGGGGCGGCCGGAGTTCGCGCAGGCGGTCGCGATCGCGGATGGCCGGATCGTGTTCATCGGAACGGACCGGCAGGCGAAGCGCCACGTCGGACCGGCGACCCGGATCGTCGATCTCGAGGGGCGCATGCTGATGCCCGGGATCGTCGACGGGCATTTCCACGGGACGCGCCGGACCGACTGCGAGATGGGCTATGCGGGCGGGACGCTGGCGCAGATCCTCGCCAAGCTCCAGGCCTGTCTCGATCGGCCGGACCAGGCCGCCCTCAAGGGATCGAACGTCCGGTTTGCCGCGAACCATCTGTTCGGCGAGGCAATCCTACCGCCGGGGACGAGGCTGACGCGCTACGACCTCGACCGGCTCGACACCACGCGTCCCGTCTCCGTGAAGAACGCCGACGGACACAAGTTCTGGATGAACAGCAAGGCGATCGCGAACGCCGGGATCGGCGAGGGCACCCCCGACCCGCCCGAGGGGGAGATTGGCCGCGACGCGAAACGCAAGCCGGACGGTTTCTTCGCGGACCTCGAGCCCGGCAACTGGGGCGAGACGCTGCCGATCACCGAGGAGTCCCGGATCGAGGGAGTCCGGAACACGATCGCGGACGCCAATCGGATGGGGATCACCTCGGTCTTCGTGCCGGGCGGCGCCGAGGACGAAATCGCGCAGTGGGCGAAGGTCCAGGAGGATGGGGGGCTGACGCTGCGGGCCAACCTCGGGCTGTCGGCGTCGTTCGTCCGCGGCAACAGCGACCTCGCCGACCTCCGGAAGAACATCGCCGCGCTCGACGGCTACAAGCGCTTCGCGCGCGGGCTCATCGAGGTCACGAGCGTCAAGGTTTACTGCGACGGCGTCATGGAGTACCCGGCCCAAACCGCCGCCATGCTCGCGCCCTACCGCGTCAACGTCGGGACGCGCGACCAGCCGATCTGGCAGCCCGGGACGTCGCGGGGGCCGGATCCCTCTTGCTCCGACGCCCGGGCGGGCTTCATCGAGCTCGACCGAGCAGGCTGGCAGATCCACGTCCACGCGATCGGGGATCGCGCCACGCGGGAAGCGCTCGACGGCTTCCAGGCCGCCCAGGAGAAGAACGGCGCGCGCGATCTGAGGCACACGATCACCCACCTCGAGGCGATCGACCCGGCGGACCTGCCGCGCTTCGGCAGGCTGGGCGCGGTCGCGAGCCTGTCGCTGCAATGGGCGCGGCGCGACGCCTACCTGGTCGAGGGGACGGTCGGCTACATCGACGATGCTCTGTACGCCCACCTGTTCCCCGGTGCCGGGCTGTGGCGATCCGGCGCCGTCCTCGCCGGCGGCAGCGACTACCCGGTCGATCCGCTGCTGCCGTTCGTGCAGATCGAGACGGCCATCGACCACGAGGGCGAGGCCGTTCCCGGCGTCCACCCCGGGGCGCTGAGCCCAGAGGAGGGGGTCCCGGACCTCCTGGCGGTGATCCGCATGCACACGATCAACAGCGCCTGGCAGATGCACCAGGAGAAGAACTTCGGCTCGATCGAGGTCGGCAAGTACGCCGACCTGATCGTGGTGAACCAGAATCTGTTCGACGTCCCCACGGAGTCGATCTCCGAGACGCAGGTCCTGCTGACCATGCTGGGCGGGAAGGTGATCTACACGCGTCCCGACGCCGGCCTGCGGGTCGATCCGGAGACGCAGTGAGCCGGGACGGCGCCGATCCAGCCGCCGGCGCGTCCGGAGAGTTGATAGGAAGGAAGAACAAGCTGGTTTTTCGGCAGTTCCCGATCATACCCATTCAGTTGAGTAGCGCGGAAGAGGTTGGGTAGCGCGGAAGAGGTTGAGTAGCGCGGAAGAGTGGAGACGGACCCCCGCACTGGCCCACTCCGCGGCGCCGCAGTTTTCGATTGCGATCGCGTTGTAAAACGCCCGGCCGCAGCGTATCGTCGCCAGCCGCACGCCCTGAAGTCGCCGTTTCCCCGAACCTGGGACGCCATGAGCCTGTTCCGACGCAAGTCGGTGGATTCGCTCGTCGACGAAGCCACCCACCGCAGCGGCCTGAACCGCACGCTCGGCAAGCTCGAGCTGACGCTGCTCGGCATCGGAGCCATCGTCGGGGCCGGCATCTTCTCCAGTGTCGGTACGGCGATCGCCGGATCGGCGGATCGCCTGGGCGCCGGGCCGGCCCTGGTGCTGTCGCTGTTGATCGTCACGGTGGTCTCGGCGCTGGCCGCGCTCGCGTACGCGGAATTCGCTTCGATGATCCCCGCGGCGGGCAGCGCCTACACCTACGCGTACGCCACGCTGGGTGAGTTGATCGCCTGGATGATCGGTTGGGATCTGATCATCGAGTACGCAATTGGCAACGTGGCAGTCGCGATCTCGTGGTCGGGGTACTTCGATACGCTGCTGCGCGGTTTCGGGGTACACATGCCCGCGTGGCTGGTGACCGACTGGCGCACCGCCCACCAGGCGGCTGCCGAGCTGGCCGCAGCGGCGGATCCATCGACGATCAGCGAGGTGCGCCGGTTTGCCGCCGAGGCGGTCGCGACGGCTCCGCAGCTGGGCGACCTGGCGCTGATCTTCAACCTCCCCGCCTTCGCGATCGTCGTTCTCCTCACGATCCTGCTCGTGATCGGCATCAAGGAGAGCACCAGGGCGAACAACCTGATGGTGTTCGTGAAGATCGGCGTGGTGCTCGTCTTCCTCGCGGTGGGGGCGGCCTACGTCAAGCCGGCGAACTGGCACCCGTTCATGCCCAACGGGCTGGATGGCGTGACCGTCGGGGCGGCGATCATCTTCTTCGCGTATATCGGCTTCGACGCGGTGTCCACCTTGGCGGAGGAGACGAAGAACCCGCAGAAAGACATTCCCTTCGGCATCATCACCTCGCTCGTGATCTGCACCGTGCTGTACGTGGCGATCGTCCTGGTGCTGACCGGCGTGATGCCGTGGAACGAGCTCGGCGTGCCCGACCCGCTGGCGGTCGCGCTCCAGGCGATCCACGCCGACTGGTTCGCGGGCATCGTCGCCTTCGGCGCGGTGATCTCCATGACCAGCGTGCTGCTGGTGTTCCAGATGGGACAGCCGCGCATCTTCTTCGCCATGGCGCGCGACGGTCTGCTGCCGCCGTGGGCCGCGCGCGTGCACCCGCGATTCAAGACGCCGCACGTGACTACCATCATCACCGGCGTGCTCGTCGCGGTGCCGTCGCTGTTCTTCAACATCGACGAGATGGTGTCGCTGACCAACATCGGCACCTTCTTCGCGTTCATCCTCGTCTCGGCCGGCATCATCGCGCTGCGGCGCAGCGATCCCGCACGGCTGCGGCCATTCCGGATGCCGTGGGTACCGGTGCTGCCGGTGATGTGCATCCTGATCTGCGCCTACCTCATGCTGAAGCTGCCGCTGCAGACGTGGGTGTTGTTCTTTGTCTGGATGGCAGTCGGCCTGGTGATCTACGCGTTGTATGGGCGGAAGCACAGCCGGCTCAACCAGGCGCCGTGATTGACGAACGGGTCGAGGGCGGCCCCTCTCAGCCCCCTGTAGCAGGTTGCTGAAAAAGGATTTTGATCGGGCCCAGGTGGCTAGTTTCGAGCCTCGACCAAAGCGTGGACGCTGAGGGTAATCGGTCATGCGGTCAGGTCCGACAAGTAAGCGCGCTGGCGAACGCCCCGTCAACGAGCAGCCGCAGTTCCACCTCGCGTTCCTGTTGATCGCTCTGCTCGGGGTCTTCTTGCTGCGCGACCTCTGGACCTCGTTCCACAGCGTCGAGCGCATTCCGTACAGCGAGTTCCTGACGCTGCTCGAACGCGGTGACGTCGCCGAGGTCACCGTGCGCGGCGACACGATCGAGGGTGTTTTCAAGGAACCTCGCGAAGACAAGTCCCGCTTCACGACCCAGCGAGTGGACTCCGCGCTCGCAGCGGACCTCGAGGCGCATGACGTCACGTTCTCGAGCGAACCGGAGAGCGTCCTGCTTCCCACGCTGCTGTCTTGGCTGGTGCCCATCGCGCTCTTCTTCGGGGTCTGGATGTTCGTCGTCCGTCGCATGGCGGGCAGGCTCGGAGCCGGCGACGGCATGCTCGCGATCGGGCGCAGCAAGGCGAAGGTCTACGTCGAGTCCGACACCAATGTGAGTTTCGAGAACGTCGCGGGCGTCGACGAGGCCAAGGCGGAGCTGCGCGAGGTCGTGCAATTCCTCCAGGATCCGGTCGGCTACGGACGCCTCGGCGCGCGAATGCCCAAGGGAATCCTGCTCGTGGGGCCACCTGGCACGGGGAAGACCCTTCTCGCTCGCGCGGTGGCGGGCCAGGCGGGCGTTCCCTTCTTCTCGATCAGCGGTTCGGAGTTCGTGGAGATGTTCGTAGGTGTTGGTGCAGCGCGCGTGCGCGATCTCTTCGAGCAGGCGCGGATGCGCGCGCCCTGCATCATTTTCATCGACGAGCTCGACGCCCTCGGTCGCGCGCGCGGCGCCTATCCCGGCTTCGGTGGCCACGACGAGAAGGAGCAGACGCTGAACCATCTGCTCGTCGAGCTCGATGGCTTCGATCAGAGCTCGGGGATCGTGCTGCTCGCGGCCACCAACCGGCCGGAGATCCTCGATCCCGCTTTGCTGCGAGCGGGGCGGTTCGACCGGCAGGTGCTCGTGGACCGACCCGATCGCACGGGTCGCGTGGCCATACTGAAGATTCACCTGCGCCGCGTACAGCTCGCAGCCGATGCCGATCCCGAGCCGATCGCAGCCCACACGCCGGGCTTCACAGGCGCGGACCTCGCGAACCTGGTCAACGAAGCCGCGCTCGTCGCGACGAGGCGCAACGCCCAGAGCGTGGAGATGCGGGACTTCACGGCCGCCATCGAGCGGATCGTGGCCGGCCTCGAGAAG
>CAZBSV010000196.1:0-3685 GCA_964494795.1 uncultured Spirochaetales bacterium | reverse complement strand
CTATCCGTTCGGCCTGCGCGGCGCAGCGATCGACTTTGGTGTCGGCCTCGCGGGCGCGGCGCTCTGGATGGCGCCCTATCTCTGGATCGATTCGCTGCGCCCAGACGAGCCCGGCTTCGACCCGAAGCTCTGGGGCAGTGCGCTGCTACCGCTAGCGCTGTTCGTGCGCGCGCTCGGTTACGGCATCGTGACGCCATTCATGGAGGAACTCTTCGTCCGCAGCTGGTTGCTGCGATACGTCGACGTCTGCGACAAACCCGACGACTTTCGCGCCGTGCCGATTGGTCGCTTTCGCTGGCGTAGCTTCTTGGCGGTCGCGGTCTGGTTCACGTTTTCGCACGTCGGCTGGGAGCAGCCGGTCGCGTTCGCGTGGGGGGTCGTCACGCTGCTCTGGTTCTATTACCGCAAGAACCTGATGTCGCTGGTCATCGCGCACGCGGGCAGCAATCTGGGAATCCTGGCGTTCGTCGCCTGGCAGAGCGGTCGCTGGCTCGATTCCGAGGGAAATCCGATCAGTCTGTGGTTCTTCGTCTAGCGGGCTGCGCCGGGCCTCGGCCCAGACCGCTCCGCGGGCTCCCAGCCACACTCGCGCGAGAACAGCTCCGCGGGCCCCAAGCGTACGCGCGTCAGACAGCTCCGCGGGCTCCCAGCCGCAATCGCGTCAGACGGCTCCGCGGTGGCCCATCCGGACGCGCGTCGCGATCTCGGTGAGGTCGATCAGCGTCTCGCGGATCTGCTCCGCGCTGTCGGAGCGCGCGCAGCGCTCGAGGTCCGACGCCGAGGCGGCGAGCAGGTCGAATCCGAGATCCATCGCCGTGGTGCCGAGCACGCGCGCCTTGGCGGCGAGCCTCGCCCGGTCGCCCTTGAACTCGGCGTCCTGAAGGTCGTCCACCCGCTCGGCGAGGCCGATGATGAACTGCTCGATCTGTTCGGCGAGTTCGGGCTCGTCGGCTCGGCTCGAGAGGATCGGTTTTTCCATCGTTGGGCTCCGCGGCCTGTATCGGAACCAGCGCCCCCAAACTGAATCACCAGATCGAGCGTGAATCACCAGATCGAGCGGCCGGTTCGGGGGACTCGAGGCCAGTTCGGGGACTCGAGGCAAATCGCGGGCGGCTCGCACGGCCCCGAGCCGAGCGCGTGGAAGGCGGCGGCGCTGCGGGTTGACAGGATGCGCTGGGCCGCGCAGTCTGCGGCTGAGATGGGATGCTTTTCGTGTAACGCGCCGATCGAGCTCGCAGCGGGTGAGCGAATCGGCTTTCGCGACAGCTGCGCGAAGTGCAGTTGCGATCTCCACGTCTGCCTCAATTGCGCCCACTACGACCGCAACCACTACAACGAATGCCGGGAATCGAACGCCGAATGGGTGTCCGATCGCGAGCGTGCCAACCGCTGTGATTATTTCACGTACGCAGAGCGAGCAGGCGGTTCCGCGAGCGCCGAAGGAACGCGCGCGCGCGCAGCCCTCGGCGATCTCTTCAAAAAGCCCTGAGTGACGGATCCCCTCAGCCGTTCGCGGCGGAAATCCGATAGGTCGCATATGCCCGATCGACAGGCCAAGGACACCTGGAGCGTTTTCAAGATCATGGGCGAGTTCGTCGAAGGTTTCGAGACGCTTCGATCCGTCTGGCCCGCGGTTTCCGTCTTTGGGAGTGCCCGCTCCGCGCGCAGTCACGTCTACTACGAGGATGCCGTCCGGGTTTCACAGGCTCTGTCCGAGGCGGGCTTTTCGATCATCACCGGCGGTGGCCCGGGCATCATGGAGGCCGCGAATCTCGGCGCGGGCAGGGGAAAGGGCAAATCGATCGGGCTCAACATCAAGCTGCCGTTCGAACAGCATCCGAATCGCTTCGCCGACACCGTGATCCACTTCAACTACTTCTTCGCGCGCAAGGTGATGTTTGTCAAATACGCCTGCGGGTTCGTGGCGCTCCCAGGTGGATTTGGAACGCTCGACGAAATCTTCGAGGCGCTGACCCTCAAGCAGACCCAGAAGATCCACGACTTCCCGGTGATCCTTTTCGGATCCGCCTACTGGGGGGGGCTGATCGACTGGATCACGAAGCAATTGCTCGCCGACAAGATGATCTCGAAGCGCGATCTAAAACTCTTCAGTGTCACCGACGACGTCGGCGAGGTCGTCGAAATCATCCAACACCACTACAACCGGCGGCGAAAATCGCAGCGCCCTTCGGACGGCCGCGAAACCCCCTGACGTCGGTCCGCCCGCTGCGGCACAGCCAGCTACGGGCTCGTTGCGTCAGCGGACGTCTCGGCTCAGCCGGCTTCGGGCTCGTTCGATCCGCGCGCATCTCGGTTCAGCCGAGTTCGATCTCAGCTTGCCAGCGCTCGCCTCGGCTCAACGGGCTTCGGATTCCGTCGGCCAGCGCTCGGCGATCAGCGGATCCAAGACGCTCGCGAATCCCAGCAATCGCCCGCGCGCGCTGATCTCGTCGTCGTCACCGAGGGGAGTGCTGATCCGGATCAGCGCTCCGTCGGCACGGCCGTCGAGCAGCCGGCCCAGGAAGCGGTCGACGTTCTGGTCCCAGCCCCCGAGCATGCCCGTGCGTCGCACGGAGCGGTACCAGAAGTGGACGAGCTGCCGCTCGCCGTTTTGCTCGACGAGATACTCGTTGACCCGCAGTTCTCCGCCGGGAACCACGCTCAGGCTGCGCGCGGACTCGATCCCCCAGCCGGCGCCCGTGTAACAGCCGCGCGGTGTATGCTCGGGGCGCCCGCCGCGCGTGGTTCCGTAGTAGCCGATGTAGATCCAGACCAGCGAACCCGCGCCGTAGTAGCTGCGCTGCAGGTTGAAGTCCGCGCGAAGCACGGACTCGACCGCCGATTCGAGGGGATCCTCGGTTCCATCATAGACGTCGATCCGCAGCGGAAGCGTGGCGAGTGCACGCGCGTCGACTTCGAGCGCGGGTTGGAGCTGGAGCCACCAGGCGAAGGCGCCCACGCCGAGCAGGCAGATGACCAGTAGTGCGGTGCCGAGTTTGGATGAATTCATCGCGCCTAGTCAGTGTGAGAGTGTCAATCGAGTGCCAGAGTTTCAGTGTGAGAGCTTCAGTGTGAGAGCTTCAATCGGAGTTTGGATTTTCAGATCGGGAGTTTCGCAAAAATCGAAGCCGGAATCAGCCGGATCGCCAGTGTAATCCAGCGCCAGAACCAGGGGACATAGACGACGCCTTCGCCCGCGAGCATCGCGCGGTAGATGCGCTCGCCGACTGCCGCCGCGCTTGCGAACAGCCGTGTCTTGGGCAGCCGCGCGGTCATCGGCGTATCGACGAAGCCCGGGCGGATGTCGACGACGCTGACCCCAGCGGCGCCCAGGCGGCCGCGCAGGCCCTCGAGGAAGGTCGATACGGCTGCCTTGGCGGCGCCGTAGACGTAATTGCTCCTGCGCCCGCGCACGCCGGCCACGGAGGTAATCACAGCGAGGCAACCGCTGCGCTGGCTCTCGAAGTGGCCGGCGGCGCGCAGCAACAACGTGATCGGGCCCATCGCGTTGAGCGAGAACTCCCGCAACGTCTGGACGGGGTTCGCCTCGCAGGCGGCCTGATCGGGCAGCGTTCCCTGCGCGACGAGCAGCGCGTCAAGGCCCCCAAGGCGCTTGACGGCCTCGTCGATCAGCCGCGAGCAGCGCGCGAGGTCGAGCAGGTCGACGACCTCGGTTTCGACCGCC
>CAZBSV010000195.1:0-15530 GCA_964494795.1 uncultured Spirochaetales bacterium | reverse complement strand
TGCGCGCCGAGCTGTCCATCCCGTTGTTCCGGGTCTAGTCCGTTGTACCGGGTCTAGTCCGTTGTTCCGGGTCTAGTCCGTTGTTCCGGGTCTAGTCCGTTGTACCGGGTCTAGTCCGTTGTTCCGGGTCTAGTCCGTTGTACCGGGTCTAGTCCGTTGTTCCGGGTCCCCATCCCGTTGTTCCGGGCCCGTGCGGGCGCTGGATCCGCGCGGGCGCCGGGCGCGCCCCCCGGGGCTACAATGCGCCGAATCGAGATCGGAGGAGATGTGCGGACCACTGTCATGCGCGCCCAGTTGCTCGAGTTGATCCTGGAGGTCTCGTTTCGACGCCAGAAGGTGACGCTCGCGAGCGGCGCCGAAAGCGACTTCTACCTCGATCTGCGCCAGACGCTGATGCGGCCGCGCGGCGTCGCGCTGGCCGGCGCACTGCTGCTCGACCGGCTGCTCGCCGGGCCGCCGGTCGATGCCGTCGGCGGCATGGCGGTCGGTGCCGTGCCGCTCGTGTCCGCGGTGTTGGCGGCCGCGCACGCGCGCGACCCCGCGACCGCGCTGCTCGGTTTCTTCGTCCGCAAGCAGGCCAAAGAGCACGGCCTCGCGCGGCGGATCGAAGGTGGCTTCGAGACGGGCCAGACGGTCGCGCTGGTCGAAGACACCGTGACGACGGGCGGCTCGACGCTCGAAGCCCTCGATGCCGTCGTCGCCGAGGGTGGTAAGGTGGCGCGGGTACTTTGCGTCGTGGACCGGGGCGAGGGAGCCGAAGCGGCTTTCGCGGCTCGAGGCATCGCACTCGAAGCGCTCTTCTCGCGCGGGGATCTCCCCGCCTGATCGAGCGCGCCGCGTTCGAGCGGGAATGCGCCATGTTTTGCACAGAGCGCGCCGCGTTCGAGCGGATAGCTCCATGGGATCGTAGCGGGCGCGGATTTTTTCGGCCGGAGGTGGAACATGCAGCTCAATCTCGGCGTGATCTTGCACGAGAGCGCATCCAATCGACCCGAGCACGTCGCGATTCGCTTCAACGAGCGAGCGCTGAGCTACGCGGAAGTCGACCGCCAGGCGCGCGGCATCGCGACAGCGCTGCTCGCGCGCGGAATCCTTCCGGGCCAGACCGTCGCACTGCTGATCCCGAACGTTCCGGAGTTCACGACCGCGTATTTCGGGATTCTCTACGCGGGCTGCACGGTGGTTCCGATCAACGTGCTGCTGTCCCCGCCTGAAATCACCTACCACCTGCAGGATTCAGACGCGAAGCTCTTGATCGCACATCCCTTTTTTGGGGAAAGCGTTCGCAAGGGCGCATCCGCGGCCGGTGTTCCCGTGATCTGGAGCAGCGGAGAAGGCGACGGCGCGCTCGAATCGATGGCCTCGCAAGCACCGCTTGCGGATCTGCATCCGACACTGCCGACCGACACCGCCGTGATCCTCTACACCTCGGGTACGACCGGAAAACCCAAGGGCGCCGAACTCACCCACTCGAACCTGTTCCTGAATTGTTCCGTGGTGGTGCCTCGCCTGATGCCCGTCGAAGCCGACGCCGTGATGATCGCGACGCTTCCGCTGTTTCATTCGTTTGGGCAGACCGCCGTCCAGAACGCTTCGATCGCGGTGGGCGGGACGATCACGATGCTGCCGCGATTTACCCCGCAAGACGCGCTGCAGATCATGGAGCGGGACCGCGTGACGATCTTTGCGGGTGTGCCGACGATGTATTTTGCGCTTCTCCACCACAAGGCGGAGCGCGAGTACGATCTCAGCGCGCTCCGGCACTGCATGTCCGGCGGTGCTCCGATGCCGGTCGAAATCATGAAGGCCTTCGAGAAGAAGTTTCCCGTCGAGATCCTCGAGGGGTACGGGCTCTCCGAGACATCCCCGATCGCGAGCTTCAACACACTCGACCGCCCGCGGCAGCCCGGTTCGATCGGCTACCCGGTCTGGGGCACCGAGATGCGGATCGTCGACGACCAGGACCGCGCGCTTCCCGATGGAGAACGCGGCGAGATCTGCATCCGCGGCCACCACATCATGAAGGGCTACTTGAAGCGCATCGACGCCACGAAGGAGGCGCTGCGCGGCGGCTGGTTTCACTCCGGAGACATCGGTACGCGCAGCCCCGAAGGCTACTTCACGATCGTCGACCGCAAGAAGGACATGATTCTGCGCGGCGGCTTCAACGTGTACCCGAGAGAAATCGAAGAAGTCCTCTACAGCCACGAGGCGATCGTCGAAGCGGCGGTGATCGGCGTTGCGGACGCGGAGAAAGGCGAAGAGGTGAAGGCCGTGATCGCGCTCGCCCCGGGCGCCAATCTCAGCGCGCAAGACGTGATCGCGTATTGCAAGGAGAGACTGGCGGCCTACAAGTATCCGCGCATCGTCGAGTTTCGCGATTCGCTACCCAAGGGTTCGACGGGCAAGATCTTGAAGCGTGAGCTCTCCTAGACGGAGTCTTTCGACAACCACTGCAGCGCATCGAGGCTGTGGCGGAACACCTCGAGCGGCAGACCGTACTGTTCGGCGTAGACCGAAGCCATCCTGCCGAGCCCGTAGTGGATGTCCGTGTCGCTCACGAGCGCGATCCGCACCGAGACGTCGCGAAAGGTCGCTCGGCCCCCTTTGGTCAATCTCTGGACTTCTTCTCGGCTCGGTTCGAATCCGAATCCGCGATCCACGACGAGGATCCGCAGCGCCGTCGTAGCGTCGAACTCGGATCGGATCTTGCTGAATGCGGCGTTGACGTCCGCGACGCTGAAGCTGCCCTCGGCGATCACCGTGATCAGATCTGTCTCGATCGAGTAGGTGAGCCCCACCACCGCCTCCCGTTTCCGCGCTCCGAGCAGCTCCAGCATGCCACCGCGGCGGTGAAATCGAAAGCGGATTCTCGCGGGCGGGAAAAATCCCCCAATCGTCGACCTGGTGGCGGGCGCGAACGGCGCCCGTGACGTGTCACCTTCGCATGTCGGGCAGCGCGTGCCACGCTACGAGCGAAATATCGCGGCCCGGGAAGGCGGGATTCGAAAACGTCCACGCGGATGAAATCCAGGCCTTGACGGTCTGGAACAGCCGTCGATCGAGCCCATTGGCGAGCTCCGATTGTCGCACCCACATCGAAATCGCCGCGTCGTAATCCGGTTTTGAAGTGGGCTCGATATACACGCAACCCAGGCAGCGGGATTCGTCGAGGCTCATGACCGTATACGCGAACGAGAAACCGAGCGTGAATTCGCGCTGGTGCCAGCCGAGGTCGATCAGGTCCTCTTCGAGCGTGAGGCCCTCGGGCCAACCGTCGTCCGCTAGCGTGCTGAACGTCGACTTCAGGTGCTCGACGCTCGACATCACCGCGTCGAAATCCTTCACGAGATCGTTCACGCTCAGCATGCGAAGCCGAAATTCTCCGGTTTCGAGCTTTTCGGGCACCGCGAAGTCGGGCCTTACCAACCTCCGATGGTCGATCAAGCTGGCTCCGATGTCCGGCTGCCGGTCACTCGCCGCAGACCGATTCGAGCATGAGCCGAGTAACGACGTAGGGATCGATGTTTGCGCACGGCCGACGGTCCTCGAGGTATCCGCGCCCGTCTTGCGCGACGTGGAGCGGAATGCGGATCGACGCCCCGCGGTGGCCGACCCCCCAGCGATATTCCGAGTAGGGGCACGTTTCGTGAAGTCCCGTCAGTCGGCCTTCGATTCCATCGCCGTAGTTCGCGATGTGAAGGCTGTGGCGCTTTTCGAGCTTTCTGCAGGCGTCTTCGATCACGGCGAGCCCGCCCTCTTCGCGCATCGCGTTGGTGGAAAAATTGGTGTGCGCTCCGGCCCCGTTCCAATCACCGCGCACGGGCTTGGGGTCCAGCGACATGCTGACGCCGTGGTCCTCTCCAATCCGGTACAGCAACCAGCGCGCAATCAGCAGTTGGTCGCCGACTTCGAGCGGACCCAGGGGTCCGACCTGGAACTCCCACTGACCTGGCATCACTTCTGCGTTCAAGCCCGAGAGCGTGAGGCCCGCGGTCAGGCAGGCTTCGAGGTGCTGCTCGACGATCGGTCGGCCGAAGACCTCGTCGGCACCGACACCGCAATAGAACGGACCCTGCGGCGCGGGATAGCCACCCTCCGGCCAGCCGAGCGGGCGCATGCCGCGGAACATCGTGTACTCCTGCTCGATGCCGAAGAGCGGTTCGTACTTCGCGTAGCGGCCGATTACTTCGCGCAGACGCGCGCGCGTGTTCGTCGCGTGGGGCTGGTCGTTGAAATCGCGAACTTCGCACAGCACGAGCATGTGATCGCCACCGCGAACCGGATCCAAGCAGTGGAAGACGGGTTGGAGCAGACAATCCGATTGGTGTCCAGTCGCCTGGCCGGTGCTCGAACCGTCGAACCCCCAGCCCGGAAACTCCGCCTTGCGGTCGAGCCACGAGGCCTTCTCGAGAACCTTCGTCTTGGAGCGGAGTTTTCGGGTCGGCTGTGTGCCGTCCATCCAGATGTATTCGGCCTTGATCACGGATGCTTCCTCCTATCCACTGTGGTCGGGCGGCAACGGCCGCCGAGTGTCACGCTGCGCGAAGAGGCTCGCGCCCGCCGCAAAATAGCTGCGCGCGCCCCGCTCCCGCCCCGCCCAGCCACGCTCTACGCCGCGGCGCCGGGGACCGGAGCCGCGGCGTCCGATCCCGGTTTGGCTGCGAGTCGCGCTTCCCTTGCGGTCGGCAGGGCGGCATAGTAGGAGATGACCCTAGGTTTTGGCACGCCCTTTAATTCGAATGCGTGCAGGATCGGACGAGTCCAGGTATCCAATGGCTTGGCAATGGCTTGGGCCGCCGGTGCGCGAGACCCGCGGGGAGGTACCGCGAATGTTCGATAGCGAGATTCCACTGCCGCATCCATCGGAGGCGGGAATCCCATCTAGCCTTTTCCGATCGGGCGCAATGCGTTGACGGATTCGCACGCGACCATCGATCTCTTCGGCGTGGCGTGGCGGCTCGGCGCGACGCTGTTCTTCGTCGCCCTCAACGGGTTTTTCGTGGCCGCCGAGTTCGCGCTCGTCAAGGTGCGCGAGCCCCGGATCGCCCAGCTCGGGCGCGACGGCAGCCGGGCGGCGCCCACCGTCCAGCACATCCTGCGCCACCTCGACCGCTACCTCTCGGCCTGTCAGCTCGGCATCACCCTCGCGAGCCTGATCCTCGGCGCGCTGGGCCAGCCGGCGGTCTCCGTGCTGCTGATCGCTTCGGCGTCCGCGGTCGGATTGCCGATCGACGCCGATGCGGGTTGGGTGCCGATCGTTTCGCTCACGCTCGCGTTCGCGGTGATCACGGTGCTCCACATGACGGTCGGCGAGCAGGCCCCGAAGATGTGGGCGCTGCGGCGCGCCGAAAGGATGGCACTGGCGACGGGCCCGGTGCTGCGCGTCTTTACCTGGCTGTTCGGCCCACTCATCAACGCGATCAATTGGATCTCGAACGCGCTGCTCCGGACGATCGGTCTGCCTCCGGAACTCGGGCACGATGCGAGTCACAGCTCCGAGGAGATTCGCAGCATCCTGTCGCTTTCGGCGCGTGCGGGGAAGATCACGAAGCACGAGTACGAACTCAGCGAAAACGTCTTTCGCATCATCGAACTCGAGGTGCGTCACATCGTCGTGCCGCGCATCGAGGTCGACTTCCTGGTCGTCACGCACTCGCTGGAAACGAGCCTCGAAAAGATCCGGACGAGCGGACACTCCCGGTATGCGCTGTGCGAGATCGGTCTCGATACGATCGTGGGAATCGTGCATTCGAAGGACGTGCTCGACGCAGCGCTTTGCGGAGAAACCCCCGACCTGCGCGCGATCTCGCGTCCGCCCATCTTCGTTTCCGACACCATGTCGCTCTCGAATTTTCTCCGCGAGATTCAAGAACATCGGCAACAATGCGCGGTCGTGCTCGACGAGCACGGTACGGCGATCGGACTCGCGTTTCGCGAGGACGCGCTCGAGGAGATCGTGGGACCGCTGGGCGACGAGTTCGACGACGAAGAGCCGGACTTCGCCGAGCTCGCGGACGGCAGTTACGAGCTGCGCGGCCGCATGTCGCTGCCGGAACTCGAAGATCGCCTCGATTTCGATCTGCCCGAGGACGAACGCGAAGAAGAGGACACGATCGGTGGACACGTCACCGCGCGCCTCGGCCGACTGCCGAAAAAGGGCGACGCAGTTCGCGTCGGCCCCTATCTCGCCACGGTGATCGATGCGTCGCGCCGCCGGGTTCAACGCCTGCGGGTTGCGCTCGCGGAACCCGAATCATCCGCGGTGGTCAACGGCGGTTCCGCGCAATCTCGATGACGCTTCTCGTCGCGCTCCACCACGCAACCAGCCACGGCGCGGATCGACGCGTCGGATCGAGCCGCGCGCTGAGCCAGCGCCCGGCGCGGAGGGGTTCCCATGCCTTGGCGCGGAGGTGTTCCCGTGCCTGATTGGCTCGTGATCCCGGGGTGGTTGGACCTCGTCGACATCGCGCTGGTCGCCGGATTCGGTTGGTTGGCGATCCGTTACTTCCGGCAGACGCAAGCGCGCCCCGCGCTGCTCGGCGTCGCCCTGATGGGATTGGTCTACGCGTTTGCGAGAGCGCTCGAGCTGAAGCTTTCGGCATCGCTCTTCCAGGCGTTCTTCGCGGTACTCGTGTTGATCCTCGTCGTCGTGTTCCAGGAAGATCTGCGGCGATTCTTCGAGCAGATCGGCAGCTGGCGAATCCGCAAGCCACAGCAGGCGGCCGAGACCGAGACGCTGGACCTGCTCGTGCGCGCGGTCGCGCGCCTCGCCGCGACGCGGACCGGCGCGCTGATCGTGCTCCCGGGGCGCGAGCCAATTGGCCGCCACGTCGACGGCGGCGTCCTGCTCGCGGGCCGGGTGAGCGTGCCGCTGCTGATGTCGCTGTTCGATACCAGCTCACCCGGCCACGACGGCGCGGTGATTCTGCGCGGTTCCATCGTCGAGCGGTTCGGCGCGCATCTTCCGCTGTCCGCCGAATTCGCCGCCGAGGGAACCGAGGGTGGCACGCGTCACGCTGCCGCCAAGGGCCTCGCCGAGCGCTGCGATGCGATCTGCGTGGTGGTCTCCGAGGAACGCGGCAGCGTTTCGATCGCGTGCGACGGCGTACTGCGGGTGCTCGCCCGCCCCGAAGATCTCGCAGCCGAATTGAAGGTCGCCTACGGGGAGGAAGAGGAAAAACACCACTGGTGGCTCGGCGTTCTCGGTCTTGACGCGGCGATCGCGGTCACGGGCGCGCTCGCGCTCTGGATGGCCTTCATCCCGGGCTCGGATGTCGGCGAAATCACGCGCAGCGTCCGGATCGAGGTCGCCAATCTGCCGCGCGATCTCGAACTCGAGTCCGTCGAGCCCGCGGAGGTGGCCGTGACCCTACGCGGCTTGCGTCGGAACCTCGTCCTCGCGGAAAACGACGATCTCTCGATCCAGGTCGACGCCTACCTCGCGCGCCTCGGGCGCCGCACCTTTGCGCTCAGCGATGCCGACCTGAGGCCCGCGGGCAACGTCAACGTGGTGGAGATCATTCCCGACAAGGTCCGCCTCTCGCTGCGCGCGCCGATCGAGACCCCCCCGTGATCGCGGCCGGCGTGATCGCGGCCGGCGCCCCAATTGCGATAGGCTTCGCGCGCTGCGCAAAAGGCGCCATCTCGGCCCCGGGTGCGCGCGGGGGCGAGGTCAGGGCGTGAACCAACTCGTTTTGCTGCTCGCGCTGCTGGCCTTGCTGCTCGCGCTCGGCACGATCGAGGGTGTGCGCCATCGCCGCAATCTTCGGCGCATTCCGGTCCGCATTCACGTCAACGGAACGCGCGGCAAGAGCAGCGTGACGCGGCTCATCGCGGGCGGTCTTCGCGCGGGTGGCATCGTGACCTGTGCCAAGACGACCGGCACCGCTGCGGCGATGATCCTGCCCGACGGCTCCGAGTATTCGATCTACCGCGCCGCGGGCGCGAACATCATCGAGCAGGTGAGGATCGTCGACACCGCGGTCGAAGCCGGGGCCGAGGCGCTGGTCGTCGAGTGCATGGCGCTACAGCCGATCCTCCAGAGCCTGTCGGAGCTTCGCCTGATCCGAGCGACCCACGGGGTGATCACGAACGTTCGCCCCGACCACCTCGATGTCATGGGGCCCCACGAGTCGAACGTCGCCGATGCGTTCGCGGGCACCGTGCCCGTTGGCGGCACGCTCTTTACCGCGACCGAGAACTACGTCGAGGTCTTCGAGAGAGCCGCGCGCGACCGGCGTTGCGAGCTGATCGCGATTTCGAGCGACGAGGTCGCCGCGGTGAGCAATGCGGACATGCGGGGATTTTCCTATCTGGAGCACAAAGCGAACGTGGCGCTCGCATTGCGGGTGTGTGCGGCACTCGGCGTCGAACGCGAGATTGCGCTCCAGGGCATGTGGAGCGCGCCGCCCGACCCGGGCACGCTCACCGTGCACGAGGTGGGCTTCTTCGGGCGCAGGCTCTTCTTCGCGAACGGCCTCGCGGCAAATGATCCCGATTCGACCGAGCGCATCTGGCGCGCCGTGCTCGATCTGTTTCCCGGTGTTGAGCGGCGGATCGCGCTATTCAACTGTCGCGTCGACCGCCCCGAGCGCTCGCGCCAACTCGGCGAAGCGTGCGTGGACTGGCCCGCTGCGGACCACTATGTCCTGATGGGAAGCGGAACCTATATCTTTGCCCGCGCCGCGACGAAGCGCGGGCTCGATGTGCGCAAGCTCGTGATCGCCGAAAAGCAAGATGCGAGCGCCGTCTTCGAGACGCTACTCGAACGAGCGGGCGAATCGGCGCTGATCATGGGGATGGGAAACGTCCACGGCGGCGGCGAAGAACTCGTGCGCCTCTTCCGAAATCGCGGTACGCGAAGGGAACTTCACGCATGGAATTGAATCTGCTGGCGCTCTCGATCGGTATCGGGCTCGTGGTGAGCTTGCTGTTTTCCGAGCTCTTCGGTCTGGCGGCCGGCGGCCTGGTCGTCCCGGGCTACATCGCGCTGTATCTGACGCGGCCCATCGACATCGCGGTCACCCTCGCCGCAGCACTGCTCACGTTCTTCCTGATACGCATCGCGTCGTCCTTCGTGATCATCTACGGACGGCGCCGAACGGCGGTGATGATTCTCGTGGGCTACGCGGCGGGTCTGTTCTTGAATGCCGCGTTGGCGGCATTTCACGAAGTTGGCGCGGAATCGCTCGCGCCGACCGTCACAACCTCGGCCGATGCCCTGGCCGTGGCAACGGCGGGCCGGGATATGCTGGAGGCCGGTGTCATCGGCTACATCGTGCCCGGCTTGATTGCGATCTGGCTCGACCGACAGGGAATCCTGCCGACCTTCGCCGCACTCGTCACGAGCGCGGTGGTGGTGCGCCTCCTGTTGATCTTGGCGGTACCGCAAGAGCTCCAGTGGTTCGAAGCCACCCAAGATTTCATCCCCGAAGTCGAAGAAGCGGTCCTGCAATGAAGCGCATCTACTGGCGACCGACGGGTGTCTCGACCAACGAACTGCTGGTGATCGCCGCGATTGCGGTCGCCGCGGTGGTCATCGTCGAAGCTTTTCCCGAGCGCACGAGCGAACTGTATTTGAAACAGATGCTCGAGGCGTCGCACTTGGCGGGCGATGCGATGGACGTGCTGCGCATCGAGCGCGCGCATCGAAAGATCGCGATCGACCCGATTGCGGATCCCACCGGCTCGGGGCTGATCGGCGTGGCGATGAGCGAAGTCACGAGCAACACGGGGAACCTTCTCGCGAAGCAGACCACGATCAATCCCAACTGGGCCGCGGTGGCCGTGCAGCTCCTTCGCGAAGCGGGAGTTCAGGAAGGCGACACCGTCGCGGTTGGCGTCTCTGGATCTTTTCCCGCGTTGAACGTCTCGGTCTACGCTGCGATCGTCACGCTGCACCTCGAGCCGATCGTGATCTCGAGCGTGTCCGCGTCGCAATGGGGTGCAAATCATTCGAAGTTCCTCTGGTTGGACATGGAGCGCGTGCTCGTCGACAAGAAGGTCTTCCCGATCCGATCCGTGGCCGCATCTCTCGGCGGCGCCGAAGATCGCGCCGCAGGTCTGTCGGAGGAAGGCATCGCGCGCCTGCACCGGGCGATCTCGCGCAGCAAACTGCAATTGATCGATCCGGAGAACTACGCCGAGAGCGTCGTCGAGCGGATGGCGATCTATCGCGATCTATCGGGCGAAAAGCCGATTCGCGCCTACATCAACATCGGTGGAGGCACGTCGTCGGTCGGCACGCGCCGCTCGAAGTACGCGTTCCAACCGGGGATCAATACGCGGACTCCGCCGCGCGTGGCACTGATCGATTCGGTCATGGCGCGCTTCCTCGACGACAGAATTCCGGTGATCCATTTCCTGCAGCTGAATCGGATGGCACAGCGCTACGGCCTTCCCGTGAGCCCTGAGGTGCGCCCACCCGTCGGCACGGGTCAGATCTTCCTGCAGCGGCGCTACAACCCCGGGCTCGCGTTCGGAGCGCTCGTGCTCGTGATCGGCAATCTCTTTCTCTTCATCCGCTCGGGGCGTGGCCGAATGGCGCTCGAATCCGGGCGCAAGCGAGAAAGAAAACTAGAACCCACCCTTTAGGAACCGCCCTCACCCTTTAGGAACCGCCCTCAGTCTTTAGGCACCGCCCTCAGTCTTTAGGCACCGCTCTCAGCCGCCATCGCCCCGACCGCCGAGCCAGCCCCGGTGTCGGAACCAGAGCAGAAGGCCGCCAGCGAGCCCGCAGATGGACAGCCAAAACGCCGCGTACCCCCATCGCCAGCGCAGCTCGGGCATGTATTCGAAATTCATGCCGTAGATGCCCGTGAGAAACGTCAGCGGAATGAAGATCGTGGCCACGATCGTGAGCGTCTTCATGACTTCGTTCATCCGATGACTCGCGCTCGAGAGATGCAGGTCGAGCAAGCCGATGAGAATCTCGCGGTAGGTTTCGATGGCGTCGAGGCTTTGGAACGCGTGGTCGTGAGCGTCTCGCAGATAGGGTTTCACGCTGTCGGAAAACGGCATGTCGTCGTCGCGCAGCATCGAATGGATTGCGTCGCGCTGACTCCACTGCACGCGGTGAAGGTTCAAGACCGCGCGACGCGTTGCGTGGATCCGCGCGAGTGAAGCGTGGCTCGCTTGCGAGATCACCTCCTCTTCGAGCGCCTCCAACACGCCTGCGAGCGCCTCGACCACTGGAAAGTAACCGTCGATCACCGCATCGATCAGGGCGTACATCAGGAAGTCGGCGCCCATCTGGCGGATCCGTGACTCGGGCGCGCGGATGCGCGCACGCACCGGGTCGAACACGTCGCCCGGATGCTCCTGGAACGACGCAACCCAATTGGGGCCGAGCACGAAAGTCACCTGCTCGATGTCCACGTCGCCGTTGTCCGTCACGCGCGCCATCTGCGTGACGACCAGCAGTCGTTCGCCGTAGAGTTCCGCCTTGGGGCGTTGTGGGATGTTCACGACGTCGGCCATGGCGAGCGGGTGCATGCCGAGCGTCTCGCCGATTTGCTCCAGCATGTGGCGGTCGCCAAAGCCCTCGATGTCGATCCAGACCGTCCGTTCGGGAACTTCGACGATTCCGTCAAGCGACGAGATGTCTTCGACCGCGTGCTCGTCGAATTCGCCTGCGCGGTAACTCATCACGCGCAGGATCGGCCCCGGGGCGTTTTCGGGCACGACGAACTCTCCCGGCGCGGAGCCCATCGGTGGCCCTCTCCGACGTGTCCGGGTGGGTGTTCCGAGAAAGGCGAGCGCCTCGCGCGGAATTTCCGCGGAGCTGGCGACCAGCCGGCGCCCCCAATCGACGATGGATTCGAGTTCGCGCTGCTTGCGGTGCGTCGATTGAGTCATGCTCGCTCCTCCAGTGGCCTACGTCGGTCGCGACGGCCCGTCTGTGGGCAATTTGGCGACTGCGTCGCGCCGCTCGCGTTCTGCTTCCGCGGGCGACAAACTGGCGTCTGGCCTGCGACCTGCGCCGAGCACGGATCCGCCGATCCCGAGCGCGAGGATCCCCAGGATCACGCCCAGCGATACGAGAATCGGGATCGGATAGTGGTGGGCGAGCAGCATCTTGGCGCCTACGAACGCGAGAATGAAGATCAGGCTGAGTTTGAGCAGTCGGAATCGGCCGATGAGCGGCGCAATTGCGAAGTAGAGGCTTCGCAGACCCAGGATCGCGAACGCGTTCGAGCTGAACGCGATGAAGGGGTCGCGCGTCACGGCGATCACGGCCGGAATCGAGTCGATCGCAAACAGCAGGTCCGAGGCTTCGACCACGATCAGCGCCAAGAACAGAGGAGTCGCCACCCGGCGCCCATTGCAGCGCCCGAAAAACGCAGCTCCGTGAAAATCCGAGGTCACCGCGAAGTGTTTCTCGACGAAGCGAATCAG
The DNA here is from genome assembly GCA_964494795.1 of uncultured Spirochaetales bacterium. GTDB lineage: Bacteria > Myxococcota_A > UBA9160 > UBA9160 > SMWR01 > JACZVU01. The sequence continues at coordinate 3,131 of CAZBSV010000195.1, read as the reverse complement.
CGTGCTCTTCTCCGGCCGCAGATCATCCTGTCGATCGAAGAGCATCTTGACTGCCGTCGCGAGCAGCACTGCGCCAAAGACGTAGGTCGTCCACGCGAAGCGCTCCACCAGCGCGAGACCCGAGACGATGAAGAACGCCCGCATCACGAGTGCGCCCACCACGCCCCAGAAGAGCACGCGGTGTTGGTTTTCGAGCGGAACCTCGAAGTACGCGAAGATCATCGCGATGACGAAGATGTTGTCGAGGCTCAGCGACTTCTCGACCACATACGCGGTCAAGAACTCGATCGCGGCCTCACGGCCGTCGAGTTCGTGTCCGACCTGGAGGCCGATCTCCATCCAGTGGTGCTCGTAGGCGAAGTAGATGAACCCGTTGAAGCAGAGCGACGTCGCAATCCAGACGATCGACCAGGCCAGCGCTTCTCCGGTCGTTTGCGCGTGCGGTCGCCGGTGAAAGACGCCGAGATCGAGTGCGAGCATCGCCACGAGCGCAACGACCAAGCCAAGCCAGAACGCCGGTATCAAGCTGGATCCTCGCAGAAGAGTCCGCGCGTCAGCGCGGGCCCGTCACCCCGCTCTTCAGCCAACCTCGGCGCCAAGCATAGCGAGGCGGATGTTCAAAGAGCTCAGGGTTTTCAAGCCAGTTTGCCGCGCGATTCGCGCTAGCGCCGCCTGCGCGGTTTCCGCTGCGCGCGCCGGGGCTTGGTCGGGCGAGTGGATCGCGCCTGATCGACGTAGAAGCTGGCTTGGCGGCCCGGCTGCAGGGCGGCCTTGAAGGGATACAGTTGCTGTGCGACGAAACTCTCCGGCACGTCGTCGTGCTGGATTCCGAGCTCGGGCTGCGCGCCCTTGGGCAGGTAGAACACGCCGAAGAGCTGATCCCAGAGCACCAGGTTCGACGCGAAGTTCACCCCGTATTTGTGGGGAACATTCTTGGCGTGGTGCCAGAAGTGTGTGTCGGGTGTGATCAGCAGGTAGTTCAGGACTCCCCAGTTTAGCTTGACGTTGCTGTGGGACAGGAATCCGAGGAAGTACCCCGACCACATCATCACCAGGAAATAGTTCTCGACCGAGAAGCCGATCATGTTGAGCGGGATGTAGCCGACGGGTTTGAAGACCAGGTACTCCACCCAGTGGAAGTGCCGATTGCTCGCGAAACCTAGATCTTTTTGCGCGTGGTGGATCTTGTGAAACTGCCAGAGGAATTCGACGCGGTGCAGCAGGTAGTGGCCGAGCCAGGCCGAAAAGTCGATCAGCGCAAACAGCACCACCACTTGCACGGGCGCGGGTAGCGACGCCACGCTGAACAGATCGGGCCCGTCGAAGCCCGCCGCAGCGAGTGCGGCGAGGAAGCCCTTCTCCGCGACGACGAGAGTCGCGTAGAAGCCGAGCGGCGCGAGCGCGAAATCCAGCAACAACACGTAGCCGAGATCCTGCTTGAAGCCGCGGCGGCGCAGGACTGGGTAGTCGAGCTTCTTCGGAAGCAGCAGCTCGAGCAGGAAGCAAAGCGCGCATACGGCGAGCAGCACGCAAAACGGGTTGCGCCAGGAGGGGTGCTGGAGCCGGTAGCTGAACAGATCGAGGCCGCGCTCGAAGGCTTCGGCGAAGCTGAGCCAGGCCGGTCCCCAGCCAAACACCCATTCACTCGAGAAAACACCCATTCACTCGAGAAATTCGATCGTCTCCGCGGCGAGCATCCGGACGTTTTGATCCGGGTGGTCGAGCAGCGGGCGGATCAGCGGGATCGTCGTCTCGTCGTGTCGAAGGGCAAGGCCGTCGAGAGCGCCCATCACGACCTGCGGATCGCGATCGCCGAGCGCCTGGAAGAGCGCGTCGTTGGCCGCGCGCGAATCACTCATCGCGAGCCGCGACACCGCCGCTGCGCGCACCTCGGGATCGGGATCGCCGCTGAATTCGAGCAGCTGCGGGAGCACCCCGTCCTCTTCCGGATCCAGCCTGCCCACACCGCGCGCGCGGGTCTTCGCGTCGTCCGCCGCGAGTGCCGTCTCGATCTCTCGCTCGCGCTCCTCGCGCTCGCGGGCGCGGCGAGTCAGCCGCTCCTCCCGCTCCTCGGGCGAGACATCTCGATCTCGCGTTCGCCGTTCGCCGCGTGTCGCCGCGCGATTTTCCTTGGCGCGCTGCTGCCGCGCCAGCCGGTCCTCGCGGCGAATTCGCGCGAGATCGTTCTCGAGCGTCCCGAGCGTGACGCGCTCGAGTCGATGCGCGCCGGTTTCGTCGTCGATCGCGTAGCGCAGCGTGTAAGGCTCACCGATCAGGAGTTCGCCGAGCAGCTGTTCGACCGGAGCGCCCTCGCTGTCGATGCTCAGCAGCCGGTCGTCGCTCGGAACCCCCATCAGTTGGAAGCGCGCCAGTGCGGCGAGCCGCTTGAGCAGGACCGAGCGCTGCACGTCACGCGCGTGAAACGCAATGCCCCCGGCGCTGGTCGCGAGCGCTGCGTGGCTCCCCGCCGCAGCGGGCGCCTGTCGCGAGCTAGCCAGCGCGGGTGCTTCGGCGGGGGAAGTCGGAGCATCGGGCCCGCAAGCAGTGAGAAACGCGAGCGCGAGCCAGAGTGCGCGGGATCGATTCTTCAAATCAGGGGGAGTCCTGTCCCGGGAATTCACTCCGCGGGGGAGTTCACTCCGCAAGGCGCCGGCCCGCGAACGGGCCGGCGCTTTGGTGGGTGTGATGCGGGTCTAGCAGCGTTTCGGCGCCACTAATCCCGCCAGACGTAGCGCATGGTTCGGCTGCGGGTTTCGAGCGCCTCCTCGATGCAGTCGATCTCATCGTCGTTGAAACCCATGTTTTCCAGCGCCTCTCGCTTGCAGCTGAGCGTGACCCTGACCGAAGTCGGAACCTCGTCGGCTCGCGAGGATGTCGCGGTGGCGTTGACCCCGCAGTCTTCGACCTCGTCGTAGCCCTGCGTGGTCGTGCCGCCGGCCGTGTACAGCGTCACGCGCAGGATCACGTCGTGCTTCTGGTTCAACGACGTATTGATGAGGCTGCGCTTGGTGGTATCCGGTTCCGTCATCAACCACTCGATGAAGACGCGCTTGGTGCCGGCCTCATTATCGTTCGAGAAGCTGCCGTTGATGGAGCGGAACGAGTAGACGTAGCGGCCGTAATTAGAGCCG
>CAZBSV010000194.1:0-2337 GCA_964494795.1 uncultured Spirochaetales bacterium | reverse complement strand
CGAAGTCGAGCTCGACGAGCTGCGCCTCAACCAGCTCCGCGCGCTGGGGTATGTGATCGAACGTTAGATGATCCGTCGCCTCGAACCGGTCACGAGCCCAGCCTTCTCGACGATCGGAGAGGCTGGATCCAAGGGGTCGGCATCCGCGTAGGCGGTGATCGTGCCTGTCTTGTCCGCGATGTAGTAGGTGTTGTCGACGTCGAGAACGGTGTAGACGCTCGAAAGGTCGCGCAGCTTCGAAGCGCTGCGGAACGCTCGCCAGGTCGCGAAGAACCCGTCGTTCGATTCGTCGAACCCCGCGATCGACGCATCGGCTTCGGCCTCTGTCGCCGAGCGCGGTTCTTGGATACGGGTGCGCGAGAAGTACCTAGCCCGCATTTCTCACCGCGTGGAGTGAGCCGGGGATTTTGAAACGCGGAGTGCTGGAATTCGGGTCGGATGCGGCTGTTTTTTGTTCGGGCTCCGAGAAACGGATTTCTGGAGTTGTTGGGAAGACCCCGCGCAGGCAAGTACGCGGATCTCCAGGGTTCCCGATTTCCGATCGGGCCGATCGCTGTGCAGAATCGCGCGATGAGCCGTTCAGGCCACGGCCGAGGGGATAGCTGTTAGGTTGCGCAGCACCTGAGCAAAGACGTCCTGCAGCGGAAAGGCGCTGCTGAGGGCGATGCGGATGCGACGCACGCTGATCCGCACCAGGCCGCTGAGCTTGAGCAACCGCACGCGGATCGTGCTCACCTGCGCCGTCGCCAGCGAGGTGCCCGCCAAGCCAATGCGACGCAGCGCCTGCGCCAGCGTGTAGGCCAACGACGCGATCCACAGCCGCAGCTGATTCCCCCGCATCGTGGCCGTACTCGTGCGATCCGCAAACATCCCGAGCTGCTGCTCCTTGATGCGGTTCTCCATGTCGCCGCGCGCGCAGTAGAGCGACTCGTAGAGCTCCTGGGCGGGATAGGAAGCGGCATCCAGCGAGGTCACGACGAAGCGCGGATTGGCCTTGTCGCCCAGCTGCTCCGCCTTGGCGACCACGCGTCGCTCCCGGCTCCAGCTCTTCTTCGTGCGATAGCGCAGATCCCGGAAGCAGCGCGCCTTCTCGCCGGTGCGCTGCGCTTGCTCCCGCACTTGCGCGAGCTCTCCGCCGACGGCCCGGACCAGCCGCTGGTTGCGCGCGAGGCCGAGGACGTACTGGACCTCGTTTGCCTCACACCACGCCATGATCGCCTCTCGGGCAAAGCCCGAGTCTGCGCGGATCCAGATCTCCACCTCCGGCCAGCGCGCCCGGATCCGCCCCACGATCGCCTCGAGCGCCTCGACACTCCCCGCCGAGGCATCGATATCGCTGCGGCGCAGCTCGGCCCACAGCAGAGACTCGCCGCAGAAGATGTACAGCGGCAGGTAGCAGTAGTGGCCGTAGTAGCCGTGAAAGAAGCGCCCCTCCTGCTGCCCGTGGAGCGGATCATCCGTGGCATCGAGGTCCAGCACGATCCGCTCCGGCGGCGTCGAGTGCGAGTCGAGGAAATGGTCGATGAAGACCGAGGCGATCGCGTCGCCGTCATAGACGATCTTGTGGTAGCGCGCCGTCGCCTCGGCGGGCGTGCGCTCCAGCCGATTCAGCGTGCTCTTGCCCGCCAGCGCATGGCCTCGGTCACGCTGGCGGACCCGCTCGGCTCCCACGAGGTCCCGCTTGCCAGACGCCAGCGCCAGCAACGGGTCATCCCGCAGCGTGTCGTGATCGTTGAGGTCCTCGTAGCCCTGGACCTGCGCGAGCACGCGCTGGGACACCAGCTCCCCCACCGTGTGCTCGATCAGATCCTGCCGGCGGTAGTCGGTGAAGCAAGCCGCAAACCGCTTCAGCAGGCCCGTTCGCTCCGCGACCTCGCGCAAGAGCAGCAGACCCGCATCGCTCGTCTGCCGGCCACCGTCGAACGCGGCCTCTACGCGACGCCCCCCCAAAGCCTGAAACTCCAGCTGACCCGCACTACAGTGTGTTCGCACCGTGCTGACCCCCCTGTGTACGATTTGTCATTCAACAACAAACCGTTAGCAGGGACGGTCAGCCGGTGCGCGGCCCTTCAGTGAGAAATGCGGGCTAGTTACGCGCCGGTCGCCGCGCGCGAACACACCGAGGCGGCCGGAACGCGCGTCGGCGAGCAATGCGGAAACGGTGCGTCGCGGTAGCGGGCCGGATTCGCCGCCACGTGATCGAGGAACGTCCGGCACTGCTCCCGGTGCCATTGCGGCACGCGCGGCGCACCGCACTCGTCGGCAAGCGCGTCGAGATAGTCGTAGCAATCGATGGTTCTCTGATGGAAGTGGCGCTGCGCCACGCCGGCCGCTCGC
>CAZBSV010000193.1:0-14909 GCA_964494795.1 uncultured Spirochaetales bacterium | reverse complement strand
CGTAGAGCAGGGCGGCGAAGCCCGAGAGGAAGAAGCACAGCAGGAGCAGCATGAACCGCGGGTCGATCGTCATGAATTTCCCGTCTCCGCAAGGGTCCGCAAGGGTCCGCAAGGGTCCGCAATGGCCCGCAATGACCGGCGATGATCCGCGAGGGTGCGCCGGGCCGCGCCAGAATCCGCCCGGGTCCGTCGGCTCGGTCTCTGCGCGCGCCGTCGTTTTATAGCTCGCCGGTCCCGCAATTGGCGGTATTCTACGGCACCCTGCGAAATCGGAGCATCGACGCTGGCGCAAGCATTCAAACCCCTGATCGCGATCGGCCCGCGCGTGCGGAAATCGCCGTTCTTCGAGGCCACCAAACGCTACGGGGTGAAGTCGTTCACGATCTACAACCACATGTACATGCCGACTGGCTATTCGACCCCGGAGAGCGAATACTGGAGCCTGATCAACGACGTGACCCTCTGGGATGTTTCGTGTGAGCGCCAGATCGAGATCACGGGCCCGGATGCGGCCCGCTTCACCCAGTACCTCACGCCCCGCAATCTCTCGAAATTCCGCGTTGGGCGCTGCCTCTACGTCGTGCTTTGCGGAGAAGACGGCGGGATAATCAACGACGCCGTGCTGCTGCGGCTCGCCGAGAACCACTTCTGGCTGTCGCCCGGCGATGGCGACGTACTGCTCTGGGCGCAGGGCGCGGCCCTCCACAGCGGCATGCGAGTATCGATCGAGGAGCCCGACGTCTCTCCGCTGCAACTCCAGGGACCCAAATCTCCCGACGTCGCGAAGGCGCTGTTCGGCGCTTGGGCGCTCCAACTCGCCTACTACGAACTGCGAGAGACGCAGCTCGGCGACATTCCCGTGGTGCTCGCGCGCACCGGTTGGAGCGGCGAGATCGGCTACGAGATCTACCTCCGCGACGGCCGCCGCGGCGACGAGCTGTGGGAACTCGTGATGGCTGCCGGTAAGCCATTCAAGATTGCGCCGGCTCCCCCGTCGACAATCCGCACGGTCGAAGGCGGCATCTTCTCGTACGCGTCGGACATCACGCGCGCCGACAATCCTTTTACGGTCGGACTCGACCGCCTGGTCGATCTCGATCAAGCGGCCGATTTCATCGGCAAAGCGGCGCTCCAGCGCATCGCGAAGCAGGGCGTGAAGCGCAGACTGGTGGCGATCGAAATCGGCGGCGACCCTCTCGAGGGCAGCAACCAGAACTTCTGGTCCGTCTACGCGGGCCCCGATGTCGTCGGGCACGTCACGCGCTGCCTCTACTCACCGAAACTCGAGAAGAACATCGGCTTCGCGAACGTCTCGGCGGAGCGTTCCGCAATCGGCAGCGAACTGAGTCTCGCTGCACCCGACGGGCGTCGGGCGGCAAAGGTGGTCACCGCCCCATTCATCGAATCGAAGAAGAAAATCTAGCATCGAATCGAAGAAGAAAATCTAGCCGCGCTCAGGCGCGTCCTTTCAGCATCAGATTCCAGTAGAGCCACGGCAGGCCGTACTTCTTGAGCAGCCACATGTCGTAGCGCTCCTTCATCGTGTCGATCAGCGGAATCAAGGGTGTTGGCTTCTTCGTGTAATCAAACTCTGCCAACAGCACCGAGCGGTAGGAGGTGACCAGCGGGCACGCCCCGTAGCCGCCGTAGCGGGCGTTCGCATTGCCGCCCGACATTGCGGCGAGCAGGTTTTCGACCGCGACCGGAGCCTGGCTCCTCACCGCCGCAGCGGTTTTCGTATTCGGCGTATTGGTGGCGTCCCCGAGTGCGAAGATGTTCGGGTATTTCGCGTGGCGAAGCGTGTGCGGGTCGACATCGATCCAGCCGCCTTCGCCCGAGAGCGGGCTGCGCTTGATGAAGTCGGGCGCGCTCTGTGGCGGCACCGCGTGAAGGAAGTCGTAGTGGATGCTCACCTCCCGCGTGCCCCCTGCGTCGGGGGCTTCGAAGATCGCATCGCGCCGGGCGGCGTCGACGCGCACGAGTTTGTGGTTGAAGCGCACATCGATCCCATAGCGCTGGACGACTTGATCGAGGATCACGGAGTATTCGGGAATCGCGAACATCGAAGCCGTCGCGGTTCCGAACACGACCTGGGTCTTGTCGAGCAGTTCGCGCTTCCGGAAGTAATCGCACGCCATGTACATGATCTTCTGCGGTGCGCCGGCGCATTTGATCGGCATCGGCGGACAGCTGAAGAGCGCGGTCCCACCGCGCATCTGCTGCAGGCACTGCCAGGTCTTGCTCGCGAGTCCATAATCGTAGTTGCTCGACGCAAAGGGCGTGTCGAGGGCATCTCGCAGGCCCGGAATCCGATCCCAGTCGAGTTGAATTCCGGGCGCCGCGACCAGGTACTCGTAACCGATCTCGCCCGACGCTGCTGTGGTGAGGGTTTGTCGATTCGGATCGATGCTCTCCACGCGATCCTTGATCCAGCGGACCCCGTTCGGGATGACGCGATTCATCGGTCGCGCGGTCGCTTCCGCCGGATAGGCACCGCCTCCGACGAGCGTCCACGCCGGTTGGTAGTAGTGGGTCGATGAGGGTTCGATCAGTGCGATGTCAGTCTTGCCCGCGCCGCGCAGGCGCGCTGCCACGCTGATGCCCGCGCTGCCTCCGCCGATGATTGCGATTTGATGTCGGCGGGTGTTGCCAGCTGTGCTGTGCGAGCTCGAAGTGCTCACGTTCTCACCTCTGATGTCTTTCTCGAGTTTGGAAGACGCGATCCCGTGTCGAAGAATCCGAGCCAGAATTTCGAGTGCAGCGACATCGATGCGGTGCCTCCCGAAATCGCTCTAGGTGTTGGCCGTCAAAACCGGAGCGAGAAAATGGATCAAGCCGGCTGCGACCACACCGACGATCAATGCGGCGGCGAGACCGGCGGCGACGGGCTTGAGGCCGAGGCCGCGCAGCCGCTTGAGGTTGGTGCCGAGGCCGACCGAGGCCATCGCCATCGTCAGGCACCAGGACGAGAGCGCGGTGATGAACGCGATGCACGACTCCCACTGCGCGTGGCTGACGAAGCCCGCGAAAGGCGCGTCGCCGAGGTCTCCGATCGTGCGCAGCAGTGCCATCGCGACGAAGCCGAAGACGAAGAGCGGGACCATCTGGTTGAGCGTGGGTTTTCGCGTCGCAGTCGGCTCCGCGCCGGAGCGGTGATAGAGGATCGTGACGATCGGGATCACCGCGACCATGAAGAGATTGCGGACCAGCTTGGTGACGGTCGCGGTATCGAGGGTTTCCGGCGCGGCGTACTGCTGCGCGTAGAGCAGGCCGGCACCCGCGACCTGCGCGGTGTCGTGGATCGCCGTCCCGAGGAAGAATCCCGCGAGATTCGGGTCTCCGCCGAAGATCTCGTGTGCGACGAACGGATAGCTGACGAGCGCGATCAGGCCGAAGACCGTGATCGTTCCGACCGCGTAACTCGTCTCGTCTTCGCTTGCGTGGATCACCGGAGCCGTGGCGACGATCGCCGTGTTTCCGCAGATCGCGGTCCCTACGGCGATCAGCGTTCCGAGTCGCGGCGGAAGGCCGACCGCGCGGCTGATCCAGTTCATCAGCAGCAACGCCGAAACGATGCAGCCGAGCACGATCGGCAGCGCGGAAAGTCCGATGCTTCCGACGGCGGCGAGGCTCAAGCGAATCCCGAGCAGCGCGACGCCCAGGCGCAGCAACCGCTTCAGGCAGATCTGCACCCCGGCCTCGTAGACCGAGGGAAGGCCGACACTGTTTCGAATCGCGAGTCCAGCCAGGATGGCGAGCAGGATCGGGCTGATCGGGCTGCCTCCGGCGCCGAACCACGCGGCTCCGATCCGCTGAGACGCCGTGTTGCCGACGATCGCCAACCCCAGTGCAATCGCGATCCCGGGCAGCAGCGCGCCGAGCATGGCGAAGAGTTCGTTTCCGCGCGCCTGCCATGGCAGCCGGTTCGCGCGTTCGTCGAACGTTTCTGTCGCACCGACCCATTCGGGGACTCCTTCCATCGCACCCGCCCAACGCCAGAGTTCTGGATGGTTGTAGAGATCGAGCGGTGCCGGTGAGGAACTCGCCATCGATCAGATTCCCATTCCCATCGAGATCTCCGCGTCCTGACGCCCCTGCGTTTCCATCACGCTCGCGACCGAAGCCAACGCAGGCGCGGGCGAATCGGAAGTCGGCGCCGCAATCGGAAGCGTCAGCAAGCCACACTCCAGATTGGCGGGCACCGCGACGTCGATCTTTTTCGGGTACGCGAGGTCGAGCCGGTGCATGATCGCCACGAATTCCGCTTGGCTTTTGTCGAGACCGAGGCGCGGGTTGAAGCGCTTTTCCTCGCGGACGCTGGTCGCCGTGCGGCCCCTGTAGTCGTGTCCCGGAAACAGAAGAGTGTCGTCTGGAAGGGTGAAGATCCGACCGCGAACCGAATCGAACAGGGCCGTCGCGTCGCCCTGCTGGAAATCCGTGCGCCCGCAGCCGCGTATCAAGAGCGCGTCTCCGGTAAACGCCATGCCGTATTCGCGACATACATAGGTGACGCAACCCGCGGTGTGTCCAGGCGTGGACCAGACTTCGAGACTGATCGAACCGATCCGAACGAGGTCGCCGTTCTCGAATTCGAGGTCCGCAGCCTCCACGCCTGCCGCGGCACTCACGCCCACCTGGGATCCGAGCTCTTTGCGGAACAGAGCCGCTGCGGTGATGTGGTCGGCGTGCACGTGTGTTTCGAGCGTGTAGCGCAAGCTGAGCTCGAGTTCGCCGAGGAGCGTGCGGTCGCGCTCGAAGTGCTCGAGCACCGGGTCGATCAGAAGCGCGTCGCGCGATCGCTCGTCGGCGAGCAGATAGGTGTGGGTCGACGTCTCGGGGTCGATGAGCTGCCGAAAGATCACGCAAACTCCTGAGCGCAAGGTGCCGCCGCTCCCGCGTCGGGCTCGGTCCGCTCGAGCATAAACTATATTTAGATATTCGTGTATTGATATCTAGATAAAAAATGAATAGCGTTGGAAAATGGCGAAGAAGCGCGTCCGACCCCCGGTGTTGTCCCCCCAGGCGCTGGAAATGCTTTCGGCGCGTTTTCGCGCGCTCGGCGATCCGACGCGGCTTCGGATCCTCAACATCCTGATGCGAGGGGAGTGTTGCGTCAGCGAACTGGTCGATTCAACCGGGCTCGACCAGCCGTGCGTGTCGAGGCATCTGATCTTGCTGCGCCGCGAGGGCATCCTCGCGCGCCGGGCCGAAGGCAATCGCGCCTACTACAGCATCGAAGACTCGACGGTGATGCAGCTGTTCGGGCTGGTTTGCGGCGGGCTCAGTGAGCGGCTCTCCGAAGATCTGGACGCGCTCCCCGACGCCAGGGGCTGGCGGGGCGCCGGCATCTAGAACCGATCGCGTATGGGTTTCGCTGCGTGTGAAATCACAAGCGGCCGCGATCGAGAATGTCGCAGAATTCGCGTCGAAGTCCGGTTGCGGGGCGGACCCGATCGCCGAGATCCTGGTGGGTGTCGCGCTTCGGATCGAAGACCGGCCAGTTCGGAAGCCCCTCTCCGTTCGGATCGCTGGTCTTCGCAAATTGGATCCAATACGCGAGCATGCTGTCCGTGAGCGCGCGGTCGATCTCGTCAGCGGGTAACCACGCATCCGCGGTGTCGAACACGTAGGGAATCTCGGCACCGTGATAGGCGAGCAGCTGCTCGCCTTCGGCGCGCACGCGCGAAAACCGATAGACGTAGACGCGATCGGTCAGCTGGTGCTGAGCGTCTGCGATCGCGAGCGACGGGCAGTGAAAATCGAGGGCGCCGGTGAAGAAGTCGAGCTGCTCGGTGACATCGTCCCCCGCCGCTTCGTTCAACGCGACCCGCATCTCGGCGCGATGTCCGTCTCGGATGCGCTGTTTCAAGACCGTATGCAGCTGCTTTGGATCCACGGGGTGATCCAGGTACATCAACCACTCGTTGGCGTTGGAGCCGATCATGAGGTCGCTCGGGTTCTGCTCTGCGGCCTGGAAGATCTCGCGGACGGTCTTCGGGAGCAGCCAGCCGTCGACGACCGCGCGGTTGAAGTCGTCGGGAGCGATATCCACCGCCGCCGCGACGATCTCCAGCCAGCCCAGCGCGCGCATCTTTTCGAGCGGATTCGCGGCGTCGTCGGCGCCGAGCGCCGCCATGAACTTTGCGCCGGCCACTTCGGCGTCGCGGACGCTCGTGGTGTCGTAGAGCGAATAACCGCCGCTCTGGATGATGGCGCGCTCGAACAGCCCCTTCGCGAGCGGAGACGCGATCAGCGTGCCAATGTCCGCGGCTCCCGCGGACTCTCCGAATAGCGTGACCTGGTCGGGATCTCCGCCGAATCTGGCGATGTTGTCGCGCAGCCACGTGAGCGCGGCGATCTGGTCGAGCAGCCCGTAGTTTCCAGAAATCTTGCGATCGGACTCTGCGCTCAGTGCCGGGTGCGCGAGAAAGCCCAGCGCGCCGAGCCGGTAATTGATCGAGACGACGACGACGCCGCGTTTCGCGAGATTGTGTCCGAAATAGTTGGGTTCGTGCGCGTAGCCGTCGACGTTGCCTCCGCCGTGGATCCAGACCATCACGGGTTGCGGCGATACGCTCCCGAGGTTTTTCGTCCAGACGTTCAAGTAGAGGCAGTCTTCCGCGATGTCCGTGAGCTCCGGGATCAATGCTCTCGAGCGCCCGAATTTCTCGGCGACGTCGCGGTAGTAGTCGGGATTGCTCTGCAGTTGCGGGCACGCGGCCCCGAAGCGCGAAGCATCCTGGCGGCCGATGCGCGGCGCGTGCGGCTCCGGTGGGCGCCAGCGCAGCTCGCCGATCGGAGCGGACGCGTAGGGGATGCCGCGAAATACCGCGAGCTTGGCGTTCGCATCCAGCCGCACACCCACGAGCGTTTCGCCGCCCGCTTCTACGGTCGGCTCGACGATCGGCTCGTCGACCCGCGTCTTCGCGCAGCCCGCCGCCGATAGCGCGAGCAGCACGACGAGCGCGGTCCGGCGCAGGCCGCAAGACGGCGCCGCGCCGCACAGGCCCCACATCGAATCGGAAGTTCTCGTGAAACGATCGCTCGCGCGTTGATCGAACATACGTCGATCGCAGCATAGCCGCGCGTCAGCCGGCTTTCAGCGGGGCTCGCGGACCCTGCGCGCGGCGAGCGCTCCGGCCACGAGCCATGCAGGCAGGCAGAGCAGCAGCGCGATGCGCGGCCGGCCCGCGTCTACCACGACGTAGACGATGTCGCCGAAGACCAGCAGGGTGGATTCGATTCGCCCGCCCCAGTAGATCAGCAGGCCGATCGGCGCGGAAAACAGCGCGGCCAGCGCGAGGAGAATCCACGAACCGAGAGTCAGTCGCTTGGCTGCCATTTTTCGCATATCGCTCCGGCTGCGTGGGCTAATCCTAACAGTTCAGGTGGCGCGCCCTGCAAAGATCATGGGACCTGACCCGCAAAGTTCATGGGACGCGGCCCGCAAAGGTGATATGACGCCGCCCGCAGAGTTCATGCGATCTGGCCAGCAAACTTCGTGGGACGCGGCCCGCAAAAAATCAACCAGCTACCGCCGCGAGGATGTTAGGATCCACGCCTCGGCTCGTGCAGGAGGAGTATCGCACCATGTCGATCCACCGCTCCCTGATCTCGGGTCTCGCCGCGGCGAGCCTCGCCACTTGTGTTGCACTGCTCGGCGCTGCGGGTTTCGCGATCGCCGACGAGACCTGCCAGTCTCCGTATCTGCCGAAGATCACCGGCCACGAGGACTTCGTCTACGTCTGGACGCTTGGCGTCGACGGACTTGGCGATGGTTCGGACAAGCTCGTCACGGTCGGCGCCAATCCCGCGCGTTCCGACTACGGCAAGGTCGTCTCGAGCCTGTCGGTCGGCGGCCGCCACGAGGCGCATCACGGCGGATTTACCGACGACCGCAGACAACTCTGGATGGGAGGTCTCGACGACAGTCTGATCTACGTCTTCGACGTGGCGACCGACCCCTCCAAGCCCAAGCTCGTGAAGACGATCGGCGACTTCGTCGAGGCGTCGGGCGGCGTCGTGGGTCCACACACCTTCTACGCACTTCCGGGCCGTATGCTGATCAGCGGTCTTTCGAACAGCAAAGACCTGGGCGGCAAGACCGGGATGGTCGAGTACAACAACGGCGGTGAGTACATCCGCACGCTCTGGATGCCCGAAGGCGCGACCTACGGCTACGACGTCCGCGTGAAGAAGGAACTCAACCGCATGCTGACTTCTTCGTTTGCCGGGCACAAGAACTACATGCGCAAGCTCCCGGAGCTGATGGGCGACGCCGAAGCGATGAAGAACTTCGGCAACACGATGGTCGTCTGGGACTACCACACGCGACAGCCGCTCCAGACCCTGCAGGTGCCGGGCGCGCCGCTCGAGGTCCGCTGGGCGCTGGCTCCCGAACACCACTACGCGTTTACGACCACGGCGCTGACGTCGAAGCTCTGGGGGATCTTCCGCAAGGACGACGGCAGCTTCGAGGCCGTCGAGCTGGCGGACATCGGCGATCCCGCGCTGCTTCCGCTGCCGGTCGACATCTCGCTGTCCGCCGACGATCGCTTTCTCTTCGTCGACAGTTTCATGGACGGAATGCTGCGGGTGTTCGACGTGTCCGAGCCGCGCAAGGCCCACAAAGTCTACGAAGCGAAGATCGGCGCGCAGCTGAACATGGTCTCGCAGTCGTGGGATGGAAAGCGGCTGTACTTCACGGCGTCGTTGCTCGCGAATTGGGACGGAACCCCCGGTTCGGATCCGCAATTCCTCAAGGCCTACAACTGGGACGGCGCGAAGTTGACACCGACTTTCGAACTCGACTTCCTCGCCGCGAAGCTCGGCCGGCCGCACATCATGAACTTCGGGCAGATGGATTTCTACAAGGGTCGCGTGGCGCGGGTTTCGTCGAACGACTGACGCTGGCTGAGCGAAGCGCCCGATCGGAGATCGAGCGACAGCGCCGTGGCGGCTGTCGCCGCCGCCGACCCTGCTGCTACCGCTACTACGGCTGCGGTTTCGGGGAGCCTACGGCTGCGGTTTCGGGGAGCTGGGAGCTGGCTTGCTCGCTTCTTTCGCCCAGGTGTCGCGCAGGCCCACGGTTCGATTGAGCACGAGCTTTCCCGAGGCTTCGCTATCGGGATCGACGCAGAAATAACCGAGCCGCTCCAGCTGGAAGCGCGCGCCCGGCTGCGCGCCTGCGAGGCTGGGTTCGACCCGGCAACCGGAGAGCACCTCGAGCGAGTCGGGGTTCAAGCAGTCGAGGAAATCGCGATCGCCCGCGGACGGGTTCTCGTCTTGGAACAGGCGGTCGTAGAGCCGGACTTCGGCTTCGACGCAGTGATCGGCTGAAACCCAGTGCAGCGTGCCGCGCACCTTGCGGCCGTCGGCGGGCGCGCCCCCGAGCGAATCGGGATCCCAGCTGCAGCGCAGTTCGATGACTTCACCGCTCTTCGGATCCGTGATCGCATCGACGCAGGTGATCAGGCACGCGTAGCGCAGGCGCACTTCGCGGCCCGGCGCAAGACGGAACCACTTCGGAACGGGCTCCAGCATGAAGTCCTCGCGCTCGATGTAGAGGACCTTGGACAAGTGAAGCTTGCGCGAACCGAAGCTCGGATCGTTCGGATGAAACGGCGCGTCGAGCGCTTCGACCCGGTCTTCGGGAAAGTTTTCGATCACCAGCTTGAGCGGGCGCAGCACTCCGATCGCGCGCGGCGCGCCGAAGTTGAGCGCGTCGCGCACGAAGTGCTCGAGCAGGCCCACGTCGACCACGGAGTTTCGCCGGGTGACCCCGGTCTCGTTGCAGAAGTCGAGGATCGCCTGCGGCGGATACCCGCGGCGCCGGATTCCGCAGAGGGTCGGCATGCGCGGATCGTTCCAACCGCTCACGAGTTCCTCTTCGACGAGCTGCAGCAACTTGCGCTTGCTGAGCACCGTGTAGCTCAGATTCAGGCGCGCGAATTCGGTCTGCTCCGGCGGTGATTCGATCTCGCAGGCGCGTAGATACCAGTCGTAGAGCGGTCGATGGTCCTCGAACTCGAGCGAGCACAGCGAGTGGGTCACGCCCTCGATCGCGTCCGACAGCCCGTGGGCGAAGTCGTACATCGGATAGATGGGCCACGCGTTACCCGTGCGGTGGTGGGCGATTCGGCGGATCCGATACATGATCGGATCGCGCAGGTTCAGGTCCGGCGACCGCATGTCGATCTTCGCGCGCAGCACGTGCGCGCCGTCCTCGAATTTTCCGGCCCGCATGCGCCGGAAGAGATCGAGGTTCTCTTCGATCGAGCGCGCGCGATGCGGGCTGTCGCTGCCCGGCTGGTAGAAGTTCCCGCGCAGCCTGCGGATCTCTTCGAGACTCGAGCTGTCGACGAACGCGAGGCCCTTCTCGATCAGCCGGATCGCGAAGTCGTACAGCTGCTGGAAATAATCGGACGCGAAATAGCGGCGCTCCCCCCAGTCGAAACCCAGCCATCGGATGTCCTCCTGGATCGCGTTGACGTACTCGACGTCTTCGGCCTCCGGATTGGTGTCGTCGAAGCGCAGGTTGCAGATTCCAGCCGGAAACGCGGCCGCCATGCCGAAGTTGAGCTGGATCGAAAGCGCGTGACCGATGTGCAGGTAACCGTTGGGCTCCGGCGGAAAGCGCGTGACGACGCGCCCAGCGTGTTTTCCGCGGCGCACGTCGGCCGCGATCTTCTCGCGAATGAAGTGCGAGCGAGCTTCCGCGGGCGTGTCGTCGCTTGAATCGCTGCCTGCCATCGGCTCTCCTCGCGGGCGCCCGCGCGGGCGGAGAATAGCGTCGATTTTCCGCGGGGATGCGATGCCGTGCGAGCGCCGCGTCGCCGAGCGGCTTGCGCGCGAGGGCCGGTTGCGGCCCCCGGCTTGCCCCGTACACTGATCGATCGGGACGGCTGGATTCAAAGGGGAGCTGGCATGGCGGACTCACCGAAGGACCGCGACGCCGATCGTAACCCTCTCGAATGCGATCGTAACCCTATCGAATGCGATCGTAATCCTCTCGAACGGACTGGAATCGATCGCCGCACCTTTCTCCAGCGCGGCGGCAAGACCGTACTCGGCCTCGGCGCGTTCGGGGTCGGCTTCGCGGCCCGCGCGGCGAGCCCTACCGGCGATCTGCCCCACATCCAGAAATACGTGACGCTCGGCAAGACCGGGCTCGTGATCTCGGACATCGGCTTCGGATCCAGCGGCTGCCCGAGCGCCGACGTCGTGCGCCACTGCTACGACCGCGGCATGACGTACTTCGACACCGCCGAGATGTACGGCAGCAAGGGCTGGGGCGAGGGCGAATTCGTCGAGAGCTTCCTCGGCGAGGCGCTGCACGACAAGCGCGACAAGGTGGTGATCACCACCAAATACCTCGCGCAAGCGAGCGACGATCGCAAGCTGATCATGTCCAAACTCGAGGCGAGCCTGCGGCGGCTGCGCACCGACCACGTCGACATCTTCCTCAATCACGCGGTCAACGACGTCGAGCGACTGAAGAATCCCGAGTGGTTCGAGTTTGCAAGCCTCGCCAAGCAGCAGGGGAAGATCCGTTTTTCGGGCATGTCCGGTCACGCTGGAAAGCTCCAGGAGTGCATCGAATACGCGCTCGACCACGACCTGGTGGACGTGATCCTGTCGTCGCACAACTTCGGATCCGATCCGAAATTCTACGAGCGCTTCACCAAGGAATTCGACTGGGTGGCCAACCAGGCCGGCATCCAGCGCCTGTTCAAAAAGGCCCACGACAAGGGCGTCGGTGTGATCGCGATGAAGACCCAGATGGGCGCGAAGCTCAACGACCTTTCCGCCTACGAAGTGCAGGGCGCGAGCTTCCAGGAAGCCTCGCTGCGCTGGGTGCTCTCGGATCCCAACGTCGACGCCGCGATCATTTCGATGACGAGTGCGGAAGTCGCGGACAGCTACATGCGCGCTTCGGGAAAACGCGGTCTGCGCACGAGCGATGTCCAGATCCTCGAGCGATACGTTCGCAACCACAGCGCCGACTACTGTCGCGCGGGCTGCTCGGCGTGCGAGTCGGCGTGCCCGCTCGGAGTCCCGATCGCAGACGTGCTGCGCCAGCGCATGTACGCCAAGAGCTACGGCAACCTGCCGCTCGCGCGATCCGGCTACGCGGCGCTCGAACACGGCGCGTCCCCGTGTCTGAGCTGCAGCGGCAAGCCCTGCGAGAACGCGTGCGAATTCGGACTCGACATCAGCGCGCTGACGCGGGAAACCGCCGCGCTGCTCGGCAGCTAGCGGCGTTCGATCCCGTGGGATTTCAGCCGCGCATGTTCCATGCCGCAATTGCGCTGCAGCTCGCCGCCGCGGCGTCCGCGCAGGCTCCGTCGCGCGCCGCGGCGAGCGATCTTTTCAGCTATCGCTCCGAGGCCGGGCGCTTCCACGTCGAGCTGCCCGCGGAATCGCCATCCGTCGATGAAATGAACGGATCCAAGTTCGCGATTACCGACAACGACGTCCGCCACAGCGCATTTGCCGACGGCGCCGAGTTCGCGGTCGAGATCCACGACATCCCGCGCTTCGCCGAACTCGTGTTGACGAGCCACTACATCCTCGACCGAAGCGTGTCGGGCATGCTCGATGACATCGGTGCGCGCGAGGTCGCATCTTCGGAGGCCTCGCTCCAGGGTCAGCCGGCGCGCGAAGTCACGTTCGAGATTCCCGACCGGGAGTTCACCGGAAAGTTGCTCTTGGTGCTCGCGGGCAACCGGCTCTACCTGGTCAGCGTGCGACACCCCCGCGCGATCGATCCTCCGGGCGCCGCCTCGCGCTTCTTCGAAAGCTTCTCGTTCTGGCTCGAGTAGCCCGATCCGAAAAGAACAAGAGTCGGTGTCATCCGAATGGCCGAATCGGATTCAGTTCTGCCGCGATTCGCGAAGCTTCGGCAGACCAATCGCGATCCGCCAGGTGATCAACATCAAGGCTGCGGCGAGCACGAACGGGCCGGCGGGGTAGAGCGCATACAGGGCGCCCGCGGCTGCGGGGCCCAAGACGCGCGCGAGCGACGCGCTCGACTGGAAGGTTCCCATCACGGATCCGCGTTCCGACGGGGCCGCACTCATCGAAACCAGGCTCAGCACGGGCGGTTGGCCGATGCCGCGGCCGATCGCGGAGAGCGCGAGAGGCAGCAGCGTCCAGCCAACCGTCGGCATGAAGGGCACCGCGAGCAGCGAGACCGCCATCAGCGCAAAGCCCGCGAGCGCGAGCTTGCGCTCGCCGAAGCGCGCGGCGAGCGATCGGATCGCGCCGCCCTGCACGCCGCCCATCAGCACCGCCATCCCGACGAGGATGAACGCGACGCGCATCGCGTCGTAACGGAATCGATCGATCATGAAGTAGGCGAAGATCGATTCGAGCTGGGTGACGGCGAGCGAGAAGACCAGATTGATGCTGCAGAGTCGACGCACCGCGGGGTCGCGCAGTACCTCGAGTCGCCGCGCGCCGGCATCTCGATTGGCATGGCGTTCCGGTTCGGCGAGCGCCCACGACGCAAACGCGAAATTGATCGCGGCCAGCGCGGACGCGAACAGCATCGGAATCCCGTAGCCAAACGGTGCGACGTGCGCGGCAATGCTCGTGCCGACGAGCGCGGACGCGGGCCAGCTGCCGTCGAGATTCGGGGCGAGCAGGCCGCCGAGCGCGGGGCCGAGCACGAAACCGATCCCGAAGCACGCACCCACCATCCCCATCCAGCGCGTGCGCTCGTCTTCGCGCGTGACATCCGCCACGTACGCGGTCGCGACGCTGATGTTCGCGCCGAAGACCCCGCCGAGGATGCGGCCCGCGAACAGTCCGAGCAGCGAGTCCGAGAGCCCGAGCAGCGCGAGCGCGCCCGCGCTGCCGAGCACCGTGGCCAGCATGACGGGTTTTCGGCCGACGCGGTCCGACAGGCGACCCCAGATCGGGCTGAAGACGAATTGAAACGCGGGGTAGACGGCGAGCAGCAAACCGAGCACCAGCGGGCTGGTGTCGAAACTCTTCGCGTAGTAGGGCAGGATCGGGACCACGATCCCGAAGCCGATCAGGTCGATGATGATGACGGCGAAGAGCGCCGCGAGCGATCGCTTCGATTCGTCGGTCCGAGAGTTCGCCAAAGCGCCGGCACTATAGCGAGTCGCCGCAGCGAATCAGCGCGACCCGCCTTCGGTCCCGACCCGTCTTCGGTCCCGACCCGCCTTCGGTCCCGACTCGCCTTCGGTGCCTGAATGGGCGCGGCAGCAAGGGAGCTTGAAAGCAGCGCCGAGGGGGCCGACAATGCGCTGCAGCCCGACGCTGAACACGCGCGATGCGAACCGGGCGCCGTGCAAACAGAGTGGCATTCGAACGTGAAGATCGAGAACGCGACGGCTGCCGATCATCCCGAGATCCTCGCCCTCAACGAGGGCGTGCTGCCGCACGTCAATCGGATCTCGCAAGCCGAGCTCGCGGATCTTGCCGCGCAGTCGTTCTACTTCCGTATCGCGCGCGAGGGCGGGCGCGCCGTCGGCTTCCTGCTCGCGTTTTCCGAGAACGCGCGCTACTTCAGCCCAAACTTCCTGTGGTTTCGCGAGCGCTACCGGCGCTTCGTCTACATCGATCGGATCGCGGTCGCGGCGTCGAGCCAGCGCGCGGGAATCGGGCGCGCGCTGTATGCAGATCTCGAACAGGTGGCCCGCGCACATGCGCCGGACCTCACCTGCGAGATCAACATCGAGCCGCCGAATCCGGGCTCGTTCGCGTTTCACGAGCGCCTCGACTTCGTCGAAGTAGGCCGCCAGCACACGGACGCCGGCGCGAAGCTCGTCAGCCTGATGTCGAAGGATCTCTCGCTATCAGCGGCTTGAGCCGCGGAGAGCGCTTTCGACCGCCGAGGCGCCGGGGCAAACACGGCTACACAGCTTCACCGCTAC
>CAZBSV010000192.1:0-20347 GCA_964494795.1 uncultured Spirochaetales bacterium | reverse complement strand
CGGCGGCAAGGTGATGAACCTGCTCACCAAGGGCTCCGAGCGGCACTGCCGCGTCCAGCTCGGCATGACCCCGGAAGAGCACCGAAGCGCCATCACCCAGACTTTTCGCGCCGCGAAACGGAAGCGCCTCGAGCTCAACGTCTACCTCGAGGATTGGTCGAATGGAGTTCGCGATTCATTCGATTACGTGTTCGCTCTGGTCGAACGGCTGCGCGAACTCGGCGCCGAGCGGATCTATCTCGCCGACACTCTCGGCATCTTGTCACCGAGCGACGTCACTCGCTACGTCGATCTGATGGTTTCGACCTGGCCCGATGTCGTGTTCGAATTCCACGCCCACAACGACTACGGGCTCGCGGGCGCGAACGCGCTCGCGAGCGTTCGAGCGGGCGCGCGGGGGGTTCACGCCAGCGTCAACGGCCTTGGCGAGCGCACCGGAAACGCGAGACTCGCGGAGGTCGTCGCCGCGATCCACGATCACACGAAATTCAAGACCGGCGTGAAAGAAGCGCGCCTGTCGTCGCTGTCGCGCCTGGTCGAAACCTTCAGCGGAAAGGACGTCGCCGACAATACGCCGATCGTCGGTCGCGACGTCTACACCCAGACCGCGGGCATCCACGCGGACGGCGATGCAAAGGGTGAGTTGTACGCGAGTCGATTGCTACCAGCCCGCTTCGGCGGGCAGCGGCGCTACGCGCTCGGAAAACTGGCCGGCAAGGCTTCGCTCGAACACAACCTGAAAGCGCTCGGCATCGCGCTCGCGACCGAGGAGAAGGCACTCGTCCTGCAGCGGATCGTCGAGCTCGGCGAGCGAAAGAACCGGATCAGCGTCGAGGATCTCCCCTACGTGATCGCGGATGTGCTCAAGACACCCACCGACCAGCGCGTGCGGGTCGAATCCTATCGGGTTTCCGTCGGAACGAACGAAACTCCGAGGGCGGAGATCGTGCTCGCGTATCGGAACAAGCGATCGGCCGCCAAGGCGACGGGGGATGGCGGATACGACGCGTTCATGAACGCGATCCGGAAGGCCGCCAAGAAGCTCCAGCTCGAAGTTCCGCACCTCGCGGATTTTCGGGTGCGCATCCCGCCCGGAGGGAGAACCACCGCGCTCGTGGAGACCGTCATCAGCTGGAAAGGCGATGGCGACGCCCAAGACAACCTCACGACCCTTGGCGTCGATTCGGACCAGCTCGCGGCTGCAGTGATTGCGACCGAAAAGATGCTCAACGCGATCGCGCAGCGCCGAAAGTCCGGCGGCAAGCACAGCTAATTGCGAACGCGAACGCGCCCATTCAGTGACCCGCGAACGCGCGAATTCGGTGACCCGCGATCGCGCCCATTCAGTGACCCGCGAACGTGCCATTCAGCAACCCGCGATCGCGCAGCGCGACTTCGGGCGCGCTCCCCGGGGCTGGTATGCTCTGCGGCTGAAATGCGGCTTCGACATCCCAGCTTCGATCGATCTCTCGCGTGCGCGGCGCTGCTGCTCTGCGCGGCGTGCGCTTCGACGCCGGAGGTCGATCCCGTCTATCGCCCGATGGAAAACGCACTCGAGGTGATCTCCGTACTGCGCGCGCACATCGACGACGACACCTACCGATTCGAATCCGCGCGCGACTTCACGGGCCGGAACGTCTACCGCAGCTCGCTGCTGCGGCTCGAGAATCTCGAAGAGTTACATCCGAATGCGTTTCGCGCGGGCCACATGGACGGCGTGATCGCGTTCGCGAAGGCCCGTTCGCTCGAGCGGCTGAGGGCCTTCGATCTCGCGGCCGACAACTACCGGCTCGCAGCGGAAATCAGCGAGGATCTGCGGCTCGATGCTCTGCGCAGTGCCGACATCTGCGACCTGCTCCTCGAGGCCGCACTGATCACGCGTGTGCCCGCGCCCTGGAACGACGCGGAAATCGATTCGGATGCGCAAATCGCCGAACTCGTCGAAATCGACCCCGATGTGCAAATCGCCGAACTCGTCGAAATCGACTCCGACGCGGAAATCGCCGAGCTCGTCGAAATCGACTCCGATGCGGAAAACGCCGGACTCGTCAGAATCGACCCCGAATCCGCGCTCGCGGGATTCGAGGCTCGAGTCGCACTGCTCGACGGCCTCGCAATGATCGCAGAGGGCAGCCACCACTACGCGATCGTGCAGGAAGAAGTCGAGCGCTCGGACGTCGAGCGCGCCAACTATTTCGTGGGCATCCGGAAAACGGACCTGAATGGCGACGTGCGCGCGATTGCCGAACTGCGACGCGTGATCAACCGACACACGAACAGCAAGAACTTCAACCGCCACCTGCTCGGTCTCGCAGGCCTCTACGCGGAACTCGCAGTGGAATACGCGAGCAGCTACCCGCCGGAGAGCCTGCTCTTCGACCCGGTTCGGTTCCAGGAGTTGGTCGACGGCGCATCGCGGATCTACGAAATGGTCTCCAGCCGCGATGGAACCCCCGAAAAGCTCGAAGCGTCCCGTCTGCTGGAGGCATTCTTGGCCTTTTCGATTCGGATCGATCGTGACCGATTCACACCCTGAGCGAAGATTCGCCGCAGGCCTGGCCGGCGCGCTGATCCTTGTGTCGCTCACCGGCTGTCACTCGCCGGGTGCGCGGCCGATCCGGCCGGCCATCGATTCCGGCGTGCGCTTTTCGACGCGCGTTCCCGACGTCGCCGACTACGCGGCCGCGGCACTCGCACGGGCCGCGCTGGTCTCCGACGCCGAACGCTCCGAGCGCCTGCTCGAGCAGTTGTGTGCGATCGACAGCGCGCTCGTCGCGGACGGGGGGCTCGCGACCGGGCTCGTTCCGGTCGCAAGCGACCTCGTCAATGCAGCGGTGGACTCTTCGCTCGCCTATCGGAACGCCACCCGAGCCCTGCTCGAAAACCACGAGCTCGATCCGGCC
Organism: uncultured Spirochaetales bacterium; assembly: GCA_964494795.1. GTDB lineage: Bacteria > Myxococcota_A > UBA9160 > UBA9160 > SMWR01 > JACZVU01. Next base: position 17,444 of record CAZBSV010000192.1, on the reverse strand, counting down.
CTGCGCGAACGGCTCTCGCAGACCGAGCAGAACGACCCGCTCGAACTCGCCTCTGCGCGCATCCGAGACGCATGGACGATCAGCTTCGGTCGCGCGTTCAACGCGCTCGCGGAACCGATCGGCAAGTCGATCGTGACGACCACGCTGGCCCCGTATCGGGTCGCGCGATCCCTGCTCAATTACGCGATCCAGGTCTACAACCAGGATCCGCTGCCGCTGCAGCGCCGACAGGCGCTCGCCCACTGGAAGGAATTCGCCGCCCGCTACCCGGACGCGCCCGAGGTCGCCGAACTCGAGCCCCAGATCGAACACGCAGACATCGCGCTCGCGGAGACCCTCTACGCGCGGAGCATGCGCGCTGCAAGGCGCGCACTCGAGACCCACTACGCACGACTCGCGCTCGTGAACGCGAATCGGGCACTGGAATTGAAGCAGGAGGATCCCGACGCCCTTGCACTTCGCGCCGAAGCCGACCGCAAACTTCTCCAAGAGCGCGAGCAACAGAGCCGAAGCCTCGAAGCCGCCGCGCAGATGGCGCCGACGTCACCCGCTGCGCGAAAGTTGGCGATCGCGCTGCTCGACCCGCATGGCGACATCATGGGCGCCGCAAACGCACTGCTCGAGTCCGAGCCGCAAGGGCCCTTCGCCGATGAAGCGCGGTTCGCCAAGGCGATCGCATTCGGCGAGGTGGGTGCTGAGCTGCAAATGTGGCGGCTGCTGGAAGAAATCGCCGAGCAGGATCTCGATCGCTCCAACATGGCGAGACACGCTCGAGCGCGGATCAACAACCCTTTGACCAACCCCTACTTGGCATTCAGCGACGCGCGCAGCCAGGATCGCAAGACCCGAGCCAAGTGGGTCTTCCTCGGCCCCTGGTCGCGCGGAACACCGGACCGCCGACTGCCGGCGCCCATCGAGTGGGCGATCGATCTACCCGCGGTCGGACAGACCTTGATCGCGTTTCCGCTCCGGTTGATCCAATTGCCCTGGCTGGGCACACTGCCCACGACGCGCCTCGCCGCCGTCTACGCGCGCCGCTATCTCGATTTGCATCCCGACGGTGAGCACACCAGCGAAATTCGCAGCTGGCTGACCGACTACGAGCGCAAGCGGGACAATTGGATCGGAGTCTACAACGTCGCGCTCCAGGATCCCGCTTTCGATCGCGAGAAACTCGGCGAGTTGAGAGAGAAAGCGGCCGAACAAGCGGTGGAATACGCGAGCCGCGAAGCGCACGCGAGCGAGCGCATCGCCATGTACAGACAGGTCGCTCGGGAGTATCCGGACACCAAAGCGGGGCAAGCTGCCGGAAACGCCGCGCGCGAGGAAATCCTTCACGCCACCCCGCAGCAGATCCGAATCTCACGCGGTTTTCTGCTCGAGAATCGCGAATTTGCAGGGCCTCAGGGCCTGGGGCTCGAGGCCGAATTCCTCGACGACGATCCGATCAACGGGGAGCTGCACCCGGGCGGAGTCGTATTGATCGGGGGGCGCAACGTAAAGCTTCTCTTCATCGGGCCTAGCGGGGACGACGAGGATCCCCCGATCGAGGTCTACCAGGAACTCTCGCAGCAGCGGTTCGCGCGAATGGTCGCAAAGCTCGAGGAAACGTCATTTCGCAATTCGCTGCTCGACGCCGACAACGCGATTCAGTTCGACGCAAACCGCGACGTCGTGTTCGAGCGCGCGCGGCTGGGCTTGTCCGACGAAATCGACAACCGGCCGATGTCAGAATCCAGCTACGGCTATCAGGGAATGCGCGAGCGCTACGGAATGGTTCGCGCGCGCGAATCCATCTTACCGTTCTCGCTGGTCCTGCAGGGGTCCCTCTCGGACCTGAGTCTCGGCGCCTTTCCGCGCATCAACACCCCGCGCGAAACACCCGACGCCTTTCTCTATCGCTAATGTCCAGCGTTCGCGCGTGATCGCTGGCGCTCAGCGTTCGCGCGCTATCGCTGATGTCCAGCGTTCGCGCGTGATCGCTGGCGCTCAGCGTTTTGTCGCGCGCTGCGCGTACGCGCGGTCGAGGAGTTCGACCGGATGGAGCACCTCCGCCCGCAGGCCGGCGGCCGCCGCGCCGGCGCGCAGCTGCATCATGCAACCCGGATTGCCCGTGGCGATGCAGTCCGGGTCGGCGGCGCCGAGCGATTTCAGTTTCCGTTCGAGAACCGCGCGCGACATTTCGCGGTGGGTCAGATTGTAGATTCCCGCGGCACCACAACAGCTGGTCGGGTCGTCGTGATTCTGGAGTTCGAGGCCCGGAATCGCCGCGAGCAGTCTGCGGGGTGCGGCGTCGACCTTCTGACCGTGGACCAGGTGGCAGGGATCGTCGTAACAAACCTTCACTGCGATTCCCCCTTCGGGCGGACGGAGTCCGACCGCGTCGAGAAATTCCGAGACGTCGCGCACCCGCTGCGCGAGCGCGGCGCCCTCGCCGGGAAGCCAGGTTTCCAGTTCGCGCAGCGCGGCCCCGCAACCCGCAGAATTCACGATCACCGCATCGAAATCCGCTTCTGCGAAGGCCTGGATGTTTCGGCGCGCGAGATCGCGCGCAAAATCGAGATCTCCCGTGTGGGCGTGCAGCGCGCCACAACATCCCTGCAGGGCGGGAACCACCACCTCGAATCCATTGTGGGACAACACGCGAATCGTCGCGGCGTTCACGGCACCGAACAGTTCCGGCATCACGCAACCGGCGAAGAGCGCGACGCGGCCGCGATTCTCGCCGAGTGCTGGTGTAAACGCCGGCATGGCCGTGCGCTCGCTCGCCGGCGGCACGATCGGAGCGAGCGCAATGAGTTCGCGCCACGCGCGCGGCAACAAGCGCGCGACGAGTCGATCGATCCGACTGCGCTGGACGGCGCGCAGCAGCGAGGCTGCTCGTGACAACCGCCGCGGGTTGGTGACGAGCCCGCGCAGCGCCCAACGCTCCAGCCGGACCGCCCAGCCCTTGCGCAATCCGGCGCGGTCGATCTCCGCTCTCGCAAGTTCGAGCATCGAGCCGAACTTGACGCCCGACGGACACGCGGTCTCGCAGGCGCGACAACCGAGGCACAGATAAGCCTCGTCGGCTATTGCAGCAGCCAATTCCGCGCGCTGTTCGGCAACCGCGCGGAACATGTAGATGCGCCCGCGCGGAGAAGAACTTTCGCGGCCGGTCTCCCGATAGGTCGGGCAGGTCGGCAGGCACAGACCACAGTGCACGCAGTCCAGTGTCCGCTCGTAGATCGCCGCCCAGTTTTTGTCCATCATTCGTCCATCACTCGTCCATCACTCGTCCATCATTCGTCCATCACTCGACCCTCACTCGTCCATCACTCGTCCATCACTCGACCCTCACTCTGCCTGCATCTCGCTCCACGGGGCCATCGTTCAACTTCTGCGGTCGATCAATTATGACCCGCAAAGCGACCCGGATTCAGCACACCCGTGGGATCGAAGCGCTGCTTGAGCGCGCGGACGATCGCTCCCGCTGCAGCCAGATCCCCGAACATGTCCCGGCCCGCCTTGACCGAGGTCGGCGCGGCTTCACACACATAGCCGCCCCCCGCATTGCGACTGACCGTCTGGACCCTGCGAAAGATCGCAGCCACTTCGCGCTCGGCGGGCGCCGCCTCGAGCGCGAAGCTCGCGTAGATGAGTTGAAGCTTCGGATACGCGAGCAGCGAAGCGCCACCCGCGCGCAGTTCGACGATCGCCTGCTCGAGCCGAGAGGAAAGCGCGCCGAGCCGGAAGCGCAGCCCGAACGGCGAACCGGATTCCGCCTGCCGATCGCGGATCTCGCTCACAGCGCTGTCCCGCGCATCGACCGCGCGGTGCTCGGCGCGCAAGCGAGCGAGATCGCGCTCGACGGTCGGTGCGTCGCCCGCGAGCTCGATGACGAGCTCCCAGGCTTCGGACGCGCTCGACGCGATCGCGACCGCGCGCGCCGAAAGGAAGCGCGAAGCCGCAGTCCCCGCACGACACGCCTGAGCGACGTCGGCTTTGCGCAACTCGCAGACCGCCGTTCGCTCGGGAGCCGCGCGAAGCCTCAACCAGACCGATTCGATCACGCCCAGCGTTCCGAACGAACCGGTGTAGAGCTTGTTGAGGTCGTAACCCGTGACGTTCTTCACGACCCGGCCGCCGCAGCGAACGCGTTCGCCCGACGCGAGGGACAGCTGCACGCCCAGCACCTGGTCGCGAGGGTGCCCGTAGCCGAGCGTGCGAGGTCCGATCGAGGCGGCGGAAATGCAGCCGCCGATCGTGGAGTCCGCACCCGGTGGGTCGAGTGGAAGTTCCCAACCGCTTTCGGCGAGAGCTTCTCGCACGTCCCGCACGAGTGTTCCGGATCGCAGCTGGCAGACGCCTTCGCTGGGGTCGAATTCGTCGATCCCAGCCAGGCGGCGCGTCGACAAGAACCCATCGAGACGCGTCGGTGGATTGCCGACTCCCGCGCGGCTTCCGCCACCGCGCACCGCTACCGCAAGCCCGCAGCGCTGGAGCGCGGCGAGCGCACGCGACAGCGCTGCGCCGTCTTCCGGACTCAGCGTCCAGGCTGCCGTCGCCCCGTCCAATTCGACGGGTTCGTGCTCGCGCAGAGCGGACTTCCCGACGGCGTCGCGCAGCGCTGCGAGCGAATCCGGACGCACCATCAGTCGAACGGAACGCGGTCGTAACCGCGCGCTTTCGGATTCGACTCGACGCAAAATCGAGTCGTTGGAAAGATCTTGCCCGGGTTGCAGATGCCTTCCGGGTCGAAGCAACTGCGAAGCCGCTTCATGGCGTCCATGTCTGCGTCGCTGAACACCAGATGCATGAAGTCGCGCTTCTCGTTTCCGACGCCGTGCTCACCCGTGATCACACCGCCCGCCCTCACGCAGCACTCGAGGATCTCCGCGCCCGCGGCCATCACGCGTCCGAGCTCGTCGGGGTCGCGGCGATCGAACGAAATGTTCGGGTGGAGGTTTCCGTCTCCGGCGTGAAATACGTTCGAAAGCGTCAACCCGTAGCGGTCTCCGATCGCACAGATCTCCTCGAGGACTTCCGGCAGCTTGCTGCGCGGCACCACCGCGTCGTGAACGTAGAGATCCGGCGCGAGGCGTCCCATCGCGCCGAACGCGCCCTTTCGGGCGCGCCAGAAACGCTGGCGTTCGGCTTCGTCACGAGCCACCTCCACCTGCGCGGCGCCCTCTCGCGCGCAGATCTGCTTTACGCGCTTCAGCTGGGCGGGGAGTGCAACCGCTGCGCCATCGAGTTCGATGATGAGCACGGCACCGGCGTCCGCGGGAAGCCCCGCGGCGTAGACGCTGGCCTCGACGGCCGCGATCGTTCGGCGGTCGATGATTTCGAGTGCCGCGGGAGTGAGCCCCGCCTCGATGATTCCGCCCACCGCGCGGCAGGCGCTGACGACGTCCGGAAAACTCGCGAGCAGCGTCTCGATGCGCTCGGGGATCGGCTCGAGCCGGACCGTCACCTGCGTCACGATTCCGAGCGTGCCCTCGCTACCGACGACCGCTCCCACGAGGTCATAACCCGGAGCAAAACCGGTTCGCGATCCGAGCTGCACGACGCTCGCATCCGGCAGCACGAGTTCGAGAGCGAGAATGTGGTTGGTGGTCGTTCCGTATTTGAGGGTGTGCGGGCCGCCGGCGTTTTCCGCGACGTTGCCCCCGATCGTGCAGGCGAGCTGACTCGACGGATCTGGTGCGTAGAAGAGACCGTGTTCGAGTACAGCCTTCGAGAGGTCCGCGTTGACGACACCAGGCTCGACGACCGCGTAGCGATCCTCGGCGCTGACCTCGACGATCCGATTCATTCGCGAGCACTCGATGATCACCGCTCCGTGGTTCGCGACTGCCCCGCCCGACAACCCCGTGCCGGCACCCCTCGGCACGAAGGGGACGCCGTGCGCGCGGCAGGCGGAAACGACACGGCACACTTCATCGCGACTGCGAGGGAGCACGACCGCGGCGGGTTTCGCCGTGTGAAGCGTCAGAGCGTCGCATTCGTAGACGAGCAATTCCTCCGGACGCTGGAGGCAGCCAGTCGAACCGACGATGGATTCGAGGTCACCGACGAGGGACGCCATCGCCGTCATTCTAGTGGACGGCTGCCGGGCGGCTCGGACGGATTTGGCTGATTGCTGGGTCGGCGCGAGGAGACGTCGCGCAATCCAGGTTGGGACGGATTTGGCTGATTGCTGGGTCGGCGCGAGGAGACGTCGAGCGGGCCAGCTTGGCTACGCGAGCCCCAGCCGTTCGAGATCTTCTTCGCTCAGACCGAGGTGGTGGCCCACCTCGTGGCGAACCGTGATCTGGATCTGCTCGATCAGATCGTCGCGACCGCGGCAGATCTTCTCGACGTTCTTCTTGAACAGAATCACCCGGGTGAGGTCTCCGTCGTGCGGCGCCGACTCCAACTCGGTTCGCGGGGTACCGATGTAGAGCCCGAGAATCTGGGGCGACACGTTCTGCTCCAAAATCATCTGGTCGGACGGATAGTCTTCGACCAGGATCGGAACGTCTTGGATGTACTCGCGAATCGAGCGCGGCAGGTTGTCGATCGCTTCGCCGACCACCGCGCGAAAGAACTCCTCGTCGACCCGGGACGGCAGCGGGTAATGATCCGGATCCAGCGCGTTCGCGCGTTCGAACGAAACCTCTGCGGCCTCGTCGTCGCCGAGCCTCTCCTGCACCAGAGCAAGGTGGTAGAAGGCGTGACCAGATTCCGCGTCGAGCGCTGACGCGGACATCAGGGATCGGCGCGCCTCGTTGAAGCGACCCAGCTCGAACAGGATCTGCCCCTCGAAGGCGCGGTAGATCGAAACCTCGCCCGACGTCTTGAGACCCCGTCGAACCAGGAAGAGCGCGCCTTCGAGATCATCGAGATAGAAGACCGCTTTGGCTTTCAGGTAGTGGAGCTCGGCCTGCGTGGTGCGATCGAGACGCGGGAGTTCGGGCTCACCCGCGAGCAGCTCGTCGGTCAACAAGGTCGCTTGTTCGAACTCTCCGAGATCTTCGATCAGCAGTTCGATGCGATTGAGGTGCGCGGTCGTGAACTTTGGGTCCGCACCGAGCGAGCGCGAAAATTCGTGGAGCGCCTGATCGATCTTGCCGTCGTCCCAGAGAATCTCTCCGCGGCCGTTGTGTGCTTCTGCACCTTCCGGGTGAGCGACGAGAGCTTCGTCGAGCCACGCCAGCGCCTCGTCGGTCCGGCCGCCATGCGACGCTTCCATCGCCTGATCCAAGCAGTCCCAGTAGCGATCGATTTTATTCATGGCCCCTGTTGCCGCCAGCTGAAGGCGCGGTTGGCTCCGCGCGCTTGGTTCGGCCGATTCTAGCAGACGGCGATCGCCGGCTGCGCGCCGTGCGCTCGTCGGAACAACCTCGCAACTAATTGTTTTTACATCTGTTTTTGCAAGTCACGGGAGTGGATTCCGCAGCCGGAAACGAATTCGCAGCTCAGCGTTCAAACCGGCGTTTTATTGCGCGTTTCGGCTCCGGCAACTCACAGCCCTGCGGGCGCTGCCAATTTCTGGGCGTGGATCAGAATCCGCGAACAGTTGCCGCAGGTGACGATCGTCTCGCAGCGCCGGATCTCGATGAAGCTCTGGGGCGGTATGCCGACCCGGCAGCCCCCGCAGCGCTCCTCCGCGACCAGAATCACTGCGGGTCTGCGCCGTTTTGCGATGCGCTCGTAGTGGCTCAGCAATTCGCGCCCGACCTCGGGCCCCACTTGTGCCCGAAGCGCCTGGAGTCGTTCGATCTCGCGGCTGAGCTCGACGTCGCGGGCGGCGATCGCTCGCCCCTCGGCGTCGGATCTCATGCGGGTTTCAGCGAGCTCCTTGTCGGCGTACGCCAGCGTTCCGCGGGATTGTTCGATGGCATCCATGTGCTCGAGAATTCGGGTCTCGTGATCCGAGATCGATACCCGCGCGTGGTCCATCTCGCGAAGCAAAGCCGTGTAGGCGTCGTTGGATTTGACCTGGAACTGCTGGCCTTCGAGTTTTTGCAGCAGCGCCTCTTGGTCTTTCAGCGCGGCCTCGGCGCGGCGCATGGCCACTTCGGCGCCCTGCAGTGCCTGCTTGGCGGCTGCGAGCCTCTCGTCGCAAACCCTGAGATCCGACTCGATCCGGTCGCGAATCCCAGGAATGCCATTGAGTTCTGTTTCAGAGGCGACGAGCTGGTCGTCCAGCCGCTGGAGTTCGAGCAGCTGTGTCAGCCCTTCGAGCACGCCCTTCTCCGCATGGGGCGCCAGCTTACCCCGCCTTCGCGCCGCGCGCCCCCGTCGCCCAGAGCCCTTGCCGCGCCTCACGGATTGCCCTTCCTTCGAGGTCAAGCATGAAACGCGTTTTCATCATCTCGCTCGCGCTGCTGGCCGCCTCGTGTGGGCCCGGCGATTGGCTGGAGATCCGTTCGAAGGAAGGGCGCTTCGCGATCAAAATGCCCGCGGCGCCCGAGGAGAACATGCGCGAAATCGAAACCAGCGCGGGACCCATCGCGCTGCGCGTTCAGCAGCTCGAACATGGCGGCTTCGACTACATGGTGGGCTTCTCGGATTACCCGGACGAGGTTCTCGCGGCGAGGGAGCCTGCGTCCATCCTGGATGGTGCGCGAGATGGGGCCATCGCGAGCATCCGCGGCAAACTGCTCGCCGAGAGAGCCATCTCTCTCGGCGAGCACATCGGCCGCGCCGTTTCGCTGTTGGACGAGAGCGGTGAACAGATCCTGCAGATGAGACTGCTGCTCGTCGGCAAGCGCCTGTATCAGTTCGGAATCGCCACGCCGACGCGCGATCGATCGGCCGAAGAGGTCGCGCGGTTTCTCGACTCCTTCGCGCTGCTGCAAAACTGAGCGCTTCGCGGCGACCCTGTATGATTCGATCCGCGCAAGGGAGACCCGCGATGAACGCTCCGCTGAAGGCCCTCGAAAACTCCAAGTTCGCCTGCTTCTGGTTGGATCAGGCCGCGCGTCCCGAGCGGCTTCGACCCCTTGCGGGCGATCAGCGCTGCGAGCTGCTGATCGTGGGCGGCGGCTTCACGGGCATGTGGGCGGCCCTGCAGGCGAAGGAAAAGAATCCGGCACTCGACATCATCCTGATCGAAGCCAGCGAGATCGGCGATGGGGCGTCTGGGCGAAACGGGGGCTTCCTCAGCCACAAACTCGCCCACGGCGAAATGAACGCCGAATACCACTTCCCGGGCGAGTCCGAGAAACTCGCGAAACTCGGCCAGCAGAACCTGCGCGAGTTGATCGAAACGCTGGATCGCTACGGCATCGACGCGCGTTACGAGCGAACCGGAAACATCGCGGTCACCACCCAGCACAGCCAAAATCAGACCGCCGCCGAAACAGCCGAGAACGCGCGCAAGGCCGGCGAAGACGCGATCTGGTTGAGCGAGCAGCAAGTGCGCGAGAAGGTCAACTCACCGACCTACTGCGGCGGCATCTGGTACCGGGGCGGTCAAGACGGCCTCGTCGATCCGGCTTACCTCTGCTGGGGGCTCAAGCAGACCCTGATTTCGTTGGGCGTTCGGGTGTTCGAGGGCACTCCTTTGTTGCGGTTGCATTCGACATCCGGCGGCATGCAGGTCGATTGCCCCGAGGCAAGCGTGCGCTGCGGGAAGGTCCTCCTTGCCACCAACGCGTTTCGCAATCCGATCGCCAAGGCGCGTCGACTGGTCATTCCGGTCTGGGATTACGTGCTGGCCACTGAGCCGCTGAGCCCCGCACAGCGAGAAGAGATCGGCTGGAAGGGTCGCGAAGGCCTCTCGAACATCGCAAACATGTTCCACTACTACCGCATGACCCACGATCACCGCATCACTTGGGGAGGCGGCACGACGGTGTGTTACTACTACGGAAATGGCGCCGACCCGAGACTTTCGGATTCGCGCAAACGCTATGTTCAACTCGCGAAAGAATTCCTCGAAACCTTCCCGCAACTGCAGGGGATCCGCTTCACGCACCGTTGGAGCGGCATCATCGCTTCGAGCACGCGCTTCTGCATGACACCGGGAACCGCGTTCGACGCAAAGGTGGCCTGGTCGATCGGGTACACGGGGCTCGGGGTCGGCGCCACGCGGTTCGGCGCGCGCGTCGGACTCGAACTGCTCGGATACGATCCCAGCGAAATCCTCGAGATGCAGTTCGTGCGAAAACCGAGCATGGCCTGGCCGCCGGAGCCCTTTCGATGGGCTGGCGTGACCCTCACGCGCAGCGAAATGGCGCGAGCCGATCGCAACGACGGCAGGAGGGGTCTGTGGTTGAAGCTCCTCGATCGACTCAAGTTGGGCTTCGCTTGTTGAAAGCCGCAGCTCGCCGGCACCCGGCAGCTTCACGCCGCGCCTTGGCGATGTTTGGCCGCGCTACAGGAGCGCCGCGGCGCGGACGAAACGATCGCTGGATGTCGGATCGAACGAGCGCTCAACCAAGAGGTCGGGTCGGGCGGCTGTGGATCTTGGCACTCGCCGCACTGGCCGCCGCCTGCGCGGCGTGCGCGGGAATGTCCGACACGCGATCCGCTCATAAGATCGACCGGGTCAGTCGGTCCGGCGAAGCCTTCTTCGCCTTTCTGCAGTCTCCCGGAAAGACGCTCGCCGAGATCCGCGAAGCCATGCCTCGCGCAGCCGCCGACTCCGTCTACCTGGTCGCCGCTGACGCGTCGAACGATGAGCTCGCGGATTACATCCAAATCGACGCTAGCGATTATCCGTTCGAGATCTTCATGCGGGTCGCGGTGTCAAAAGACAATCAACGGGTCTATCGATACATCGTCAAAGGAGACTGGCGCTCCGTGAAGATGGGGTACGGATCACTGCGGCATCCGGATTTTTACGACGCGATCTATCTCCACACCCATCCGCGCAACCAGAGACTCCTCCCCAATTCGATTTCCGATTACATTCACGCCGAATCCTTCCGCGACGTGAGCACCTTGCTGGTCGCTGATGGCATCCCGATCGAGTTCAAGCGGATCGCGCGAAACGCGGACGGCGTCGATTTCTTCGAGGTCGACGGGCGGGAATTCTCGCTGGAACGCCCCGCGTATCCGCGCGTGCGGACAAAGGAGCAGATGCGGCGCGAACAGCGCGATGCGGACGACGCGATCCGCGAATTGGATCGGATCTTCAAACAGAACGTGAAGAGCGGCCACGAGCGCATCGCGCTGCGAAATTCGGAAGGAATGCGGGTCGTCTACGAGCGCGACCGGACGCTCGCGGGGCGGCTGAACGAAGTCTATCTCGCGGTTGAATTGCCTTTGCCAGCCGGGAGCGACGACGCGGCGGCGAACAGTGAAATCACCCACACACCCGCGTCGGACGCGCCCGTTCCGCTCGGCTTCTAGGCGGTCGAATGCCGAACCGGTGCAGCGCAAACCGTCGATACTGGAGCGTTTCCGTGCCGCGATCGAGGAGCATGCTGCGATCGCCCGGCCTGGACAGCCGCAAAACCGACTTCATCTTTTGTTAGGCGCTGCCCGCCCCGTGACGCTTGTCCGTAGGTGTTTCACCTCCCCTCTCAAGTAGGCAACTCCGGCCGCCGATGATCTCCATACTTCGCGAAACGTGGTATCAACTGCGCGAACGCGGAAGATTCTTCGAACCCGCCCTGGGGGGGACGACGTTGCGAACCGGAATTCGAATACTCCTTGTCATCTCGATGATCGCGGCTGCCGCGCAAGCGCAGGCGGCTGACGAATCGAACGCGGGTCTCACCCGCAACCCGTCCACGCTTTCAGATTCCGAACTCGACGCTCGGCTGCTGTTTCTCGAAGAGCGCCTCGACGGCGGCGAAACATGGGCGAAGTCCTGGCAGTGGGGTTGGACGGGAATCTACGGCGGCGGCATCGCGTACGGAACCGCGCGCGCGATCACGGAGGACAGTGATCATTCCCGCGTCAATCACATCGTCACCGCCGCGAAGAGTGCGATCGGAACCACGCGGCTGCTGCTCTGGCGGCACCCGGGCCGACACGGCGCCGACTCGATGCGCGCGATCGAGGGCGATTCGCGCGAAGCCAAACTCGCGCGCCTCGCACAGGGCGAAGCGCTGCTGCAATCGGTCGCCAAGCGCGCCGAACAGCGCACCGACTGGAAGCCCCACGCGGGAAATCTCGCGCTCAACCTCGCGGGTGCCGGATTCATCTTGGGCTTCGGCTGCGACGCCGACGCATGGGAGTCGCTCGGCGTCGGCATCGCGGTCGGCGAACTCAACATCTGGACCGCGCCCAAGCGCGGCATCGGTGACCTAAGCGACTACGAGACCCGCTTCGGGATGAAGACCGCGAGTCGTTTCGACTGGATGATCGTCCCGACGATGGGCGGCGCCGCGATCAAGCTCACCTTCTAGCGCAGCCATCGGCTCGCTCAGAGGCCCACGTCTTCCTTCGAGTAATCGGCCGTGAGCCAGCGCTCCGGGCGCATGCTAATCAAGATGCTCGCGTCGGCGGCGCGCCCCTCGGTCGCGCTCTTCATGTAGCGATCGCCGCCCGCGCGACCGAGGTAGCGGTGCGCGAGCGGCCGCTCGTGGCGCTCCGCGTCCGAGCGTTCGATGCGCTCGATCGGACCTTCGACGCTCGCATACTTGTAGGGCGGCGCCTCGTCCTGCACGCAGAGGCTGATGCGCCGGCCCTGTGCGAGGAGCTTCCCCTTGCGCGACGCGCGCTCGGTGATGATCTGCACGTCACCGCCCGGTTGATACGCGTACCAGACCGGAACCGTAAGCGGCCCGCGCCCGGGCTGCTCGACGCTCAGCACCCCCACGTGCAGGCCCGCGAGAAACTGCTCACGCTCTTTATGGGACATCGTGGTCGACATCTCGGACTCCTCGATCGAACGTCAGTTTGCGCGGCCGGAGGTGTCAGCTGACGACCGCAAAAGCACCATTGCGCGAATAGTTTACTACTTTATCCCTGATTTTTGGGATATTCCTTGCGGGGTTAGGCGGCAGGGAGTTTCGAATGAAACATGTCTGAACGGAAACGCGCTTAGCGGCGGACCGCCGCTTTCTCGAGATTGGAGGAATTCGTGGTTGAATTCATCGCACACCTGATTCTCACGGCAGCCTTGCTGCTTCTCGTGTCCAATGTTGTCCACGGCGTCCAGATCACGAGCTGGGGCTCGGCGTTTCTCGGCTCGATCGTTCTCGGGCTCGTCAACGCCTTCGTTCGCCCGATCATGCTGTTGTTGACCTTTCCGCTCACCGTGTTGACTTTTGGGTTGTTTCTCTTGGTCGTCAATGCTCTCATGCTTTGGATTGTCGCGGCGCTCGTGCCAGGCATTCGGATTCAGGGCTTTGGCCCCGCCTTGCTCGGAAGCCTGTTGCTCACTGTGCTCAATCTCGCGGTATCCGCCCTGATTGGCCCAAAGTGGCCAGTTACCTGACTGCGAGTGCCAGCCACCTGACTGCAGCTGGCAGTCGGATGCGCGAGAGCGCTTGGCCAACCATTCAAGTGGACCCAAGCAGGCGGCGGCGCCATTCGACGTGACCCGGCACGGCTCCACGGTCCCACGAACGCATACGGCCCTATACGGCCCCTCGCGTTCAGACCCGCCTTGGGCGTCGTCCCTCAGCATCAAATTGAAGGCAGCCTCGAATGGAACAACGCGGGATTCAAGCCAACAGCCGCAAATCCCGATGCTGATGACGCAAGGGGCGATCGCCGCCGCCTCTGGGGCGGGAGTTTCAGGGGCGAGCGCAGGCCAACAGCATGCAAGAGAACGCCTATCTCACCGCGGTCGTAGCCGGCTGTTTCTACATGGTCGCAGCCGTGCGTTTGTTGAGACTGAGCCTGCGCACGCGCGAGCGCCCCGAGCTGATGCTGTCGGCGTATTTCGCTGCGACCGGCATCTACTACCTGGGCTACAACTCGCCTAACATTTTCAGATTCGATGCGCTTCCGCCGCAGGTCGAAACCGCGATCATTTGGCTGTACCTCATCGGTGTCTTCCCCTATCTCATCTTCATCCGCCGCGTTTTCCGCCCGAAGTCCGCATGGGCGAGCGGGATGGTGGCGGTTTGCGGAATCTTCCTCACGTTGGGTGGCGCGCACTTGATCGTGGAAGCTCCCCTGGTCGAGAGCCTCGACAATCCGTGGTTCATCGTCATGTGGCTGGGATACGCGTTACCTGCCGCGTGGATGGGCTGGGAGGCCATGCTCGCCCATCGCAGCGCGAGCAAACGCGCCCGCATCGGGCTCTGCGACCCCGTCGTCGCCAATCGCTACCTACTGCTGGGGTGGTTTGGCGGCTTCCAGACGCTGGCCGTGCTGGTCGGGCTCTACTGGGCGTACGACAAAGACGCCCATCAAGCGACCTCCGGCTTCGCGGATATGTTGCTCGGTGGAACCGAGATCGCCGGTGTTTCAACGCTCTGGCTCGCGTTCTTTCCACCCGCGCGATACCAGGATTGGCTTGCGAAACGAGCGCCGATCCTTCCGGGACCGACGGACGCCTAGCGGATGCCGACCTCGCTGTTTGACTCCGCGGCCGATCAGCTCGAGCGCGGTACCCGCATGGATCGACTCGAGGCCCGCGGCACGCTGCGGCTCGCGCTGAAGCACGCGGGGTTGGATGTCCAGACACTCACCCTGGTGCAGCTTCGCGCCGTCTTCGAAAAACTAATGCCCAAGGAGCTGGAAGCCCGCGGCATCAGCAACGCGGCGGCCAGCTGCAAGGCGGTGATGGCCGAGGTTGCGCGCGGCGCAGCTCCCGCCGAGCCCGTTCGCTCGACCAGCTCCGACGAGATCCTCAAGCGCCTCGGCGGAAACTAAACGCCCCTCAGAGATACGCGCTGAATTCGCAGGGGCACGTGGGCGCACCCCTCACCCCGATGCGGTTGGGACTCCTCCGCCTGGTTCAGCTGAAATACAAAAGTGTGCGCCGGTCGCGTGGGCTGTCTTCAGCGAACGAGCTGCCGTTAGAGCACGCCCAGAAACGCCGCTCCCGCGGCGAGCATCCGCCAGGTCGCGGGCTCTTGGCAGGAACGCAATCCAGCCCTCGTCATACCCGCCGGGGTTGTGCCCTAGACCAGCCCCGGTCGTCGGGCCACCCATGCGCCCGCCGTCGGCGAAGACGCCCACAACCGCACAGCGCCACCGATCCCAGTCCGCGTCCCCCCGTTGAAATCACCCAGTGCGGGGGCTCTCTGCCGACTCGTCAGCGCTACTAAACCGAATGGTATTTATCGGACGTGCTGAGAACGCAGCTTCTTTTTCCTACGCACCAGCGGGAATCAAGTCAGCAAGAAAGCGAAAGCACGGACCGCCGCGACGTGCGAAGCTCGCCCTCACGCGAACGGACCCGAACGCCACGACCCAAAGAGGTGAGCACCCGATGAACCCCTATCAGAAGCTCTACACCCCCGACGACACCGCCGTCGTCTTCATCGACTTCCAGCCGCAGATGACATTCGGCGTCGCCAACATCGACCGGGCGACGCTGGTCAACAACGTCGTGCTGCTCGCGAAGGCGGCGAAGGAGTTCGGCGTGCCGACCGTGCTGACCTCGGTCGAGACCGAGAGCTTCTCCGGCTACACGTGGCCCCAGCTCCTCGACGTCTTCCCGGGCCAGCCCGTGATCGAGCGGACCTCGATGAATTCCTGGGACGACCCGGGCTTCCGCGACGCGATCAAAGCGACGGGACGCAAGAACATCCTGATGACCGGATTGTGGACCGAGGTCTGCATCACGTGGCCGACGATCGAGATGCTTGGCGAGGGGTATCACGTCTACGTCGTCGAGGATTGCTGCGGCGCGACCTCGACCGCGGCACAGGACGCGGCCCTCTCCCGCATGGTGCAGGCCGGCGCGACGCGGCTCACGACGATCGCAGCGGTCCTCGAGTTCCAGCGCGACTGGAAGAACCGCGAGCACTACGACGCGCTGATGGGGCTCGTGAAGCAGCACGCCGGCGCCTACGGCAGCGGCGTCGAGTACGCCTACACGATGGTCCACAAAGCGCCCCAGTCGGCGAAGTCCCCGCAGAAGCTGACGACGAAGGCGAAGCACTGAGAAGCGGTCTCGACGCCGACGTCGATTCCGGAAGGTCCCCATGGCGATCCACGTCGCGATCACACGGCGAGTCAAGCCCGGCTGCGAGGCGGAATTCCAGGCCGCGCTGCGCGAGTTCCTCATGGCTTCCCTCGCCCTCGAAGGCGTCCTCGGCGTCCACATGCTGGCGCCCGCCCCCAGCGGCGTCCAGCACGGCCAAGCCGGCGAGTACGGAATCCTGCGGACCTTCGCCGACGACGCGGAGCGCGACGCGTTCTACCGCTCACCGCTGTACGAGGCCTGGCTCGCGCGCGTCGCGCCGCTGGTCGACGGCGACTGCTCGCGGCGCGAGCTCTCGGGCCTCGAGGCGTGGTTCCGCGGAACGAGCGCCCTGCCCCCGCGCTGGAAGATGGCGACCGCGACGCTCCTCGGTGTCTACCAGACGAGCCTCATCCTGTCGCTCACCGTCGCCGAGGTCGCCCACGACTGGCCCTTCCTGCTCCGCAATCTGGCCGTGGCGACGACGATGGTCGCCGTCCTGACCTGGCTCGTGATGCCCGGCTTGACCCGCGCGCTGCACGGCTGGCTCCATTCGACGAATCCAGAGGAGCGCACATGACCACGGCAACCACCCTCGCCGCGCCGGATCTCGTGCTTCGAAACGCGCGCGTCACGACCCTCGACCCGGCCCGGCCCGAGGTCGGCGCAATCGCGCTGAAGGACGGTCGGGTCTCGAGCCTTGGCCCCGAGGCCGAAGCGGCAATCGGGCTGCGCACGCAGGTCGTCGACGCGGGTCGGCGGCGGGTGATCCCCGGGCTCAACGACTCCCATCTCCATGTCATCCGCGCGGGCCTCAACTACCACCTCGAGCTGCGCTGGGACGGTGTCCCGTCGCTGGCCGACGCGCTCCGAAGGCTGAAGGAGCAGGCCGAGCGGACACCGCCGCCGCAATGGGTGCGCGTGATCGGCGGCTGGAACGAGTGGCAGTTCGCCGAACGGCGCATGCCGACGTTCGCGGAGCTCGACGAGGCCGCGCCCGAGACGCCCGTCATCATCCTCCACCTGTACGACTGCGCGATGCTGAACCGCGCGGCGCTCCGCGCGCTCGGGTTCGACTCCTCGACGCCGAATCCACCGGGGGGCCTCGTCGCGCGCGACGGCCGGGGGGAGCCGACCGGGCTGCTGATCGCGGAGCCCAATGCCTTCATCCTCTACTCGACCATCGGCCGCGCGCCGAAGCTGTCCTTCCCCGACCAGGTGAACTCGTCGCGCCACTTCATGCGCGAGCTGAACCGCTTCGGCGTGACGAGCGTCTCCGACGCGGGCGGCGGGTGGCAGAACTTTCCCGAGGACTACGCGGTGATCCGACAGCTCGCCGAGAACCGCGAGATGACGCTGCGCGTGGCGTACAGCCTCTTCGCCCAGAAGGCCGGAAGCGAGCTCGGCGACTACACGCGCTGGATCGGCATGA
>CAZBSV010000191.1:0-3493 GCA_964494795.1 uncultured Spirochaetales bacterium | reverse complement strand
GGCGATCGACGCGTTCGACGAACACCAGCTAAACGATTTGGCTCGCCAAGTGGACGACGTCGCATCGTGGTTCACGAAGTGGAGCGGTACGTGGCTCGCGCGGGTCCGTGATGAACTGTCAGATCCTGCGTACTACCAGACATGGGCCGAGTTCGCGGCGACGACGCGACGCGAGCGAGAGCTTGCCCTCACGCATGCGAGGGCGTCGATGACGCATGTCGTTGAGGTCCCACACGCGATCGCTGATCGTGAGACGTTGCGCGGTGCTCTGGAGCTCGCGCGAGACCGGTTCGCAGCAGGGAAGAGCCTCGGCGTGCTGCGCAATCGGAACGCGCGAGACGCAACAGAGAACTGCCTCGTCGATGGTGTCAAACCATCCAGCGCCTCCACGGTCCAGCTCTGCATTGACGAACTCGATCTGCGGGAGTCACGACGGCGTCTCGCCGCCGCGTGGGCGAATCAGACCGCTCGCGCCGGCGCCCCAGCATTGGAGAGCGCAACGCCGGAGCACGAGATCGGCGATCCGATTCGCGAACTCGAATGGTTGCTTTCGTGGCCAACGACGCTCTGGCCGGCGATGTCGGGGATTCTGTCGCAGCTCCGGATCGCAGCGCCCGAGACGCCGGACGAAGACGACATCGTCCGGCTGCACGAGATCTCGGCGCTATTCGTTGTGCGCCGACGTCACCAGGCCTTGGTTCAGCACCACAGCCAACTCGACGGCTACTTGGCGGAACAGGGGCGACGCGAGAACGCTTCCTCACTGTGGCGCGATCTGCGCGCGGCGATGGAAGCTCGGGATTGGGTTCGCTGGGATCTGTGTCTGGAGCGCAACGGCTGGCTGCATTCGATCAGGGAGCGGGCGGAACGAGTCTCCGGGATCGATGATCGCATTGCTCGGAGTGCACCGCTGTGGGCGGCGAAGATCACCGAAACGCGGGGACAAGCTGCCGGAGAGCCTGCGGACGTTGCTGATGCGTGGCGGTGGAGATGCGCTGAGACGTGGATCACTGATCTGAACAACAGAAAGTCTGCAGCGGACCTCCAGCGTTCAATTGAGGAGGCCAACCGGCAACGTCTCCGGGCGGTCGAGGAGCTTGTGGTCGGACGAGCCTGGCGAAACCTCGCCGACGGATTCGCGGACCATCATCGGATCGCTCTGCAGCAGTACCTCACTGCGAGCAAGCGACTCGGCAAGGGTCACTCCAAGTATGCGGGACGGTTTCAGCGCGAGGTTCGCAACGCCCTGAACGACGCGAAGGACGCGGTGCCCGTTTGGATCATGACGATCGGCAAGGCGTTGGAGAGCTTCCGGCCGGCGCTGGAGCCTCCGTTCGACGTACTCATCGTCGACGAGGCGTCGCAGGTTGGGCTTGAAGCGATCCCGATCCTTGGACTCGCGAAACGAGCCATCATCGTTGGGGACGACAAGCAGACAAGCCCCGAAAACGTCGGACTACACCGCGAAGCGATCTTCGAGCTGATAGACGAGCATCTGCACGAGATTCCGAAGCACAAGACGCTGTTTGATCCGGATAGCAGTCTGTATGACCTCGCCGCGATCAAGTTCCCCGACATCGTGATGCTTCGAGAGCACTTTAGATGTCTTCCCGAGATCATCGCGTTCTCCAACAACCGGTACTACGGCGGCAACATCGAAGCGCTGCGTGACCGCCGTCCGGCACCCGGTTGGTCCCCTACTGGAACCGCCCACGTGAAGATCGGATTCCGGAAGTCCGGCCTCGACATCAACGAGAACGAAGCATTAGCGACCGTCGATCTGATTGCAGAGCTGATTGATCGCCCCGAGTACGACGGTATGACGTTCGGCGTGATTTCGATGCTGGGAGCGAAGCAGGCTCCCAGGATTCAGGAACTGCTTCTCGATCGCCTCGGTTCGGCGGTCGTTGAAGATCGACACATCCGCTGTGGTGACGCTTCAAGTTTTCAGGGAGACGAAAGAGACGTCATCGTCGTTTCGCTTGTGGTCGGTCCTGATGAGTCCGGCCAGCTCGGGCGAATCGGAGCCATGACCGGCAAGCCGGCAGAACGACGAATGAACGTCGCCGCAAGCCGAGCACGGAACCAGCTTTGGATCGTGCACTCGATCGAGCCGGAGGATCTTCCTGCTGGAGATCCGCGCGCCGAACTCATCCGACATTGCCGCGAGCCAGCGCAGCTCGAAGAGATGTCGGATCGCCTGCTGGAGAAATGCGAGAGCGAGTTTGAGCGCCGGGTGGTGCGAGACATCCTCGCCCGCGGCTACCGCCACGTGCGCGTCCAGAAGGTTGTCGGTAACTATCGGCTCGACATTGTGATCGAGGGACCCGAGGGCCGCCTCGCAGTCGAGTGCGACGGAGACGCGTGGCATGGCGTGGACCGATGGGACCAAGATCGCGCTCGGCAGACTGTCCTCGAACGCGCTGGCTGGACCTTCGAGCGGATTTCTGGGTCGACATACTTCCGCGACCCCTCCCGCGCCCTTGAACCGCTTTGGAGCCACCTGAACGAGCTGGGGATTCCCACTGGTGACTGGGCGGAGATGGGCACTCCCCCACCGCCGCGCCGAGTCGTGGACCAAGTTCACGTCGTCGCGACGGAGTTCGGCATCGACGCGGATCAGGCCGATATCGATTCTGAGTTCGATATCGCTCCGGGAGAAGGCGAACCCGACATCGACACGCCTGGGGACGCGGAAATCTATGACGTTGGGGAAGCGCAAGAGGTCCGACGGCTCGTCAAACCGGAAGAGGCGCGTCGAGAGGCCATCGATGACCGCGGGTCATGGCGCTCGGAGCGCCCCGCTCCTTCCCCGTTCTCCCGGGCGCCGTTGCCAAGAGTGACAGGCCCAGCGCTTCACCCTTACGTCGAATGGCAAGCGTTGCCGCTGCCGCTCGCGACAGAGGCAACCCCTGCGCAACTGGTCGACGCGCTCATTGACGTTGTGAGCGCGGAGGGACCCATCATTGCGCGGCGCGCGTACTTGCTCTGCCATCAGGCGGCAGGTGGCCATCGTGTGGCGAAGAACATCCGATCAGCGTTCAACCGTGCGGCACACATGGCTGTCAGCAGCCGGCGACTCAGCCAGATTCGCGACGCAACGCCCGGCCAATCCGAGAAGACCCTGTACCTTCCGACGTCGCCCCCAGTCACCTTGCGTGAGCTTGGTCCACGCGATCTGTATGAAGTTCCGCCGTCAGAGATCCTTGCGCTGTTGCAGAGCCTGAATCTTGAGAGCGCGCCGCTCGCTGAGACATGCAGAGCGGTGCTCGACGTTTACGGACTGCGCAAGCTCACCCAGAAGGCAACCGCGTTCATCGAAGAGTGCCGCGAGTACCGCTGGGAGGCTGGTTAGCCCCGATCGTTCACGAGGTCGGGTGAGCTGAGGTGGGGCCATCCGCGCAAGAGCCCTTCTGGCTTGGGATTCTGACGTTGTCGAAGCGTCGAGAGTCCGAGTCCAGGAGGGCACCTGCGAGGTGAACAGTAGCTGCGT
>CAZBSV010000190.1:0-68289 GCA_964494795.1 uncultured Spirochaetales bacterium | reverse complement strand
GTTCGAAGCCCGCAACATCTCGTTCGAAGCCCGCGACATCTCGTTCGAGGCCCGCGACGATCGCTTCGACGCCGTCGCCCGCGTAGATCGGCTGGGTTCGGGAACGGCCGCCTGCAACCAGGGGAAGTACGCGCGCGAGCGCTTCGCGGCGAATCATGTTCGCAGCCGCATCGCCCGGGCCGACAACCATCGGGACGCGCAGGATCAGCGCGGGCGTCTTCGAAGCGAGCAAGATCTGCTCGGCGCGTCCCTTCGAGGCCAGACACGCGTTGCTGGAATTCGCGTCGCTGCCGAGAATGCTCAGATAGACGATGCGCCGCAGGCCCGCTGCTTCGGCCGCGTCTGCGATCGCGCGCGCGGACGCTTCGTGCGCGTCTTCGTAGCGGCTGGTTGCGCTCTGCTTGAGGATGCCCACGAGGTGCACCGCATAGCGGCAATTGCGCGCGGCCTGCGCGAGCCGTTCGCCGTCGCGGTAATCGAGGATGACGACCTCGGGGCGAAGCGCTGCGGGAAGCCCAGCGAGTGTCGCGGCGGCACTTTCGGACCGAACCACCGCGCGCACGGCGAAAGTTCGGTCGGCCCGCGCGAGCCGCTCGAGCAGCCGTCGGCCGATCTGCCCGTTCGCACCCGTCACGAGAACCCGCGCAACATCGGTGCGCGCAGCCGATTCGAAGCGCGGCTGGCTCACGTCTTGTAGGCGGGGTCGAGTCGATCGAGTCGCCGTCGAATGGCCTTCCATTCGAGCGCTCCATCGAGTCCCAGCGGCCCGCCAGCCGCGGCGGTGCGATCGATCGCGTCGGATTCCGGAACGATCCACTCGACACCCGAAGTCACGACATCGGCTTGTACCTTGCACGCGATTTCAAGGTTGTAGAGCGCGGTAAACGCAGCCCCGACGTTGACCCCGCAGCAGAGCAGGCCGTGGTTGCGCAGGATCACCGCGATGTTGCTGGGTCCGAGATCCGCGACGAGGCGCTCGCACGCGCCGCCGGCGGTCTGCAGGTCCCAGTCGTGATAGGCGATGTGGTCGCGCAGGAACATCGCCTGCTGGGTCAGCGGGAGCAGACCGCACTTCATGCACGAAACGACCATGCCGGCGCGGGTGTGGCTGTGGAGCACCCAGTTCAGATCGGGTCGCGCGCGCAGCACGCTGCTGTGGATCGGATGGCCCGCTTCGTTGACCGGATGATCGCCGCACACCACCTGGCCAGCGAAATTCACCGCGATCAAATTGGAGGCAGTGATCTCGTCGAAGAGCAGCCCGTAGGGGTTGATGAGGTAGCAGCTGTCCCGCGTCGGATGCCGGGCCGAAATGTGGGTGTAGATGAAATCCGTCCAGCCGAATTGAACGAACGCCCGGTAGCAGGCCGCGAGATCACAGCGCACCTCCCACTCGGCAGCGCTGAAGTCAGCTTTGCTTCTCGTGCGTCCCATCGTTCCCTCGGCCGCGCTGAAGTCAGCCTCGCCTTCCATGCGTCCCATTCTTTCTCCCTTTCTCCCTGGACTTTCCCCCTGGCTCGAGGAGATTGCGGATTCGAAACCGCGATCCAGACGAATGGCCTCGCGCGAGGGTATCACGGCCCCGGTCGGTACCGCTGTCGCCCGGCCAGAGATCTCGCTCGCAGTCGAACCGCAGTCTCGCAGGGCGCGCCCAGCGAGCTTTCCTGGCCGACTGGGCGCGACTTCCTCAGCGATGGAGGGAATGCCGGCTCGCTCCAACAATCTTCGAGGTGCGCGACGAGATCCTGGATGCGACCCTTCTGCACGTGCATCATCCAGTCCGCGAGTGGCGAGTGGCGAGTGGCGAGTGGCGAGTGAAGAGTAGCGAGTGAAGAGTGTCTGAACGATCGGACGTGACATCGGAAAACTGGCTCGACGCGCCCTACAACCGATTGGGGTTGATCCGGGTCGCGGAGCTGGCGCGCACGCAGCGGATCTCGCGCGGCGACGCGCCCGTTTTTGAACTGCCTCGCGACGAACGCGGTCTGGATTCGTTCCGCTTCGAATTCGAGGGCGAAAAGATCTCGTTTCTGCAGATGCTCGAATCCACCTACACCGACGGCCTGCTGGTTCTCCACGATGGCACCGTGCTCTTCGAGCACTACGCGGGCGCCATGCAGCCGACCGACACCCATCTGCTGATGTCCGTCTCGAAGTCGCTCACCTCGACGCTCTGCGGCGTGTTCGTCGGGCGCGGACTCGTCAGGCCGGAAACTGCCGTCGTCGATTACCTCGAAGAGCTGCGCGGCAGCGCCTGGGAGGGCTGCACGGTCCAACATCTGCTGGACATGCGCGCGGGTACGCGCTGGAACTACGAGGAAGATGAGACCAAGATTTGCGACGTCTCCGATTACCGAACCCACACGCGCCGGGACATTCCGACCGACACCGCCGCGTGGATCCGCAGCATCGACAATTCCCACGCGCACGGCGGACCGTTTCGCTACGTCTCGCTGGTGAGCGACGTGCTCGGCTGGGTGTTGGAGCGCGCGGGAGGCGGCTGCTTTGCCGATCTGTTCGCGCGCGAGATCTGGTCTGCGCTCGGCGCCGAGCGCGACGCGGAGATCCTGCTCGACGCCTCGGGTTTCTCGATCGTAGAAGGCGGCATCTGCACCACGCTGCGAGACCTCGGGCGCTTCGGTCAGATGTGCCTGCAGGCCGGCGCGTTTGCGGGCCGTCAGGTCGTGCCCGCCGAATGCTTCGGACGCCTGCGGGTGCGCGATCCGGAACTCATCGAGGCGTTCGCGGATTCGCCGGAGTACGACCCCGCGAAACCCGACGCCTTCTACCACGACGCCTGGTGGATCTACGACGCCCCGCGCGGCATCTACTCGGGCCTCGGCATCAACGGCCAGGCGCTGCTCGTCCATCACCCGACGCGCAGCGTGGTGGTCAAATTCTCCAGCCACCCCAGCTTCGAAGACCGCCGCCTGTTCGCCCTGCAAGAGGCCGGCATGCTCGCACTCTGCGGCCTCGCCGCGTCTGGATGAACGTGGCACTTCGGCTCGCGCTTCGACTCGAAGGAGGTGAGCCGGATGGAGGCGAGTTGCCCGGTAGTGGGTACCCCGGGCCTCTCCCGCGACTATCAACCAACGACCTGCCACACGCAGCGGATCGGTACGGTCAGTATTTACCCACGCCCCCACCAGGACTCGACGTGCCAGTGGGTGCGCGTGCGCCGGCTCGGGAGGTTCGAGGTGCGCTCGAGGATCTGGCCGTCCAGCTGCGGCACGTCGAGTTCGGCGCCTTCGCGGAACGGAAAGTTGCTGTGGCGCACGAGGTACGGCGCGCCTGCGCCTGCGCGGATCGCGTAACTGGCCTCGCATGACAGGATCTCCCGCATGCGCGCTCGGTCACCCGCCGCCTGTTTCAATTGGGTTTCGAGCGTGAGACGATTGTCGCTCGTGGCTTTCTCGACGTAGCCCGCGTAGCGGCCCACGACGAGCAGTACGGCGAGCACTGGGTCTGGCTGCCGCTCGGCGCGCAATGTGAGGTGGGCGACCAGGCCGTCGTCGTCGGGTTGTTGGACCCAGGCCTCCTCGTAGGGGACGCGGCTCTTCGGGGTTTCGTACTCGAAGATCACGTCGCCCTTCGGGTCGAGCCGGCCGTCGTCGGGAAAAGTCGCCATGCTGTCGCACGAGAATCCGAAGCGATCGCCCCAGCTATTCCAGGTCGCCACGTTGTCTTCGACGCGGCAGATTCCGGTGTCGCCCGATTGGCGTGCGAGTTGCGCGAGTTCGTCGCTCGAGAATTCCTCGAGTGAGCGCCGGCCCGCGAAGCTCGGGCGGTCGTGCGGAATCCTCATGTCGAAGTACTGCGATTCGGTCTGGATCCAGATCGCGACCGAGGGGTCCTTCGCGCCGCCGTCGAGAATGATGTACTCGCGGTCCATGCAGCCGATCGTCCAATCGGGGACGCTCTGTTCAGCGCGTCGCATCGGGTTTCGCTCGGCCTAGAACGACGTCAGGAACGATGCGGCGTTTCCGCCGGTGACGCGACCCTCGCGCGCGGCTGCGAGAAACGTGCGCCCCCAGGCTTCGGCATCGGCTTCATCGCGGTCGGCGCTGCCTCCGACGACGCGCACCACCCGGTACTTGTGGAAGATCGCGAGCTGGGACCCGAACGGGATCACATCGCTGGGGTCGTGGCCGAATAGCTCCTGGTGGACGGCGGGAAGTTTCCACCAAGCTGTGATCGGCTTGGCGTGGTGGGCGTTGTGGAAGCCGAAGTTCAGCGTGAACCAGTTGGGCCAGACGCGATCGAAGGAGTGGGGATTGCTGAACGTGTGCTCCTGTTCGAACGCGTAGTCGCCCTTGCGCGGCGGCGGCTCCTTGGAGAACAGCGTGAGGTGGTAGCCGTAGTCGTGCTGCACGCTGTCCATGAAGCGCAGGATCGTCATCATGATCATGTACGCGACCGCGTAGAGCAGCGCGACCTTCGGGTAGAACCAGAGCAGCGCGAAGAAGATGCTCCCGCGGATCAGCAGCACTGCGACGTTTCTCGTCCGCTGGTTGCGGCGCTCCGGGATCACGAACGAGCCGAACACCATGATGAGGTGCATCAGCAGATCGTGCGCGGGGATGTACCACCACTCGAGCGCTTTGATCATGCGCACAGTGCGCGGGTGCTGGCGAAAGAATCGCTCGGAGTCGAACCACACCACGTCGTCGACATCGACGTGGTGGCGGAAGTGTTTGTAGCGGATGTCCTCGTAGGTGCCGTAGGCGGCGCCGCAGATCCAGATCAGGAACTTTCCGAGCCGAGCGTTATCGGAGTTCTCTCTGAACACGGTGTTGTGGCCGCACTCATGGACCATGTAGGCGGCGATCGTCATGCCGTGGGCGAGCAGCAACATTGCCAGGAAATTGACGAGCCAGCTCTCCGAGAACAAACCGGCAATCCCGAATCCGTACGCGAGAAGCGCGTACGCGATCGCGCCGCCGTGGTAGACGATTCCTTCGGGGTTTCGAAACGCGGGAGCAGTTGCGGACGCCATTGGATCTCCTCTCAGGCGACGAGTTCAGGCGACGACTTCAGGCGACGAGTTCAGGCGACGACTTCGGCCATCTTGAATTCGCGCTTGGACGTGCCACAGTCGGGGCACACCCAGTCGTCGGAAATGTCTTCCCAACGCGTCCCGGGTGCAATGCCCTCCTCGGGCAACCCCCTGGCTTCTTCGTACACGAAGCCGCAGATCTGGCATTCCCAACGCTTCACCGCATAGTCGCCTTGGCAAAACGACGCATGGCCGCCGATGGTAACTCCCCTCAACACTTTTTGCCTACCTGGCCGTCCGCGCGCGATGGGCGGTCGTGGTAATGATGGGCGGTCGTGGTAGTGTCGGGCCCTTTGCGGGAGAACGCGATGGAATCCGAAGATTGGTCTCAGTCGTCAGCCGCGACCTCCGGGTTGCGCAAGTGTACGGGCTGGCTGGCCCGCCATCCGCGCGGGGTCGCGCAGGGCGTCGGCTTTGCGCTGCTCGCGATCATCGTCTTGCAGAATATCGAATCGACTTCGCTCGACGTTCTGTTCTGGACGGTGTCCGAACTGCCCAAACTGGTCCTGATCTTTCTGGCGATGATCGTCGGCGCGCTGACCTGGGAAGTTCTGCGCCGCAGCTGGCTGCGCTGACCTGGGAAGTCTTGCGCCGCAGCTGGCTGCGCTGACACACCCAGCCTAAGGTAACGGGGCTACTCGTTCGAGGAAGAGCCGGATGCGCTCGTAATAGGGGCGCCCGCCGACCTGGCTGAGATCGTTGTGCCCCGCACCGCGCACGGTTTCGAAGACCTTGGGTTCGGGAGCCGCGTCGAATAGCTGCCGCCCGAGTTCGCGGTCGATCACTTCGTCGCGGTCACCGTGGAAGAACAACAGCGGCGCTCGAATCCGTCCGATCTTCGATGCGGAATCGAAGCGCCTGCCGGCCAGCGCGCCGAGCCAGCCGCCACCGGGTCCAGCGGCTACGACCGCGGCGATCGACGGAAAGGTGCTCTCGAGGATCACGCCCGCGAGTTTGCGGCCCTGCGCGAGATCGACCGCGACCGCGCCTCCCAACGAGCTTCCGAAGACGACGATGCGGTCTTCGGGAAAGCCGCGCCGTTCGATCAAGTGGCGGAGTCCCGCGCGCGCATCCGCGTAGGTGCCCGCCTCGGTCGCGCTTCCCTCGCTGAGTCCGTAACCGCGGTAGTCGATCAACAGCACGCTGCAACCGAGTTGCACCAGATCGGCGGCGTTGGGCAAGCGCTGCGAGGCGTTTCCGGCATTGCCGTGAAGAAAAAGCAGCGCGCGATGCGCGTTCGGCGCCGGCAGGAAATACGCGTGAATCCGAACCCCGTCCTCGGCTGTGAAGAAGACTTCCTCTGCGCTGATTCCAAGCCGCTGCGGGGCGATTGCGGCGCCGCGCGTCGGATGGAAGATCATCGACTCGACCAAGCGATCCCACATCGCGTATCCCGATACGAGTAAAAGAAGAAGCACGGCGCGAGTAAAAGAAGAAGTACGGCGCGAGTAGGAGAACAAGTACCGCGCACCGGACGCGCACCCGCTCAGCGTACGCGATCGGCGAGCAGCCGCACCCGGCCGCGGCGGATCACCGCGCCTCCGAGCGCGATCGCGATCGCCCAGACGCTGAGCCATTGCAACGCGAATACGATCCCGGCCCGATCTCCGAGTGCGCCCGTGAGCCACGGAACGACGAAACAACCCATCGATCCCACGCCTACTGAGAGACTGACCACGGCGCCGAGCGATTTCGGAAAGCGCTGCCCGGCGAGCGCAATGGTTACCGGAAACACGGGACCCAAGGCGAAACCGACGCAGAAGTAGAGAACTTCGATCTGGCTCGAGCCGAGTGCGGCGCCGATCGAGATCGCCGCGCAGCACAGGACCCCGCAGCCGATCAAGATCCGGCCGTCCAGCTTGCCGCGCACCGCGAGTGTCGCGAGTCGGCCCGCCAGCAGCCCGAACCAAAGGCCGCTGATCGCAGTTTGCCCGCGGAGCACGTCGAGAGCGAGACCGTCGCTCGCGTAGGGGATCGCGAATACGCCCAGCGCCGTCTCGAGCCCGAGATAGGCGAACGCGACGACGATGAACGGGGTGATTGCCAGCGACAGCGCCGAATCGGAATCGGCTTTCGCCGCTCGGTTTGTGCGCGCGGGCTCTGGGAATCGAATGCGAAGCGCGGCGGCCGCGATTGCGAGGTGGACGCTGCCGATCGCGTGAAAGGACAGCGACCAATGCCAGCGGGTCGCGATTGCAGCGACCAGCAGCGGCGCGATGATCGCGCCGGTCGCGGTACCCGTGTGCAGCAGCGCCATCGGCCTCGCCGAGCGCTCGCCGAATCGATCGGCGACCGCCGCGATGAAGAGGGTGTCGTACGCGCCCGCTCCGAAGCCGATCCACGCAAAGCGCAAGAGCGCTTCGCGGAAACCGAGGTCGGCGCCGAAGCCGAAGAGTCCGGCCGCGGTCAGCAAGATGGCGCCGACGAAGAGCGGGCGGCGCGGCAGCCTGTCGTAGAGCGGGCCGGCGGACATCGTTCCGACGAGCAGGCCGATCGCGAGCGCGGAGGCGAGCATTCCGGTGCGCGCGAGATCGAGTTCGAGATCCCGCGCGAGAGAATCCTGATTCGCGCCGAGCAGCGTCAGGACGAGGCCGAGACACAGAAATCCGCCGAAGCTGAGCGCGATCATGCGTGAGCGGACGCTAGCCGGTGAATCCTGCGGATTCACTTGCCGCGTCGCATAAACCCCTTGGGTTTATGCTCCTAGCTGGTGAATCCTGCGGATTCACTTGCAGCGTCGCATAAACCCGAGGGGTTTATGCTCCTAGCGGGTGAATCCTGCGGATTCACTTGCAGCGTCGCATAAACCCGAGGGGTTTATGCTCCTAGCGGGTGAATCCTTCGGATTCACTTGCCGCGTCGCATAAACCCCTTGGGTTTATGCTCCTAGGTCATTCCGAGATCGAGCCTGGCGGCGTCCGACATCTTGTCGGCCGACCAGGGCGGGTCCCAGACCAGGTCGAGTTTCACGGAGGTCACGCCCGGCACGCCCCGGGCCTTGGTCTCGACCTCGGGCGGAAGTTCTTCCGCGGCCGGGCACATCGGCGTCGTGAGCGTCATCTCGATCTGCGTGGCGCCGTCGGCCGCGACGTCGACTTTGTAGATCAGTCCGAGCTCGTAGATGTTGACCGGGATTTCCGGATCGAAGACGGTCTTCAGCTGAGCGATCACGCGTTCGCGAATCGCGTCCGCCGAGTTCGCGAGCGTCGCGTCGCTCGAATCGGATGTCGATGTTTCTTCCATGGCTCCAATCTTTCCGCGTACCCGTCTTTCCGTTACCCGATCTTACCGCTTACCAGTTCCTGCTCCCTGCCGCTGTCCCGCTATTCGGTCATTGCCGTCTGGTTCGATTCGTGCAGCGCTTCGCGCAGCGCGTGCCAGGCGAGCGTTGCGCACTTCACCCGCATCGGAAATTCCCGAACGCCCGAGAAGACAGTCAGCTTGCCGAGTTTCTCGTCGCTCCGGGTCGCGGTGGGGGCCGATGTCAGCATGTCGTGAAAACCCTCGAAGAGATGTTCCACTTCGCCGATCGTCTTGCCCTTGATGCACTCCGTCATCAGCGACGCCGAGGCGGTCGAAATCGCACATCCGATGCCCTTGAAGCCCACGTCCTTCACGATGCCGTCCTCGACGGAGAGGTAGACGGTGAGCTGATCTCCGCAGAGCGGATTGACGCCCTCGGCCGATCGATTGCTGCACGTCGGTTCGCCGAAATTGCGCGGCCGCTTGTTGTGATCCAGGATCACGCCCTGGTAGAGCTCGCGGAGATCCGAACTCATTGGAATAGCTCCCGTACGGTATGCAACCCCTTCACCAGGGCGTCGATGTCCTCACGCGTGTTGTAGAGCGCGAGCGAAGCGCGCACGGTCGCCGGGACGCCGAAGCGCTCCATCACCGGTTGCGCGCAGTGGTGGCCGGTGCGCACCGCGATGCCCTCGTGGTCGAGAATCGACCCGACGTCGTGAGGATGCACGCCCTCGAGGGTGAACGATACAACCGCGGCCTTCTCGGGCGCGGTTCCGATCAGCCGCAGACCCGGAATCTCCGCCAGCGCAGCGGTCGCGTACGCGAGCAGCTCGCGCTCGTGGCGCTCGATCGCATCGAGGCCGAGGCCGCCCAGGTAGTCGAGCGCTGCCCCGAAGCCCGCGACCCCGGCGATGTCCGGCGTGCCGGCTTCGAAGCGCTGGGGGATGCCGGCGTAGGTCGTCTTGTCGAAAGTGACGCTTTGAATCATCGAGCCGCCGCCCTGGTAGGGGGGCATCGATTCGAGCAGCGCGGCCTTGCCGTAGAGCACCCCGACGCCCGTCGGCCCAAAGACCTTGTGGCTCGAAAACGCATAGAAGTCGCAGTCGAGGCTTGCGACATCCACCCGCTGGTGCGGAACCGCCTGCGCGCCGTCGATGACGATCCGAGCTCCGCTGCGATGCGCGAGACGCGTAATTTCTGCCACCGGATTGACGCTTCCGAGCACGTTCGAAACATGGGCAACCGCGACGATCTTCGTGCGAGCGCACAGCCGCTTCTCGAATTCGTCCAGCAGCAGCGCACCGCTATCGTCGATCGGT
Source organism: uncultured Spirochaetales bacterium (assembly GCA_964494795.1). GTDB lineage: Bacteria > Myxococcota_A > UBA9160 > UBA9160 > SMWR01 > JACZVU01. The sequence goes on along the minus strand of CAZBSV010000190.1, from coordinate 58,668 downwards.
GCGACCCGCAGCACGGCACCCTTTTCCTCGCAGAGCATCTGCCAGGGAACGATGTTCGAGTGGTGCTCCATCTCGGTGATCAGCACCTCATCCCCCGCGCCGACGTTCTGGCGGCCGTAGCTGGCGGCGATCAGATTGATCGCCTCGGTGGTGTTTCGCACGAAGACGATCTCGCGCGCCTCGGAAGCGCCGATGAAACGCTGTGCGGTTGCACGGACGGCTTCGAAGTTCGCGGTCGCTCGGGCCGAGAGTTCGTAGACGCCGCGGTGGATGTTCGCGTAGCTGTGGCTGTAGCAATTGACGATTGCGTCGATCACGCACTGCGGTTTCTGCGCGCTCGCCGCGCTGTCGAGAAAGATCAGGCCTTCGCCGCGCAGGATCGGGAAGTCCTGCCGCGCGCGCAGCGGGTCGAAGCGCTCGCTGAGAGCTGCGCGTCGCTGTGTAGGGTTGACGGCGAATTTTCCAGCGGCCGTCATGCCGCCTCCTTCGCCGCATCCCCGCGCGCAAGCCTTGCGGCGATCAGCGGCTCGATCTGCGTGCGCAGCGACTCTTGTGGGATCGCGCGCGCGATCTCACCTGCGAACGCGACGGTCAGCATCTGGCGCGCCGCCGGCTCGTCGATGCCGCGGGTGCGCAAATAGAACAGCGCGTCCGCGTCGAGGCGGCCCACCGTCGAACCGTGGCTGCACTTGACGTCGTCGGCGCAGATTTCGAGGGTCGGCTTGGTGTTGATCTGGGCGTCGTCCGAAATCAGCAAATTGCGATTGAACTGCTGCGCGTTCGTCTTCTGGGCATCCGGGCGAACGAGCACGACTCCGTTGAAGACGCCGCGGGAGCGGCCTCCGAGAATTCCCTTGTAGAGTTCGCGGCTCGTGCCGTGGGGGCTGGCGTGGTCGACCGTGGTTTGATTGTCGGTGTGCTGCTTTCCGTGCGCGAGAAACAAGCCATTGAGCGTGCAGTCGACACCGGTCGCATCGAGCCGCGCGTAGATTTCGCTCCGCGCGACTGCGGCTCCGAGGGAGATCTGGTGGGATCGAAAGCGGCTGTCGCGCTGCTGTCTCACGTCGATCGACGAAAAGTGGTACGCGCTGTCGGATTCCGACTGAACGCTGACCAGATCGAGTTCAGAATCGTCTTCGAGCAGGACCTGGGTCACCGCGTTCGTCCAGTAGGTGCCTTCGCACAGAGATTCGTATCGAAGCATGACCGCGGCCTTCGCGCCGCGATCGATGCGGATGATGTTGCGCGGATTTGCGACGCGGCCTGCCGCGCTGGGACTCGCGACGAAGAGCAACGAGATCGGACGCTCCGGTCTCGCACCCGCTGTCACGCGAACGAACGCGCCGTCGCGCTGAAACGCCCCGTTCAACGCCGCAAAGGGTCGCTCGATCAGGTCCGCGCAATCGAGTAGTGGGCGAATCAATTCCGGCTGCTCGCCGAGCGCGCGCGCGAGACTTCCGGCTTCGACGCCCGCCGGCGCGATCTTTTCAGACGAGAGTTCCGGCGCGAAGCGGCCGTCTTCGAAGACGAGCGAAATCTGCTGCGACGCCTCGCCGCCGATCAGCGCGCGGATGTCGTCACGCGAAACGCCGTCGCGCCCGGACGGCCCCGGATCGAGTTCAGCCTTCGCGATTTCCGTTAGGTTCGTGTACTTCCAGGCCTCGTTTTTTCGCGTCGGGAATCCGAGCTTCGCAAAGCGCTGGATCGCCGCGCGGCGCACGACGCCGAGCCAGGCCGGATCCGATCCGGCCAGCTGGGCCTCGCATTCACCGAAGCGAGAGACGAAGTGCGCTTGTGCGGCATCGAACAGTGTCACGGCGCGGCGGCCTCCCCGGGTGCGACTTCTAGCCAGCTGTAGCCCCTCTTTTCGAGTTCGTGGGCGAGCTCACGCCCGCCGGAGTGCGCGATGCGGCCGTCCGATAGCACGTGCACGAAATCCGGGACCACGTAGTCGAGCAGTCGCTGGTAGTGGGTGATCACGATCGCCGAGCGATTCGGCGACCGCAGCGCGTTTACGCCATTCGCAACCACCTGGAGCGCGTCGATGTCGAGGCCCGAATCCGTCTCGTCCAGCACCGCGAGCCGCGGCTCGAGGATCGCCATCTGAAGGATCTCGTTGCGCTTCTTCTCGCCGCCCGAAAAACCCTCGTTGACCGCGCGATTCAGCAGCGCCTCGTCGAACTCGACGAGCTTCATCTTCGCGCGCGCGAACTCGAGGAAGTCCATTCCGTCGAGCTCCGCTTCGCCGCGATGGGTGCGGGCCGCGTTGAGCGCGGCCTTCATGAAATAGGCGTTCGAGACGCCGGGAATTTCCACCGGATATTGAAACGCGAGGAAGAGGCCCTGCTTGGCGCGGTCTTCGGGTGAGAGTGCGAGCAGGTCGCGCCCCTCGTAGAGCACACGACCCGCGGTCACTTCGACCGACGGTCGCCCGGCGAGCGCGTTTGCGAGCGTGCTCTTGCCCGAGCCGTTCGGCCCCATGATGGCGTGGACTTCGCCGCGCCCCACGACGAGGTCGAGACCCTTCAGGATCTCGACGCCGCCCGCGCGGGCGTGCAGGCCTCGAATTTCCAGCATTGCGCAATCAGCCATCAGCCGACGCTCCCTTCGAGGCTCAGTCCGAGCAGAGCCTGGGCTTCGACCGCGAACTCCATCGGGAGTTCGCGCAGTACCCGTTTGCAAAATCCGTTGACGATCATCGAAATTGCGTCTTCCTCGGAAATGCCGCGTTGGCGGCAGTAGAACAGCTGATCCTCTCCGATCTTCGAAGTCGTCGCCTCGTGCTCGACGGTCGAGGACGCGTTTTTCACCTCGAGATACGGAAAGGTGTGAGCCGAGCAGCGATCGCCGAGCAGCAGCGAGTCGCATTGCGAGTAGTTTCGCGCTCCGGTCGCACCCGGTTGGATGCGCACGAGTCCGCGGTAGGCGTTGCTGGAACGACCGGCCGAGATGCCCTTGGAGATGATCGTGCTCTTGGTCCGCTTCCCGATGTGGATCATCTTCGTGCCGGTATCGGCCTGCTGCAGGTTGTTGGTCATCGCGACCGAGTAGAACTCGCCCACGGAATCATCTCCCTGGAGCAGGCAGCTCGGATACTTCCAGGTGATCGCCGAACCGGTCTCGACCTGGGTCCAGGAGATCTTCGAGCGCTTGCCGCGACACGCGCCGCGCTTGGTGACGAAGTTGTAGATCCCGCCGACGCCTTCCTTGTTGCCGGGATACCAGTTCTGGACCGTCGAGTACTTGATTTCAGCGTCGTCGAGCGCAACCAGTTCGACGACCGCAGCGTGCAGCTGGTTTTTGTCGCGCATCGGAGCCGTGCAGCCCTCGAGGTAACTCACGTAGGCGCCCTCGTCCGCGATCAGCAGTGTGCGCTCGAACTGCCCGGTGTTGGCGGCGTTGATCCGGAAATACGTCGAGAGCTCCATCGGGCAGCGAACGCCCTTGGGGATGTAGGCAAACGAGCCGTCGGTGAAGACCGCGGAGTTGAGCGCGGCATAGAAATTGTCCGAGATCGGAACCACCGATCCCAGGTACTGCTGAACCAGTTCGGGGCAGCGCTCGACCGCTTCGGAGAACGAGCAGAAGATGATCCCCTGCTTCTCGAGCTCGGCCTTGAAGGTGGTCGCGACCGACACGCTGTCGAAGACGGCATCGACCGCGACGCCGTTCAGGCGCTTCTGTTCGTTGAGCGAGATCCCGAGCTTCTTATAGGTTTCCAGAAGCTGCGGATCGAGCTGATCCAGGCTATCGATCTTTTGGAGCGTCTTTGGCGCCGAGTAGTAGATGATGTCCTGGAAGTCGATCTTCGGATAATGAACCTTCGCCCAGGTCGGCTCCGTGTCGTTGGCGAGCATGTCCATGAAGCGCGCGAGCGCCTTCAGCCGCCAGTCGAGCAACCACTCGGGTTCGCGCTTCTTCTGCGAGATCAGGCGCACGATGTCCGGATTCAACCCGGGCGGCGCGGTATCGGAATCGATATCCGTTACGAAACCGTATTGATACTCGCGATTGGCGAGCTTTTCGAGCATCGCGTCCGAGGACTGCGCCATCGGTTACTCCAATTCCTTCGAGGTCGTGTTTGCGCCGCTCGCATCGCGACCATCCAGGCCAAAGAGCAACACGAAGGGGCTCGTGGGATGGCTCGGATTTGCGAGATCAGCCAGCGTGATCTTCTCGAGCGCGACGTGCACCGCGCTGTTGATGCGCTGCCACGGATCGCGGACCTGGCAGCTCGACTCCTGCGCGCAAACGCCGGGGTGGAGCGTGCACTCGGTGATTCCGACCGGCCCCTCGAGGGCAGTGATCATCTCGACCACGGAGATCTCGCCGGGGGTACGCGCCAAGCTGTAGCCACCCTTCGATCCGCGCTGTGAGATCAGCAAACCTGCCCGGGTCAGCGATTTGAGGATCTTGCTCACGACCGGCGCCGGAAGCTGGGTCCGTTTGGCCAACTCGCGGGCGTTGTGCGAATCGTCGTCCGCGCATTCGGCGAGATGGGCCATGACGACGATTCCGTAGTCGGTGAGGCGGCTGATTCGGAACACGGTCTACCTGCGATTGGGGTGCGGTCGGTCTGCGAACAGACCGCCCGAGAATATCGGACCGATTAGGTCCTGTAAATATCGGACTAAAATGGTTCTTTATTTAATAGGGGAGTGGTAAAACCGACCTATTGGAGTGCCAAAACAGACAGTTGGGAGCTGGAATCCATCCCCCCGGGGTGCCATATTCGGTGGCAAACCTGCCTCCGCGAGCGCTCCGCGGGGCCGCTCTAGCCGGTGACCTCGAAATCGCTGAATCGGGCGAGCGGCGCCAGTACGCCGCGACCCGCGTGCCGCCAATCCAGGGGAGGGCTCTGGAGCGAGCCTGGCGCGCAGACGCGCGACGCACCGATGCCCGCGAGCGCCCGGGCGACCTCGATCGTGTGTTCACCGAATCCCTCGATCGCCACGGCTGCGAGATGGGGGCCGAGAGGTCGAATCGCGTCGAACGCGCGCGCGAGGTCCGGCACCGGGATCACCCGAACGAAGCGGTGCAGCGGCGCGGGTCGCAGCCCGCTCGCGTCTTCGACGATCAGCGTCCAGGCCGTCGACTCGCTGCAGTGTACGGTGACGCGTCGCCCAGCCGCGCAGCGGAGTTCGGCTTCGGCGCGCTGCTGCGCGATCGCGTGTGCGGCGAGTGCATCGATCGATCCGCGCGGCCAGGCCTTCTCGGCGTGTGCGAGCGCGGCTGCGAGCGCTTCGCCGAGTGCATCCGCGTGTGACGGCTCGGGATCGACGACGTAGACCGCGACTGGCGAGAGGCATCCCAACTGATCCCAGAGTGCGACATCCACGGCGAGGCGCTGTGCGAGGTCGATTCGCTGGTCCGCATTTTCAGGCGGCATCACCGCCGCGATCGAAACCCGATGTCCGTCGGAAACGAGCTGTCGCGGTGGCCGCACCCGGGCGCGAAGTGCGGCGATGGTTGCGTCCGAGCCGGTTGCGCAGATGCAGTCCGCCTGGAGCAGGGCTTCGGTGAGGTCGTCGCGGGCCGCCGGAAAGCTCGCGATCTGAATGCAATGCCCGAGTTCCGCGTCCGTCTCTGCGATCGATCGCGCGACCAGCTGCGGCGTAAGCGGATCCCGCGACGCCGCCTTGGCGAGCACCGGGGAGCGCAGCGCCAACGGTGCGATCAGCGCAAGCAGGCTCGGCATCGGAATCGATCCCGCGAGGAGCACCGCGGTGGTGTCGAAACTCGAAAGGTTGTGGTTCGATGCGACGTCGAGTTCGTCTAGCGGGCCGAGTTCTCGAATCGCCAGCCGTTGCAGCGCATCGCTCGTCCAACCCTCGAACGCGCAGCGCAAACCCTCGCGAACCAGCGGTGCCGTGAAACCGGTCAGCGATGGCAGGCGTTGCTCGAGTTCGCGACGCCAGGCCGAATCCGGGTCGCGCCAGCCTTCGAGCACCGCTCCGAGCGCTTCGAGCACCTCGCGAAAAGGCCGTCGCTTGAGCTGCGCGCCGGCTGCGCGCAACGAGCTCAGCTGCTCGGCGATATCGTCGGGAGTCACAGAGAATTTCCATCGAATAGATCGTCGGCGCCGATCGAACAGCCTCGCGCATCCGCGCCGGGTTCGCGCCCGATCACCTCGAATCCGTCGAGAACCGCGCGGCCGAGGTCGCCCGTTCGCAGCGCGAGAATGCTCCCGGTGTTGGCAAGATCGACGACGACGATGGATCCCACCTGCCCGGTCGCCGCTTCGTATCCGGTATCGGGATCCGCGATGAAGACGCGCGCCCAGGGCGGGCCCAATTTTCGACGCGGTTCGCTGGGGCCGAGCAGCGATGAATCGTAGAACTGGCTGCCGAGTTCCGTCATCCCGAATTGATTGACGATCCGCTCGGAGGGGATGCCAAGCACGCGTTTCAAATCCGCGTAGAGTTCGGCGCGGGGAATCTCGCGCGAGCGACCCTTGAATCCACCCGTCTCCATGATTCTTGACGCCGCAGGCAGTCCGATCAACACGCCGCGCTCGGCCATGTGGTCGATCAAGTGCACGAATGCGAACGCGGTCCCGCACAGCGCAATGGGTGTCTCCGACGCCGCGGATTCGACGAGAAGCGTCAACACCCGATCGAAGAGCAACTCGCCGTCTTCGACGTCGAAATCGCTCGTCGGTTCCCCGAGCGCATCGAGCACCACGCCGAACATATGCGAGAGCGACGACTCGGGCTGTTCGATCGGTGACGGGGTGAATACCCGGATTGCAGCGCGATCTTCGGGCAACAGGAGCTCCGGGAACATGAAGCGGCGAAAGGTCGGAAGCAGCGAGGTCTCGTAGAGTTCCAGGGTGTCGAGGTGCAGGGTTCCCCGAACGCTGGTCGACGTTCCGCTCGTGCGAAAGCGGTGGCAGCCGTGCTCGGCGGGAAAGCAGCGCAATTCGACTTCCTTGAACGCGCTGGTCGGAACCGCCGGGATCCGCCTCCAGGTGTCGACCTTATTCGGTGTCTGGTCGCGTCGTTCACAGAAGCGTCGATAGATCTCGCAATTCTCGAATTGGAATGCGAAGAGCTGCAGCGCGAGCTGCTCGAAGCGCTTTTCGCTGTAGCTCCAGCGCGGCTCGCGCATCCACTCGAGTACGTGGCGGTCGATCTCGGCGCGGCGAGGATCTGCGCTCACGCGATGGCCTCGACGAGCCTCTCGATCGCGAGCTCCAGCAGGTCGCGATCGATGGATAGCGGCGGGCAGATCGCGAGCGCGCGACCGTCGTCACCGCTCGGCAGCGCGATCACCCCCGCGGCGAGGGCGCGCGCGCACGCGCGATTGGCCCGCTCGGGCGTGTCGACCTCCAGCGCGAGCAACAAGCCGCGTCCGCGCACGTCCTGGATCTGCGGCCGTCCGTCGCAGTGCTCGCGCAGTCGCTCGAGCGCAAAGGTTCCGAGCTCGGCTGCGCGCTCGACGAGCTTTTCTTCTTCGAGGATTGCGATCGATGCGAGCGCGGCCGCACAACTCGGCGGGTGCCCGAGAAACGTCTGCGTGCGCAGCGCCTCGCCGTCCGAGGCGGGCCAGGCGTCCATGATCTCCGCGCGACCGAGGCACGCGGAAATCGGCATCCCGGACGCCAGGCCTTTTGCGACGCAAAGCAGGTCCGGGATCACGCCCTCGTGATCACAGGCGAACCAGCGACCCGTGCGTCCGAAGCCCGTGTAGACCTCGTCCGCGATCAGCAACCATCCCTCGCCATCACAGATTGCGCGCAGCTCCGACAAGAAGCCGTCGGGCGGGATGCGTTCGCCGCCCCGCCCCTGAATCGGTTCGACGAGCAGCGCGCCGACCGGGGCCGCACAGCTTTGCGCGGCGCGGCGAACGTCTTTCGCCTCGCCGAAGCGCGCGAACGCGGTCAGGCCGGGAAGTCGCGCCGCAAAGGGTTCCCGGAACATCGGCCGCCAGGTGGCGTCGCGCGCGCCGAGGCTCAGGCCGTGATAGGCGCCCTCGAAGGCGACGACTCCCGGTGCGCGGGTCGCGAGCAGCGCCGTCTCCAGCGCCATTTCCACGGCGTCTGAGCCCGACGATCCGAGCATCGCACGAGCCGGTACGCCGCCCGGGAAATGGCGCGCGAGCGCTTCGAGCAGTTCGACTCGGACTTCGCACGGGTGCACGTCGCCCATTGCGTGCAGCAGGCGCTCCGCCTGCTCGGCGACGGCTCGGCTGACCCTGGGGTGCGCGTGGCCGACGTTGGATACGCCAAATGCCGAGGTCAGATCGACGAAGCGGTTGCCGTCGACATCCCAGACATTCGATCCCGACGCCCGCTCCCAGAAGATCGGCGGCTCGGGGTCGACACAGATGATGTTGCGGCATTCGACGGCGCCAAGTCTCCGTGCGAGAGCGCGCGAGCGCGGGCCGGGAATCGGAGTTACGAGAGCCGGGGGGAGATTGGAGAGTGCCGACACGACGGAAGATTGTAGCTGTAGAATGCCGCCATGGATCGCGGATCGATGCAAGAGCAGGTCTACGTCGCGATGGGTTCGAATCTCGGCGATCGCGACGCACATCTGGCGGCGGGAGTCGCCGCGCTGCGGGCTACCGAAGGCATCGAAGTCGTCGCGGTCTCGCCGCTCTACGAGACCGACCCCGTCGGCCCGCCTCCCCAGGGTGCGTACTTGAATGGCGCGATCCAGCTCACCAGCGCGCTGAGCCCCGACGCGCTGATGGAGCGCCTGCTCGAGATCGAAGCCGCCCAGGGCCGCAAGCGCGGGCCGGAGCGCAACGCGCCCCGCTGCCTGGATCTCGATCTGCTGCTTTACGGCGATCGAAAACTTGCCGGAGCCGGTCTCGAAGTCCCGCATCCGCGCCTCGCAGACCGGGCCTTCGTGCTCGAACCGCTCTGCGATCTCGCTCCGGGTCTCGTCCACCCGACGCTCGGCGCCACCATCGAGTCGCTCGCGCAGCGGGTGCGCAATCCTGCGGCTGTGCGCCGGCGCCCGCCGTCGCGCCCGGGCTAGCAGCTCGAACCCGGAACGGGTTCGAGCTGCCCCGCAAGGGAAGCGAAGCTTCCCCCGCTAGCCGTGGGATCTGCGCAGCTCGTCGACGGCCTGCATCAAGCCGAGTCGAGCGGTCCCATCAAGCTCGCGTAGCCGTCGAGGATTGGGAGAATTTCGTCGCGCGCGACCGGCGGTAGCATCAGCACGACGCGCGAGATTCCCGCGTCGCGATGCCGCGCGAGCGCAGTTTCTTTCGGCTCCGCGGCGAATACCGAGACTTCGAGCGTCTCGGGTTTGCGCCCGGCTTCTCGCGCCATGGCGTGAAAACGCGCCAGCCGTTCAGCGATGTCCCCATCGCGGCCACCGATGGGCATCCATCCATCGCCGTAATGAATCGCGCGCCGCGCGCCGCCCGGAAAACCGCCACCGACGTGGATCGGGGGATGCGGCGACTGAACCGGCTTGGGCCACATGTAGATCGGGTCGAAGTCGACGAACTCTCCGTGGTACTCGGCTTCGTCGCAGGTCCAGATTGCCTGCATTGCCTCGACGCGCTCGCGCATCAATTTGAATCGACTCTCCGGTCGCGTACCGTGGTTCTGCATTTCTTCGAGGTTCCAACCCCCGCCGATCCCGAGCATGAAGCGACCCCCGGAGATGCGGTCGATCGAGGCCACCTGCTTTGCGGTGTGGATCGGATCGCGTTCGACGATCAGGCAGATTCCCGTCGCGAGCTTGATCCGAGACGTTGCGGCGGCCGCCGCCGTGAGCGCGACGAACGGGTCGAGGGTGTCGAGGTACATCTTCGGGAGTTCGGCGCCGCCGGGCCACGGCGATCGACGCGAAACGGGAATGTGGGAGTGTTCCGATACCCAGAGCGATTCGAATCCCCGCTCCTCGGCCGCGCGCCCGAGATCGATCATCGAGATCGAGTACTCGGTGGGAAAGATCGTCACACCAAAGTGCATGCGCTGCTCCTCGGACTCGCCCCGACGCTATCCCGAAAAGCGGCCTTCTCGTCTCAAGTCCGCCATCGTCCTCTCGATTCCCGTGCGAAGGATCCGAACCATCTCGTCGATCTGATCGCGAGTGATCGTGCACGGCGGAGAGACGATGCACATGTTGATGAACGGGCGCAGGATCAATCCGAGTTCCTGACAGTATCGGTCGACGCGACCCCCGACCTCGTAGTCGAGTTTGAGCTTTTCGTCGCTTTCGGGATCGATTTCGCACTCGACACATGCCATCAAGCCGACTCCGCGCACGTCACCGACGAGCGGGATGTCGCTGAGTTCTTGCCAGCGCGCCTGGAAGTAGGGTGCGATTTCTCGAACGTGATCGAGGATCCCCTCGCGCTCGATGATGTCGAGCGACGCGAGGCCCGCCACGCAAGAAGCCGGATGGCCCGAGTAGGTGAAACCGTTGGCGAAGATCGCATGCGGCTTGCCCGCTTCGCTCGCTTGCTTGATCAGTCGATCCGAGATGAAGACGGCACCGAGCGGCACGTAACCCGAAGAGATGCCCTTCGCGGCCGTGATGATGTCCGGAACGATGTCGAAGACGCTCTCGCTTGCAAAGATCTCTCCGCAGCGTCCGAAAGCGGTGACGACTTCGTCGGAGATGTAGAGCACATCGTGACGGCGGCAGACGTCGAGTGTCTTCTTCTGGTAGCCGGGCGGCGGAACGATGACACCGCCGGACGCGAGAATCGGCTCCGCGATGAATACCGCGACGTTTTCCGCGCCGAGTTCGAGGATCTTGTTCTCGAGGTCCGCGACCTTCGCGTCGCAAAATGCTTCGACGCTCATGCCTTCCGGGCGTCGGTAGGGGTTCGGCGAGGGAAGGTGGTGGATGAAGCCCTTCTCGAACACCTGATAGGTCTTGTCGCGCTCCTTTCCGCTGCACGAGGCACTGAGGTAGGTGCTTCCGTGATAGGCGTCCTGTCGCGTGATGATGTGGCGCTTTTCGGGTCGACCTAAAATGGTGTTGTAGAACATCACGAATCGCAGCGCGGTGTCGACCGAGAGCGATCCGCTGGTGGTGAAGAAGACGTGTTTGAGGTCTCCGGGCGTGTAGGCAGTAAGCCTCTCGGCGAGCTGCGCGGCAGGGATGTTCGTAAACGACCACGGGCTGTCATAGGGCATTTCGGCGAGTTGTCTTCCGACCGCGTCGGCAATTTCGCGCCGGCCGTATCCGACGTTGACACACCACATTCCGGCGGGTCCGTCGATGTAGCGCTTCCCATCACTGTCGTAGACGTAGACGCCTTCGGCGCGGGTCAGGACGTGTCTCTTGTTCCGACCGAGGTTTTGAAGATTTTCCCAGGGGTGTACGAATTTGTTGTCCTTGGCCTGGATCTCTTCGGTTCCGCCGCCGGCCTCTGCGATCTCGAGACCCGCCGCGCTGTTCGAACTCATAAATCCTCCGTAGATGGGTCCGGAAGCATATCCGCTGGCCGGAATTCCGCCTATGCCCACCCCTAGGCTCCGGCGCGGCCTGCAAACGCCAGCTATGGATCGGTGAGACGCCACGCGATTCGCCCACCGGGCGCTATCGTGTGCCGATCGACAGCGCAAGATTTCCGGAATTGCGAAGATGACCCGACCCTGCAGCCGCTGGCTCGCAATTCTCGCGAGCCTGTTCGCGATCTGGTTCGCGGTCTTTGCGATTGATCCCGTGAGCCGCTCGACGTGGTGGCTCGAGAACGCTCTGGTCTTCGCGTTCGTTCTGGGTCTTGCTGCCAGCTATCGAAGCTTCCCGTTCTCCGGCGTTTCCTACGCTCTGATCTTCGTGTTTCTGTGTCTTCACGAAGTCGGATGCCACTACACCTATTCCGAGGTCCCGTACGACGCATGGTTCGAGCGCATCACCGGAACTGCGCTCAACGAAAGGCTGGGATGGGAGCGCAATCATTTCGACCGCTCGATCCATTTCGCCTATGGATTGCTGCTCACCTACCCGATTCGCGAAATCTTCCTGCGCGTGGCGCGGGTTCGCGGATTCTGGGGCTACTTCCTGCCGCTCGACGTCGCGATGTCGACCTCGCTGCTCTACGAGTTGATCGAGTGGGGGGCATCCGTCGTGTTCGGAGGAGACCTCGGGCAATCGTACCTGGGTACACAGGGCGACATCTGGGACGCCCATAAGGACATGGCGCTCGCCGCATTGGGTGCGCTGCTCGCGATGTTGCTGACGTTGTTGATCAATGGGTCGCTGCAGCGCGATTTCGCGGCGGAGTGGGCCGACAGCTTGCGCGTGAAGGAAATAGATCCGCTCGGCGAACAGCGGATCGCGGAGATGCTCGCCGAGCGCAAAGCCGACTAGCAGCTCGAACCCGAAACGGGTTCGAGGTGCGCCGCAAGGGAAGCGAAGCTTCCCCCGCTAGGCTGGCGTCGGCGTTCTCGAGTATGAGGTGGAATAGATCCTACGCAGAATCTGGCAGCCCGCGTAAGCAGTTCTTGAAATATAACGGTTATGCACTGCTGTATTATTTGAAATCGCGCAGAATTTGACTACGCTCTTCCGCCATGACGCTCAGATTGGTCGCGGAAGAGTCAAAAAAAAGATTTGATATCGATATGTTAGAGTACATTCAAGCCGGTGCGGCCGAATCGCTGAGTCCTCAAAAAATCTTGATTTGGGGACTGGAAAATTTTGGCGAGAAGCTCGCGCTCTCGTGCTCGTTCGGCGCGCCCGAGGGTCTGATTCTGCTCGACATGCTGCACCGGATCGACCCCGCCTCTCGCGTCTTCGTGCTCGATACCGGGCGCCTGCCGCAGGCCACCTACGATCTGATCGATCGGGTGCGCGATCGCTACGACAAGCGCGTTGAAGTCATCTTTCCAGACGCCGAGCGCGTGCAATCGATGGTCCGGAAAGACGGTTTGAACCTCTTCTACGAGAGCATCGAGAAGCGCGAACTCTGCTGTCGGGTGCGCAAGGTCGAACCGCTCAACCGCTACCTGTCGGGACTCGACGCCTGGGTGACCGGCCTTCGGCGCGACCAGAGCAGTGCGCGCGAGAAGACCGCGAAGATCGAGATCGACCACGCGCACGGCGGCATCGCAAAGCTCAATCCAATCGCGGATTGGTCGCGCGAGCAGGTGCTCGACTACGCGCGCGAGCATCAGGTTCCGCTCAATCGCCTCCACGCCGAGGGCTACCCCTCGGTGGGTTGCGATCCGTGTTCGCGGGCAATCGCGCCCGGTGACGATCAGCGCTCGGGTCGCTGGTGGTGGGAGAATTCCGACCTCAAAGAGTGCGGAATCCACCTCGAAGAACAGGGTTCCGGCATCTAGGCCGACCTCGCCGAAGTCACGTAGTTTCGCAGCCGGCCCAACGCTTCGACTTCGACCTCGACCAGATCGCCGTCGCGGATCCACTGTTTCGCTTCCGCCGAGGGGTCGGCGTCGGCCGGCGATCCGATCAGGATCACGTCTCCCGGTTCGAGCGTCATGATCGCCGACGCGTGAGCGATGATCTGCGCGATCGAAAAGCGCAGCTCTTTCGCCCTCCAGAGTCGCACGACTTCACCGGAAACGACGGATCGAATTCCCAGATCCGCGGGGTCGTCGATTTCGTCTTTCGTCACCAACCAAGGGCCGAGCGGTGCGAACGTGTCGCACGATCTTCCGATCGATTCATCTGCGAAATCCGGGCAGCTCACGTCGTTGGCCGCGCAATAGCCCACGACGCCTTCGAGTGCTCCAGCTTCATCGACGTTTCGCAGCGGCGCTCCGATCACGGCAGCAAGAGCTCCCCCGAAGCGGGCGCGCTGCACACTGTCTGGCAGCGCAATCTCCGAGTCGGGTCCGATTACGGCGGAAGGCGCTTTCAAGAAGAGCCTCGGTCTCGCGGAATCTTGGGTGTCCGCAACGCGGTCCGCGAGCGCGTTGCCGGAGGCGCCGAGGACTTTTCCGGGCCGCGGCACCGGGGCGCAGAGTTTCACGCGATCCGCCGCTTCAACGGCACCGGCTCTCAGGAAATCGGGTGCGCTGTAGCGATCGAGGGATTCGATCGCAAAGTCGACTGCGCGACGTGCGGCGGCGAGAGCCGTGGGTCCGAGCCGCAAGAACGCGAGCATGTTGGGGGGTATCAGCGAATCCGCCTCGATCTCGGGCGCGCCGACGTCGTCGCAGGCGAGTTGGATCGCGAGTGCGCGATTCAGGTCCACCACCGAGCCCGCGTAGCTACCCAGTCGAAGGACGGCGCCGAGTCGCCGCAACCCGGGGCGCGCGAATCCGAGTGATTCGAAACCCATCGCGGCCTCGCCCAGGCTTCCCGTGTCGTTTCCGATCCTTCGGGCGTCGGATCTTTCGAAGGTGACGAGGTGCATGCGGCCTCCAGCGCGGCCAACCCCCGATCGGCAACTTTCGCGCAACTTTCGCGAAACGGACGCGCAACGACACGGCAATCCGGGAGCAGGTCGAGTCGAATTCGCGTCAAGCTCCGGGGGCGATTCGCCGATTGGAAGAAGGGCGACCCAAAGCGTACCACGGAGGCACTCATGCGACTGCTCGATTGGAAGACCTGTGCGGGATTGCTGGTGGTTCTCGCGACGCTCGCGCTCAGCCTGCCCGGTGTTCGAGTCGCGCGCGCCGCGGACGAGGTCGCTCTGATTTCCGTGGACCTCGTTGATTCGGCGCCGAGCTGCGACGTCGCTGCCGACTCCGCTGCTGCGAACTCGGTTCAGGTGCTGCTGAAGGATGACTCCGAGCGCCCGGTAGGCGAGCTTCCCGTTGCGCTCAACACGCAGGGCTACAGCTATCGTCCGCCCGCTGTCGACCCCGAGGCGCGTCGCCTCGAGCAGCGCTGAGCCGATTCGCTTTCGCTTCGAATCCGCGCGTCCAGTCCAATCCGCGCGTCCAGTAGATCAGACTAGATCGCGCTGCCACGCAGCCGCGAGCGCGCGCCGTATGCGAGCAGCATACACCCGATCAGCGTCAGTGTTCCCGCTAATCCAAGGGTGGACACGGGCACGGCCAGAATCGATTCCGAATCGTCGTTCGCGCTTACGCATTCCGGGTCCGCGGGAAAGTCCGTAAAGCCGTCGCCGTCATCGTCGAGCCCGTCCGCACAGCTGCGTTGGTTGACGACGGCGAGGATCTCGTCGCGATAGAACGACAGATCCACCGCAAAGAGTCTGTTGCCGTAGATCGACGTGGTGGCCGGCTGACCGACGTACTGACTGATCGCGAAGATGATTCCCGCGAGTCGCCAGTAGCCGGCGTAATCGATGAAGACGGCGCCGCCGGAGTCCCCATTCGCGCCCGCAGCCTCGTCGGCGGTAGCGTCGGAATCGAGCGGGTCGCTGAAGGTGCTCGCGAAAGTTCGCGTCGAGTCGACGATCAGATCGATATCGGATACGAGATTCGTCCCCCAGCGCATGCTGTTCCCGCCACCCCAGATGTAGCCACCGAGTCCCAGGTAACTGGTCGCGCTGCCGCGATTTCGCCCGTGACCGATCGCAACCAGCGGGTCGCCGACTCCCGGCGTAGCGCTCGCGATGTCGAGTTGGGGAAGCTCCGGATCCCCGAAGATCTTGAACGCCATCAGATCGATCTGGCTGGTATCCGGGTTCTCGAACCGGATCGACGAGCCCGGCACGGGCGAATAGGTCTGCCCCTCGACCACGACGTCGCCCGCCCCGACGTGGTTGGCGGTCAGTACCCAGCGACGACCCAGGTAGACGACGGTCAGGTTGAGCCGCGTACCGATATTCGCCCAGCCCGGATCATCGGGCGGCGCAGAAACATTTCCCGTCCCATCGCCCGTTTCGATGATTACCGCCTGTGCGTCGCCGATCGCGATGCAGAGGCACAGCGTCGCGATCGAAAGTGCATGGGCGAGCGCCGCGCAGACGGCGCGCCGCACCGGCAAATCAGTCGCAACACGGAGGCGATGTCTTGCGTCTGCCACGCCCCCACTATTCGGCATTACGCCCGCCCGACTTCACAGCAGAAGCCTCCTCACGGCAGGTCGCCCCCGTCCGATCCGGATCCGGTATGCTGCATGCCGACACTTCGTTTCAGCTCGAGGTCTCCCCCATGCGACTCGGCCTGCTAGCGGGTCAGTTCGGGCCCGATATCCGCATCGATTACGACCTGATCCTCGAAGCCGAGCGCCTCGGTTACAGCTCGGTCTGGACTTCGGAAGCCTACGGCTCCGACGCCGTCGTGCCCCTGTCGTTCATCGCGGCGAAGACGAGCCGGATTGGACTCGGAACCGCGATCCTGCAGATGCCCGCGCGCTCCCCCGCGATGACCGCGATGACGCTCGACCGGCTTTCCGGCGGCCGCTTCAGCCTCGGCATTGGACCGTCCGGCCCGCAGGTCGTGGAGGGTTGGCACGGAGTCGCGTACGGGCGCCCGCTCACGCGAACGCGCGAGTACATCAGCATCGTGCGCAAGATCCTGGCGCGCGAAGAGCGCCTCGAGCATGAGGGCTACCACTATCAGATTCCCTACACCGGAGAGGGTGCGACTGGGCTCGGCAAACCCCTCAAGAGCATCCTCCACGGTCGAGCGGACATGAAGATCTACACCGCGGCGATCACACCGAGCGGTCTCGCGTGCAGTGGCGAGCTCGCGGACGGCGTGTTTCCCGTGTGGATGGATCCGGAAAAGAGCGAGGTACTCGTTCCCTACATCGAAGAGGGATTCTCGAAGAGCGAAGGCGCCCGGAGCATGCGGAACTTCGATCTCGCGCCTTTCGTGACCTGCATTCTCGGAGACGATCTCGAGCGCTGCAGGATCCCGGTGAAGGGCATGCTCGCGCTCTACATCGGAGGCATGGGTGCCCGCGGCAAGAACTTCTACACCGATTACGCGGCTCGACTCGGTTACGAGCAAGCTGCGCAGAAGATCCAGGACCTCTACCTCGCCGGCAAGAAATCGGAAGCGCTGGCGGCCGTGCCCAATGAATTGGCCGATTCGATCTCGCTGATCGGTACTCGCGAGAGAATCGCAGAGCGGGTCGCGGCGTGGAAGCAATCGCCCGCGACCACGCTGCTGTTGGGCGCGCAGCAGCCCGAGGCGATCCGACTGCTGGCAGAACTCGTCCTCTAGACTCTGGAGTCACCCGATGTCCGAATCGCTTGCCAAACGCGTCATCGAGCTCGACAAGCGCTACGTGTGGCACCCCTACACGGAAATGAGCCACTACCGAACGAACGTCGATCCGCTGGTCGTCGTGGGCGCGAGCGGCCCGCGACTAATCGGTGCCGACGGCCGCAGCTACATCGACGCCAACGCGTCCTGGTGGACGTCGGCTCTCGGCCACAACCACCCGCGCCTCGTCGCCGCGTTGCGCCGACAATCCGAAGTCCTGTGTCACGCTGCGCTCGGGGGGATCGCGCACGCGCCTGCAGCGGAACTTGCCGAGGCGTTGAGCCGCGCAGCACCCGATGGACTCGATCACGTGTTTTTCAGCGACAACGGTTCGACATCCGTCGAAGTGGCGATGAAGCTCTCCCTCCAATATTGGGCGCAGAACGGACGACCCCAGCGAACGCGCTTCGTCGCGCTGGAGGAGGCCTATCACGGAGACACGATCGGGACGACGGCGCTCGGCGGGGTTGAGATCTTTCGCAGACCCTTCTCCGATGTGCTGCTCGATTGTTTCTACGTGCCGCCCGCGCGCGAGGCCTCGCAGCTCGAACCTTCGCTGAAGGCGCTCGCGAGTGTCATCGAGCGCAACGCCGACACGATCGCCGGCGTGGTCTTCGAGTCGATCGTTCAGGGGGCTGCGGGCATGCGGATCTACGATCCCGCAATGTTGCGCGCCGCTCGCGAGCTCTGCGATCGACACGACATCTTTCTGATCTGTGATGAAGTCTTTACGGGTTATGGGCGGACGGGTCCGATGTGGGCCTGCGAGCACGCCGGGATCGCGCCCGACCTGCTGTGCGTTTCAAAGGCTTTTACGGGTGGACTCCTGCCGATGGCCGCAACGCTCGCAACCGATCGCGTATTCGACGGATTCCTCGGAGACGCGGATCGCGCCTTCTACTACGGACATACCTTCTGCGGAAATCCGCTCGGCGCCGCCGTCGCGCTGGAGGTGCTGAAGGTCCTGGAAGACGAGCGCATCTTCGATCGAGCCAAGCCGAAGGCGCAGCGGATCGCAGAGGCTTTCGAGGAGATGCAAGCGCTACCTGGCGTGGCTGCGACGCGCTCGATCGGGATGATTGGTGCCCTCGACCTCGCCGGCGAGGAAGGTTATCTCGCGAAATTGGGTTGGCGGGTCTACAGCGAAGCCCAGCGCCGCGGCGTCTACCTGCGACCGATCGGCAACGTGGTCTACGTGGTACCCGCGCTCAACATCCCCGACGCTGATCTTTCGGAACTGCTCGCGGTGGTTCGCGAGAGCGTGCTGTCGGCGACCGAGAGCTAGAGCCAGGCCGCCAACCGCAGCGCAGGAACTCGCTGCGGAGCGCGGTTGCGGACAAATTCTGGACGAAGCGCGCTTGCGGCGAAATTTTGGATGAAACGCGCTTGCATAGGCCCGGGTTCGAAGCGCGGGCAGCGGATCGCGCTGGGCTAGGATTTCCGGGTGACCGAGCATGTCGATGTTCTGATCGTGGGTGCAGGCGTGATCGGGACTTCGATCGCCTGGGCGTTGGCGGACCGCGGCGTCACCGGCATCGTCGTCATCGATCTGGATCTTGCGGGTGTCTACGCGTCATCGGAGCTGAACGCGGGAGGTGTCCGCGCGACCTGGTGGCAGCCGGTCAACATCGAGACCTGCCGAGCCACGCTCGATTTCTTTCGCGATCACGCTGCGGATTTTGGCTTTCGCGATCGCGGCTACCTCTGGCTCTATTCCGATCGAGAACTCTTCGCGAAAGCGCTCGAAAAGCGAAGACTTCAAAACGAGTTCGGACTCGCTGTCGAGATGCTCTCGCTACCGGAGCTGATGGAACGTTTTCCACTGCTCGATCGAGGTCTCGACGAAATCGTGGGTGCCACGTTCTCGCCTCGCGACGCCTTGGTGAATCCCAATGCGGTACGCGCGTGGTATCGATCCGAGGCCGAGAAGTTGGGTGTCGTGTTCCGCAATCGGCGCTACCTGACCGGCGCCGTCAGCCAGCGCGTTTCGGGTGTCGGCGGAAGCCGGCGCCGGATCCACGCGGTCGACGTGATCGAAGTCGAGCGTGGAGAAATCGCGGACTCTGACGGAACCATTCGCGAGATCTTGACCAGCCATCGCGTGCCGGTTTCTGCGCAGGTCGCTGAGGCCCGCATCAGCTGCGACGTGATCGTAAACTGTCTGGGAGCATGGTCTCCGATCTTCTCGTCGAAGATCGGACTTTCGGTCGTCACCGAAGCCGTCCGGCGCCAGATTTGCCTGGTCGACGTCCAC
This sequence comes from uncultured Spirochaetales bacterium, assembly GCA_964494795.1. Taxonomy (GTDB): domain Bacteria; phylum Myxococcota_A; class UBA9160; order UBA9160; family SMWR01; genus JACZVU01. Next base: position 39,340 of record CAZBSV010000190.1, on the reverse strand, counting down.
CGCGAAGACATCGCACCGGGAGTCTCGTTCGACGACCTCGGCATGATCGTGGACGCCAGCGGTCTCTATTTTCATCCCGAGGGCAGCCACATTCTTGCCGGCTTTTCGATTCCCGATGAGGCACCCGGATTCGATTTCGGCTACGACGGCGATGAATTCTTCGAGAACCAGATCTGGCCGCGGCTCGCGCATCGCTCGAGCAGCTTCGAGCGCTGCGCGCACGTTCGCGGTTGGGCGGGCCTCTACGCGGTCACACCCGATCGCAGCGGGATCGCCGGCAAGGTCGCCGGTTTCGACAACCTGTTCGAGGCGCACTCCTTCACCGGGCGCGGCGTCATGCAGTCCTACGCGGTCGGGCGCGAAATGGCGGCGCTGATCGCGGACGGGCGCTTCGACGCCTGCGACTTGAGCCCGCTCGCACGTGAGCGATTCGACGACCCGAATCGCTGGGTTCGCGAAGAACTGCACATCTAGCAGCTCGAACCCGGAACGGGTTCGAGCTGCGCCGCCAGGGAAGCGAAGCTTCCCCCGCTAGCCCGCTCGGGGTGATCGGTGTCAGCTAGTCTGCGCAACGCCTGGCGTCAGCTAACTCGCGCGGCACGCGCGGGTCTCAAGACTGGTCGAAGCGGTCGCGCAGCCGCGGGGGCAGGATCGGACAGGCGTCGGGCGGTTTCGCGAAGATCCGGTGGCGGATTCTCGCAATCCCGTCGTAGCCGGCGTCGAGCACGCGCAACGGCACGACACCCGCCGCGATCGCGGCCACGCGCCAGACTCCGCCGAGCCTTCTTCCGATTTCGAGTACTGCAGCGGCGCGCACGAGCAGGTTCCCGTTGGGGAGGGACAGCACGATGCTGTCAATCCGGTCGAGCATCTCCGCGTGTGTGGATGCACGGCGGAGCTCGGCAAACGCGCTGCCGTCGAGCGGCGCGAAGCGGAAGCGCTCGCCGCCGCGGTCCTCGGCGATCACGAAGCGAACCGTCCGGTGACATAGTCCGCAGCCGCCGTCGTAGAACAGCACCGCGGGGTGCTGCTCCGATTTGGCCCGCACCCAGGCCGGGTCGAAGGTAAAGAAGTGGAGCATGACCATCCCCGCACTGAGATCCGCGAAGTCGATCAAGGCCATCAGCGACAAGTGCATGCCAAGGAGCGCCAGCCACAGCCACGGCCGGAGCTTTCGAAACAGCGCGAGCGGCGCGAATCCGATTTCGAGGCCGAGCGCGCTCCACGTCGCAACGGCAATCAGCGGCCGCGGAAATGCGAGCAGGATCTCTCGCAAGAAAGTCGGGCGGGCGAGCGGGTTGGAGAGCACGTGCAGGAATGCGCTGCCATCGATCCAGGACGCACTCGCTAGCTTGGTTGCACCGCTGTACGAATAGCCGATCGCCATCACGATCCACGCCGCAACGAAAATCGGTGTCGGCATTCGCCAGTCGCCTGCCGGATCGATGCGCCCGCGCGCATCCCACGAGCCGTAGGGTCGAGTCGGAACGAACGCGTGGGCGATCAGGATCCAGCCGATGAACGGAAGCCCCGGGTTCGAGATCAACGGGTTGCGGCTGAACAGGCACGCCCACAAATACCAGAGCATCAGGCCGGCGAATCGATCGCGCACACCCAGTGCGAAGAGCACGCTGAATCCCACGCCGGCGAGAAGCAGCGCGCTGACCGCGGCCGGCGAGTCCCAGAGGAAGAGCGTGTTGGGGAAGAGGGGATACAGCGGGCTCGCCGAAGCGTCGGCGAGCATGCCGGTGTTGGAGAAGACTTCGGCACCCCAGGGCAAGAGGTGCAGGAAATGAATCAGCAGGTAGCCGCCCAGCACAAATCGAAAGACGCTGTACTGACCGCCCGTCCAGCCGTTCGTGTTGTGTGCGGTCACGTGCATGGTGGCTCGAACAACAGCGGTAGATCTCCGACATCGGAAGACGCGAGCGGCTCGAGACGGATCCGGACCGCGCCGTCGGCCGAGTTCGCGCTGACTCCGAGTTCGACGAGCAGGGGAGCGTCGCCGCACAGCGCGTAGCGCGCGACGCTCTCGAACATCGCCGCGGTTGCAGGGGTCGACGCAAAGATTGGCCCGTAGGCGAGGATCGCTCCGTCGGCGCCGGCTTGAGCGGAGTTGAGCGCGATCGCACGCGGCCACCATCCCGCCGAGCGCGGCCACGGCCGCGCCCTCACCCTGGCTTCGACGAGCAGCATCGCACTCCCGACCAGCAGGACGGTCGCGGGGATGATCATCGCTTCTCCAGGGTGTGCGCGTCCGAACCCCGCCAGTCGCGGTCGCCGCGACGCGCTCGCGAGAGCATAGAAGGTATGGGAGCGGAATCTACGCCCGCGCGCGCCGCGCGATTTCGAGTGTTCGATCGGGGGTCGGAGCCCCGGAGCGCGCGCCTGTCGAGCTCGCGAAGGTCTCAGATTCTCGGGCGATCAGACCTGGTTTTCGCACCACTTTTGAATCGCTCGCAGCCGCGAATCGATCAGTTCCGCGGACAGGCGCCGAACCGCGAAGCGATCCATCATCCCGCCCACCACCGGCGTGGAGTTCGACGCGACGATCCTGAGATGCAGACGGGTTCGATCCGGTGCGTCGACTTCGGTCGCGAGCGTGTAGGTTTCGTCGAAGCAGAAGACGCCGCGCGAGATCGCCGACTGCAGGCGCTCTCCAGGCTGGATTTCACGGATGGTTTGATGCACGACGATCGGGACCGATCCGATCCGGCATCGCCAGCGAACCTGCTGGCCGAGCTGCGGGTAGTCGGCCGCCGCATCGAGCAACTCGACGATCTGATCGTCCCAACGGATCAATTCACTGGGGGTCGTGAGAGCGCGCCAGACTCGACTGCGTTCAGCGGTGATCAGCGTAGACATCGTGCTCGTAATCACGTGAGCCGGACACCTCTCTGCACACCAGCAGGATGAGGCGCCTTCGCGAGTTTCGCAAGCGGCTCGCCGCGCGTGATGGGTTCGTGCCTCGCGCCAGCGCACGCGGTCGGCTCGCTCATGGGTGAAGGCCAATCGCTCAGCTGGCCCGGGTGCGGTCTTCAGCCAGGCGCACGCGCTCCACCAGCACGCGGAACATCTCGAACGAAATTTCGGGCATCTGCATCAGCAACTCCCGGAGACTGTTCCCATCGAGGCACAGCAGATGGGAGCGATCCGCGGCGACGACAGTCGCAGTCCGGATCCCGTCGTCGAGCACCGCCATCTCGCCGAAGTAGCTGATGGCGCTCTGCTCAGGCCTCTCGATTTCGTCGTGCAAGCCGAAATGCTTGAAGATGCGGACGCGCCCTTCGAGGAGCAGAAAGAGTTCGTCGCCGCGGTCGTCTTCTTTCAAGATCAGCTCGCCCGGCAGATATTCGACCGCCCTGGTGATCTGATGCACGGCCTCCAGCTGGTCCAGGCTCAAGTTCTTGAACAGCGGAATTTCCTTCAGAGCGAGCAGGCGTTCCATGGTTGTCTCCTCGATTGGCTGCTTGTCGGGCGAAAGCTCCAGGGCTCTGGCGCCCATTCGAATCCATTTCGAGCTCGATTCGCGCGCTTCGGCAAGCCATTGCTGTGGATCTTCGGGAACCGACACGTGCTTGCGGGCGACCTCGGTCCGATCTGCGAGAGATCCCGGTTCGCAATACGCAACCAGCAGCCGCGCGGACTCCCGGTCGCCGAGATGCGAAAGGATTTCGAGCGCATCCCCCCTGGATCGGGCGCTGCCGAATTGAAGCGCCTTCTCGATGTTGCGCACGACGCTCGAGCCATCGACGAGTTCGAGAATCCGGAACGCGATCCGCCGATTTCGGGCGACGCCGTCGAGGCATGCGGTCTGCAGGAAGCGGCTCGCGAGCCCCTCGGTGTCGGCCCACTGCTGCTGGGCGATCGTCCAATACCAGAGTTCCTGGACACACCAGCGCAGTTCGCGCTGCAGGATCCTCGCCGACGCATCCCGCCCCAGCTGGGCCGCGACCCGAAGCGCAGAGAAGGCGGCGCGTTCAGAAGGGCCGCGGAAATGAACCTCGATCGCCGACGCTGCTTCGTCGCCGTGCGAGATGAGCACCGATTCGGCCGCAAATCGAACTTCATTCGAGGGATCGCCGAGAGCCATCGCGAGCATTTCGAGCGCTTCTTCCCCCTCGGAATTCGCCAACAGCAATACTGCGGCGCTCCGCACCCGCTGATCGAGATCTGCGAGAAACCCCCGGATCTCGGGCAACTCGATCGAGTGTTCCACTGAAATTTCGGCCAGCCGCTTCAGGGCCGCCGCTCGCACACCGGAGTTGGAGTCGCGGATCCGAGTCTCGACCGCTTCCCGCAACTCGGGCCGTGCGTTCGCGAGCGCGGCGATGTTCTCGTTGACGTCCGACGACGCGATCATCCTTTCGAGCACCTCGATGCCCGCTGCACCGCAGCGCTGCGCGGCCTCCGCGCGAACGAGCGGGTCTGGATCCGCGAGCAAGCGTTCGGCGTGCGCTGCCAGCGATGCCTCTCCACCCAGGCGGACGAGGCCGTGCAGCGCTGCAATGCGCACCTGGGCTTCAGCGTCGCCAAGGCTCGCCTGGAGCGCTGGTGTGACGTCGGGTCGGCCCGTCGAAGCCAGAGCCGAGACGCACGCGCGGCGCACTTCGACACTCGGGTGCGTCAACGCGCGACGCAGTGGTTCAAGCACTCCCCGTTCTGCGAGATTCGGGATCAGCTGGAGCAGCGATTGTGAAGGGCGCCCCCGCTCCTTGCGCAGCAGCTGTTCCCAGAGTTCTGCAAGCCGGGAAGCCTCCCATCTGCCGATTTCACCGCCGATGTCAGCGAGATTGATTCTGCCGGCGCGAAGCTCGTCGACCAGGGTGCGCAGATACTCGCGCCGCACGAGGAGATTGGCGGCGAGATAGATCAGGCTTGCGGCGCCACCCGCGATCGCGAGCCAGGTCGGATTCGGATTTCCGAGCGCCCAGAGCACTCCACCGCCGATCGACATGCCCGCGTAGACGGTGATTCCCTCGACGAAGGCGCGCACGCGGCCCCGGAAGCGCAGCGGAATCGCGTTGCAGAGCAAAGCGCGGATCGGGTTCGCGAGCGCGTTTTCGAGCATTTCTCCATTCATGCGTGCGATCGCGCCCGATACGATGTTGTACTGATAGGCGAGGCCGGCAAAGCTGAACAGCGTCAGCGTCGGATGGATGAGATTCGCGCTCGGCACGCCAATGTGTCGGATGAGCCAGGGCGTGATGACCATCTCGATCGCAATTTCGATGACGTTGGTGGCTGCGAGAAACAGACCGATGAATGCCGCGAGGTCCGCGGGGTCCGGATAGCGCAGGGCGAACGCGTCGAGCCACATGTATCGAGCGACGACCAGCGCGAGGATCATTCCGATCGCCGAGATCAACAACGCGAAACCGAGTTTCGAGGCGCGCACGTATCGGAGCGCGCCTCGAATGCCTGCCACGGAAGTCTCGTCTGCCTCCTCGACGTCGATCGGTCCCCAGCTGCGCAGCCGCGAGCGAGCCATGCGGATCGTCGCGGCTGCTCCGAGTAGAAAGATCGCCCAGCCCGCGATCAGGCTCGAGGGCCCCGAAACCCCGCTGATTCCCGCGGCGAACAGGCCACCGATCACCCCCCCGACGCTCCCTCCGATGGTGAAGAGCGGGACGAGCCGCTTGCTCGCGACCGTATCGAAGTAGTCCGCGCTGAACGTCCACAGGTGGTTGATGAAGATCGCTTGGGTGACGAAGAAGAAGCAGATCAGGAAAATCGATACAGCGGGGATCCGGAGTGCCATTCCGATGCTTGCCGCGGCGAGAACAACGCCCGCGGCAAGCAGCATCTGACCGAATAAATTGTCGTTGCGCGCATTGCCCACGCATGCCGCGTACAGCACGAATACGATCACCGTGGAGACCGAGCCGCCGATGATGGTGACCGGTAGGTGCTCGATCCCGACTTCGGCCAGGAATAGCGCTTCGGCGCCAGTCAAGCCGAGTGTCTGCGCGAGGCTGATCAGCGTGGCGAGTCCCGCGAAGAACAGGAAACGCGATCGCTCCTGGATGCGCACATCAGGAAGCGAGCGCCAGAAGAGATTTGCCAGGCGCTGCATTGGCGTCGACCTGCTCCTCGTGCGTTCGAGCGCGGCGCCGAGAATTGAACGCGATGCGCGGCGATTCACAGAACCGTCACGAGGCGCCCAGCATACCGCAGTCGCAACTCTGGCCCGAATCGCAGACTTCTCTGGCGGCTCGAGCGCTCGTCGGGCTCCGCGAGCGGGCAGCGATCGAACGCCGCGGAACAGCGCTATCTTGAGCGTTCCCGTAGACACGATCCGGCCGCGGGTCGGACACCCATCCTCGGAGCCCGATGATGAGCGAAACCCTGAACAAGATCAGTCGTCGCATCACACAGCCGAAGGCGCAAGGCGCTTCTCAGGCCATGCTCTACGCGACGGGACTCAGCGAGGCCGACATGGACAAGCCCCAGGTGGGCATCTCCAGCGTCTGGTACGAGGGCAACTCCTGCAACATGCATCTGAACGATCTTGCGGCGAAGGTGAAGCAGGGCGTCGTCGAGGCTGGGATGATCGGGATGCGCTTCAACACCATCGGTGTTTCGGATGGCATATCGATGGGAACGGACGGGATGAGTTACTCGCTGCAATCGCGGGACTTGATCGCGGATTCCATCGAGACCGTGATGCGCGCCCAGTGGTATGACGCCAACATTTCGCTGCCGGGATGCGACAAGAACATGCCCGGCTGCGTCATGGCGATGGCGCGCGTCAACCGCCCGTCACTGATGGTCTACGGGGGCACCATCAAACCGGGACATACCCGCAGCGGCGAAAAACTCGACATCGTCTCTGCGTTCGAGAGCTACGGAAAGTACATTTCGGGTGCGATCGACGAAGAAACGCGAAGCGAGATCGTGCGCCGGGCCTGCCCCGGAGCCGGGGCCTGCGGCGGAATGTACACCGCGAACACGATGGCTGTCGCGATCGAGGCGCTCGGCATGAGCCTCCCCTACAGCTCGTCGACGCCCGCCGAAGCGCCCGAAAAGCTGGTGGAGTGTCGTCGCGCAGGCGCCGCGATTCGACACCTTCTCGAGCGGGACATCAAACCCAGCGACATCATGACCGCAGAAGCGTTCGAGAACGCCATTGTGATGGTCGTCGCGTTGGGTGGCTCGACGAATGCGGTGCTCCATCTGATCGCGATGGCGCATGCGGTCGACGTGCCGCTGACGATCGACGATTTCCAGCGGGTGAACGACCGGGTTCCGTATCTGGCAGACCTCAAGCCGAGCGGTCAGTACGTGATGGAAGATCTCCACGACGTCGGTGGAACGCCCGCCGTGATGAAATACCTGCTCGAAAAACGGGCGCTCCGCGGCGACTGCCTCACGGTGACCGGGAAAACCCTGGCCGAAAACATCGCGGAGCTAGCGCCGCTCGCGGAGGGGCAGCGCGTGATTCGGCGCTGGGACGACCCCGTTCAAGTGACAGGCCACATTCAGATCCTGCGCGGCGGCCTGGCGCCCGACGGTGCCGTCGGAAAGATCACGGGCAAAGAGGGCTATCTCTTTTCCGGCCCGGCGCGCCCGTTCGATTGCGAGGAAGACATGCTGGCTGCCGTTGAAAACGGACGGATCCGCGCAGGTGACGTGGTCGTGATCCGCTACGAGGGACCCAGGGGCGGCCCCGGAATGCCCGAAATGCTCACGCCGACTTCCGTCCTGATGGGCGCGGGCCTTGGCGCGGACGTCGCGCTGATCACCGATGGTCGTTTCTCTGGCGGTTCGCACGGCTTTCTGATCGGGCACGTGACTCCCGAGGCTCAGGACGGCGGCCCGATCGCGCTGGTAGAGGACGGAGACGTGATCACGATCGACGTGAAGAAACACACGATCGAGTTGGAAGTCGACTCGAGCGAGGTCGCGGCGCGGCGCTCGCGCTGGAAAGCGCCGGAGCTCAAGGCGAAGCGCGGAACGCTCTTCAAGTACATCCGATTCGTGAGGTCGGCATCTCACGGTTGCGTGACTGACGCTGGGCAGTAGGAGAACCGCCGGGGCGTCGTGACTACGCGCCTTTGAAAATGGCCTTTCGCTTGGCGCGAAATGCCGCGACGCCTTCGCGCCCATCCGATGTCGTCGTCATCGATACAATCGCACTCGTTTCGGCATCGAGCTGGTCTTCCAGCCGCGCGTTTTGACTCTCGAGCAAGAGCCTCTTTACGGCGCCGAACGCGAGCGTCGGTCCGCTCGCTAGCGAGCGTGCGAGTTTTTCCGCTTCGGAAAGGAGTTCGTCGTCAGGGACCACGCGCTCGACGATGCCCCACTCGTGCGCCTCGGCTGCGGAGAGCTTGCGATTGGTGAGCATCAGCTCCCTGGCGCGCCGCACGCCGACCGCGCGCGGAAGAAAATAGGTCGAACTCCCATCGGGCGTGAGACCTGCCGCGGTGTATGCCATCGTGAAGATTGCGGATTCGGCGGCAAGAGCCATGTCGGTCATGCACACCAGGCTCATCCCCGCACCCGCAGCCGGTCCGTTGACGGCGGCGACGACGGGCGCATTCATGCGAGCGAATTTCAAGATCGCAGCGTGGAGGGTGTCGGCGGTTTCTGCGACCCGCTTCGAGGTTTCATCCTCTGAGGCCGCGAAGTTCTTCAGGTCGCCGCCGGCGCTGAACATTCGGCCGGCTCCGGTCAGCAGGATCGCGCGAATCGCCGGGTCTGCGTCGCAGATCCTGGCGGTTTCGAGGAACTCGCGGGCGAGATCGAGATTGAAGGAGTTGGCGGCCTCCGGGCGATTCAGCGTCAGATATGCCACGCCCTCGCGGATTTCAAGGATCAGATTTTCGAAATCCATCTGCGCCCCCGAGCGTCGACCCTCAGCCAGTTCGGGATTTTGCGATCTTCGCGACGCGGCCGAGCGCGTGATCGATGTCTGCTTCGGACACGTCCATGTGGGTCACCGCCCGAACCCGATCTTTCGTCAACGCGAGCACCAAGACGCCCTGCGCGAGCAGCTCTCTCTCGAACTCTTCGGCTCGATCGACCTTGAAGATCACGATGTTCGTTTCCGGGAAAGGTTCGACGTCAAATCCAAGCGCCTGCAAACCCTCCGCCAGGCGCCGCGCGTTCGCGTGGTCGTCAGCGAGGCGCTCGACATGATGTTTCAGCGCGTGCAGGCCGGCCGCGGCGATGACGCCGACTTGACGCATCCCGCCGCCCAGTTGTTTGCGCGTCCGGTGCGCGCGCGAAATGAATTCCGACGAGCCGCACAGCACCGATCCGATCGGCGCACCGAGTCCTTTCGAGAGACAAAAGGTCAGCGAGTCGACGGACTCCGCCCAGGTCGCCACGGGGATTCCACTCGCGATCGACGCGTTGAAGATCCGCGCACCGTCCAGATGCACCGCCAATCCCCGGCTTCGCGCGACGGCTGCAGCTTCCTTCAGCAGCTCCAGCGGGAATACCCGACCCCCGCTCTGGTTGTGGGTGTTCTCCATGGCCAGCATGCGAGCGGGCGCGTAGTGGACGTCGACAGGGCGGATTGCATCGGCGACGTCTGAGCCCGAAAAGAAGCCGCCGGATCCCAGGGTCTCGACCTGAACGCCGAACAGCGCCGCCCCCGCTCCGGATTCGTAGAGAAGGATGTGCGCGTTCTCGCCGACCAGCACTACATCGCCCGGGCGAGTCGTAGCCGCGATGGCGGCCTGGTTGCCCATCGTTCCCGAGCTGACGAAGAGAGACGCCTGTTTCCCCGTGAGCTCCGCTGCCATCTCTTGCAGCCGGTTGACGGTCGGATCTTCGCCGTATACGTCGTCCCCGACCTCGGCCGCGGCCATCGCTTTGCGCATCGCCTCGGTCGGTCGGGTCACGGTGTCGCTGCGCAGATCGACTGTCCTCATGGCGGTGGATTCTAACAGCCGCCATGCGAGATCCGTAGAGCAGACTCGGAATCCGGCAACGCGCGGGAATTGGACGCTGGGCGCCACCCCCATCGCCTTCGGGCCCGATCGGTTCGCGAATCCCGATTTCAGGCGCACGCGCAATCGCCCAGGGGTCCGTGCAATTGTTCAGGAGCCCGAGTATTCGGGGAGGCCCGAAAAAGACCTCCAGGGAGCTTCTGGCGCCCTTTTTGGCTTTGCTTCCGAGAAAAGAATGTCTATGATGCGCCGGTCGAGCCATGCCGTAAGGTGCGACATCGGGACGAATTCCGAACTGTTCGCCGAGCGATCTCGTCGAACGGTTCAGGCGCATCGATGGTGGTCGACGGAAATACCGACGGGAACACTGACGAAACAGGAGAAACAATGGCAGCGAAGAAGAAGGCCGCGAAGAAGAGCTCCGGAGATCTGATCATCTCGAAGTCACGCACGAAGGCCGCGGCGAAGAAGTGCAACGTGAGCAGCGATTTCTACGGCGCTCTCGACAAGGTCGTCCGCGGCATGATCGCGGGCGCGGAAGCGCGCGCGACCGGCAACAAGCGCAAGACACTCAAGCCGGTCGATCTCTAGAGATCGGATCCGGTTCGAATCCAAGGGCCCGCCGACCGGATGGTCGGTGGGCCCTTTCATTTCTAGGCGCTCTCGTTTTTCCGCCGCTTGGCGCGTTGCGGGTCCAGGTTTGCGCCCACTGAAAAGAGTCGCTGCAGCGGCACGCGCCGAACGATCTCCGTGGCGCTGAGGCCGAGTTCGGTCGACATGAACTTGAGTCCCACGCTGGTGAAATCGGCCGCCTTGTCGATCGCGATCGGAGTCGACTCTGCGTTGCTCAGTTCCATACGGTCTGCGACCGCGACCTTGTTCGCGAGTGCAATGAAGGCGTACAGCGCAGAGCGGCGCTCGGAATCGTCGAGTTGGGCGAGAGTCCGGAAAATCAGATGCCGGTGATCTTCGGATGCGGGAAGGTTCGGCATCCAGATGGGCAGATGCCATTCTTCCGCATCGAGGCCCCTGTCTTCATCCAAGATCTGAGTCAGATTCTCTCGCCGAATGAAGCGGTAGATCTCCATCGCGTGGTCCCACGGCGGGAATCCCAGATCCTCGAGTCGCCCCGTTCGCCAGCGCAGCGCCCATTCTTCGTTGGCGCTCTCCAGCTCGTGGATGACTCCCTGCATCATTCGGAAGTACAACCAATAATCGGCTACGAACAGACCGCGCAGCATCGCGATCACGGGCTCGAGGTCGTCTCCCTCCTGAACTGCGACGAAATAGAACTGCCCCTCCACGGTCAGCGCGCCTTCGGGCGGTTGCCATCCCTCGTCGTCGTCCGGTTTCTGAAAAGATTGAATCCGATGTTTGAGAAAGAGCACGATGAGTTCGGGGTCGAGCGCGCAAATCGAGCGCAAGAACGATGACTCGCTCGTCATCGCTAGTGCATCGAGCCAGCGATCGATCGCGCCCCGGTCGGCCTGCGTCCCGCGCCACGCGTCCAGGTCCATGCAGGCGACGATCTGTTGCGGAGTCGCGTATTCGAGGATCCAGGCTGCGTCCTCGATTCCGATCGCCATCGCGCTGAAACAGAGCTCTGCTTCGGGGATCAGCGGGATCACTTCTTCCGGGGCCGGCAGCAAATCGAGGATCTGCGCCCGCCGCGCGAGGGGGGTGTCGCAGACCAGCGCGACCTGCTGGTCGAGCGACATGCTCCGGATCGCCTGGGTCGCTGCGGCGCGTTCCTTGTGGGCGAGATTGAGAATGTGCTGGAGGGTGGCCGAAGTCGCCGGGTGTGCGTCCATGTCCGGAAACGTAGCCCGCGCAGTCGCGTTGTCTTGGGACGGGGCTCCACCGCCGGGGCCCAGTTGGCCCGGACAGTTCCGCTGTTTGATGAGAGGTCGCCACTAGCCGGGGCCCAGTTAGCCGTGTCTAATGGAATTCGCCGGGTTGCTTTGGGATGTGACGGTGTTGACTGGGGGGCTTGCTGTTGGGGGTATGGTTTGGGGGTGTTGGGTTTGGACGATGTTCGGCGGGCTCTGCTTGCGTATGAGCCGGCGCAGCTTGGCGCTGGATTGCGGCGCCGGGCGGCGGTGGCGATCGTGCTGACCGACAACGAGGGTTCGCTGGATCTTCTCTTGATCGAGCGTGCGCGCCGAGCGGGCGACCCGTGGTCCGGCCACATGGCGTTTCCGGGCGGGCGCGTCGATCCCGGGGATGCGAGCGCTCGAATGGCGGCTGAGCGCGAAACCCTCGAGGAAGTCGGTCTCTCGCTCGACCGAGCAGAGTTGCTCGGGCGCCTGGACGATCTGCACGGGCGGTCGCTGACGCCGCGCGACATCGCGGTTTCTGCGTTCGTCTTCTACGCGAGCGCACCCGGCCCGCTCGCACTCAACCGCGAAGTCAGCGATGCCTTCTGGTTCCCGCTCGCATCACTACTGCATCGCGAGCGCCAAATCGATCACCCGGTCGCGCTCGAATCGGGCCGGCTGTTTCCGGGGATCTTGGTCGGCGAGCCGAGTCGCCACGTGATCTGGGGGCTGACCTATCGGTTCCTCGAGGCGTTCTTGTCGGTTCTCGGCCACCGGCTTCCCGAGCGAACACCCCGTCGCTAGCGGTTGCGTGGGGAACCGGGCGTCGGCGCCCCCCGTTCGAAGCCCGCGCAGTCTTCGACCGGAAGGGCCGGGTAGCGGCGAAACATTTCATCCGATTCCGCCCGACGACAGCGCCAGTACGTGATCCGCTTTGCGCTTTCGAGGCGCGACGCGAGCGCGCAGCTCGAACAGAGCCCCACCTTGGGATCGTGCTGCGCTGCCGATTCTCGGCCGGTCACTGCAAGCGTCCTCCTCGAGCGCGGTAGCCATCTGACACAAGTTCGTGAATGTGTGCAGGGGCACGCGAGGCGACTTCAGTCTACACTCCGCCCAATGATTAGCGGAAGCGGTTTCTTCTCGCGTGTGCAGCGGGTTCTCGAGCTTGCCGAACGGGCCTTGGGGGATCTCGTCGGGTTGCAGCCCGCAGCCGAGCTGTTCGACCGCCACCTCGCCTTTCGCTGGGACGTCAGCCGCGGGCCCGGGCGCATCGTTGCGATCGAGGAGCCGCACAAGTTCGAGCTCGACGATCTGATCGGCGTCGAGGCTGCTGTGTCGAGCCTGACGGCAAACGTCGAGCAATTCGTCGCAGGCCATCCATCCAACCATGTGCTGCTGTTCGGCGCGCGTGGCACGGGTAAATCGTCTGCCGTCAAGGGTTTGTTGAGTCGCTTCGGGTCGCAGGGTTTGCGGATCGTCGAAGTTCACAAAGCCGACCTCGCGCATCTCCCTTCGGTGTTGGCGGCACTGCGCGGGTCAACCTATCGCTTCGTACTGTTCTGCGACGATCTCTCGTTCGAGAGCGGCGAGTCCGAGTATCGCGAATTGAAGGCGGCGCTCGAGGGGAGTTTCGTCGCAGCGCCGGAGAACGTTCGGATCATCGCGACCAGCAATCGGCGGCATCTGCTCCCCGAGAGTGTCTCCGACAACCGGTCGGTTCGGCTCGACGAAGCCGGCGAAGTCCAGATCGGCGAGTCGATCGACGAGAAGCTCGCACTTTCCGACCGCTTCGGACTCGTGCTCGGTTTCTACAGTTTCGATCAGAGCACCTACCTTTCGATCGTCGACCACTACGCGAAGAAAGCGGACCTTCGCACTTCGCCGGACGAAGTAAAGCAGGCGGCGCTTCGCTGGGCGCTCCGCCGATCGAGCCGTTCGGGTCGGACGGCACGGCAGTTCGTGGACGATCTTGCGGGCCGGGAAGCCATCGGGCGACCGCCCGCTCGAGCGTGACCGTGAAGCTGGATGATTCGATTCGCCTCGCTGCGGCAGCGCGGGTGGTAGCGACTAGCCGCTCGAACCCGGAACGGGTTCGAGGTGCGCCGCAAGGGAAGCGAAGCTTCCTCCGCTAGCGGATGAGGCCCATCTCGCGGCCCACCGCCGCGAAGGCTTCGAGCGCGCGCTCCAGTTGCTCCATGGTATGCGTCGCCATGTAGGACGTGCGCATCATCGATCGGCCCGGCGGAACCGCCGGTGTGATCACCGGATTTGCGAACACGCCCCGCTCCTGGAGCTTGCGCGTCATCGCAAAGGCGGCGACGTCTTCACCGATCACCAGCGGGATCACCGGTGACGCGGAAGCGCCGGTGTCGAAACCGAGCGTTTCGAATTCGCGTTTCATGAAACGCGCGTTCTCCCAGAGATTCTTTCTGCGTTCGGGTTCGCGCTCGATGATCTCCAGCGCCTTGATGGCCGCAGCGACCGAGGGCGGAGGGGGCGCTGCCGAGAAGATCGCGGAGCGCGCCTTGTGGCGGATGAAATCGATCACATCCGCGCGCCCGGCGATGAAGCCGCCGACGGTCGCGAGGGACTTCGAGAAGGTGCCCATCACGAGATCGATTTGATCCTCGACTCCGAAGTGCTCGGGAGTGCCGCGTCCCTCGTCGCCGAATACGCCGAGGCCATGCGCGTCGTCCACCATCAAGCGCGCCCCGTACCGATTCTTCAACTCGACGATTTCCGGGAGTTTCGCGGTGTCTCCTTCCATCGAGAAAACGCCGTCGACCACGACGAGCTTGCCTTTTTCGTCGGAGACGTTGGCGAGCTTCCTCTCGAGGTCGGCCATGTCGTTGTGGAGATATTTGTGGGTCTTTCCAAAACCGAGCCGACAGCCGTCGATGATGCTCGCGTGATTCAGGCCGTCGAGCAGCGCGACGTCCGAGCGCTGCAGCAGACAGGAGAGGACGCCGAGGTTGACCTGGAATCCAGTCGAGAAAGTGAGCACGTCCTCGCGCCCGAGAAACTTTGCGAGTCGCGCCTCGAGCTCGAGGTGGATGTCGAGCGTCCCGTTGAGCAGACGCGAACCCGCGCAGCCGGTTCCGAAGAGTGCAAGCGCTATCGCGGCGGCTTCCTTGACTTCCGGGTGATTGGTGAGCCCGAGGTAGTTGTTCGAGCCCAGCATGACGAGTTGTTTGCCATTGTGGGTGACGACCGGGTCTTGTCCCGAAGAAATCGCGCGGTAGTAGGGGTATATCCCCGCGTCGCGAACCTGTGCGTAGTACTTCGCGGCATCAGTGCACTTCTGGAAAATGTCCACTCGATTTCCTCCGTGGAGCCGCGCAGGCGGGCGATGTGATCACTCGCTTGCCAGCTCCATCGCGATTGATGACCGACCCCTGATGCCGCTGTTTCGCATCTCGAGTGCGTCCGGCTGCGTGCGCTAGTCGCGCCGTGGCAGAAGCGTCTCGACTGCGTCCGCTTTTTGGGAGGAGCGGGTCCTCTTCGGGGGGTGATTGAACGCCATCAGCCGTCGCGAAGACTCCCGACGCGCGGAGCTTAACCCAGTCGGGATATTGCTGTCAGCAGAATTGATTTCCCTCGGGGAAGGCCGCGTTCCGCAATGGCGGACTTCGCGGAGGGCTGGCCTCCACCCCGGCCGCCTTCTAGAATCGCGCCCCGTCAGACTCCTCCATCGTCCGTCAGCTTCGGCACGTCGCGTTTTCAATTCGCATTCCCGCGTTTCGCCCCTGCATGGAGGGGAGATGAAGCAGCTCTTTCCGCTCCGGACCCCGCTGCTGTGGTTCGGGTTCGCGCTGCTCGCCGGAATTCCCGGCTGCGCGGAAGTCGCTCCCGGCATCACCCAGACGAGCGCGATTCCGGAATCCGGGGAGCCGCCGGCGCCATTCTCGAGCGATGATCTCGAAGACGCCGAGCTCTTAGGTGACGAATTCGATTTTGGCGCCGATGTCGCGCCCAGCGACCCGTTCGAGGACACGAATAGAGCGATGTTGAGCTTCAATCAAGAGCTCGCGCGGCGCGTCTTCGATCCGATGATTCGCGGATACCGCTTTGCGGTTCCCGAACCCGCTCGGCGCGGTGTTCACCGCGCCTTCGTCAACTTGAAGGCGCCCTCGACGCTGATCAACGATCTGCTGCAACTCCGCTTCAAGAATGCCGCCGAGACGCTCGGGCGTTTTCTGCTCAACACGACTGTCGGAATCGGTGGGATCTTCGACGTCGCAATCGAAGCCGGCTGGCAGCACCACGAAGCCGATTTCGGGCAGACGCTCGCTCGACTCGGTGTCGCGAGCGGCCCCTACCTCGTGCTGCCGGTCTTCGGCCCCAATACGATTCGCGACGGATTCGGCGGTGTGATCGACCTGTTCTTTCAGCCGCTCACCTACCTGATTGGTCCCGCGCAGAATCTGGTGATCGGCGTCAGCGGCGGCTTCACGACGCTGGACGCACATGATTCCTCGTTGAAGGCTCTCGAAGAGTCGTCGGTCGACTACTACGCGGCGTTGCGCAGCGCCTACCTTCAGAACCGCGCCGCCCACGTCGCGAACCCCTGACGAAACCCGGCCGCGAACCCCTAACGAAAACCGTCCGCGAACCCCTAACGGGACCCGTTCGCGAACCCCTGGCGGGAGCCGTCGGATTCGGATCGCTTACGAACTCTGGTCGGAAATCTCGCCGCGGGCGAGGTCTTCGATGCGTTGGTTGAGCGCGGACATCAGCGCCGGGAAACCCTCGCGCTGGATCAGCGACGAGTACTCGGATCGCCTCAGCGCGAGTTCGCTCACGGTTCCGTTCAACAGGACGTCGATGATCCTCCAGCCGTGATCCTTCGCCGGCCGCAGCCGATAGTTGAGTTGGATTGCCTCGCCGTCAGCGGAAACGAGTCGGCTGTAGACCAACACGGTGCCGTGCGCGGACGACTCTTGCTTGAGGGTTTCGAAGAACTGACCCGAGTAGCCGGTAAACCGGCCGGCGTAGTTTGCGACCGTGAAGCGCTCGAAGGTCGCGAGCAATCGGGATCGGCTCTCTTCGTCGACCGTCTTCCAATGCCGCCCGATCGATTTCTCGGCCATGAACGGAATGTCGAACAACTCGGTGACGACGGGGTCCAGCTGTTCGAACCGGCCATCATAGCCGAGGGCTTTTGCATTCTTCATCACGCCGATCAGGCTTTCGTGAAGCGAGTCGACGATCCGCGTGGGATCTCCGGTGGCTTGCACCTCGGTGGAATCGGGCGTCGCGGACTTCGGAATCGATATCGAAGTCAAGGCTGCGAGCGTGATGGCGGCGGCCAGGCTCGAGCGGCTGAATCGCGATGTCACATGGTTTCTCCTGATTTTCGCCGGGAGCGTCGGCATCGACCGGCGATCCCCACGCATCGAGTCTAGCGGAAGTTCGGCCAGGCTCCGGCCGTCTTTCGATCAGTCGCCCAGCAGGTCCTACGCCGCCTTCAGCGGGAGAATCAGCGATCGTGAATTCGATCGAGCGCACAGTCGGCCGACGGCTCGCACAATGGGTCGGTGCGGTGCGGAGACGCGCTGTGCCGGTGGTTGTCGGCATGTTGATCGCGACCGTCGCCATCGTCTACTGCGTCGTCGGACATCTCGGCATCCGTGGCGATACCGACGTGTCCGATCGCGCCGCATAGGCGCCTACGCTCGCTCGATCCCGTGCTACCCTGCGCGGCCGTGCCCGCACCCCGTGAAGTCCTCGATTCCATCGATCGCCATTTCGAGGCGACGGTCGCAGAACTCGTCGATCTCGCGCGAATTCCGAGCGTGTCTGCCGCGGGCTTCGACCCCGCGGAGGTCGAGCGGTCCGCAGCGCGAGTCGCGGAATTGTTCAGCGCCGCCGGTCTGCGCGGCGTGGAGATCCTGCGGATCGAAGGCGCCCATCCTTATGTGACCGCGCATTGGCTCGACGCGGCGCCCGCTGCGTGTACCGCGTTGATCTACGCCCATCACGACGTGCAGCCGCCGGGTCGGCTTGCTTATTGGCAGACGCCGGCGTTCGAGCCCGTGTGCCGCGGGGACGGCCGCCTGTACGGGCGCGGCGTCGTCGACGACAAGGCCGGAATTTTGCTTCACCTGGCGGCGCTGCGCGCTTGGCTCGACGTAACGGGCTCGCTGCCGATCAACGTCAAGCTGATCGTCGAAGGCGAAGAGGAAACCGGTTCGGCTCACCTCGCGAAATTCCTTCGCGCCCATCGCGATCGCTTCGACGCGGACGTGCTCGTTCTCTCCGACACCGCCAATCTCGACACCGGCATCCCATCGCTGACGACGAGTCTGCGCGGAATGGTGGAGGTCGACGTGACGCTGCGCGCCCTCGATCACCCGATCCACAGCGGCATGTGGGGTGGCCCGGTGCCCGATGCTGCCACTGCGCTCTCGATGCTGTTGGCGCGCCTCGTGGACGACTCGGGCGAGATCGCGGTTCCCGGCCTGCTCGACGACGTACCGGTGCTGTCGACCGCCGAGCGCGCCGCACTCGATGCGCTTCCGTTCGACGAGGCCGCGTTTCGCCGCGATGCCGGAATGCCGAGCGGCTCCCGCTTTTCGGGAGACAGCCGCTATTCGGTGTATGAAAGGATCTGGCACCGTCCCTCGCTGGCGATCATCGCGCTCGAAGGCATGCCGCTTGCGACCGCCGCGAATCAGCTGATCGCCGAGGCGAAGGCGAGAGTCGGCGTCCGCCTCGCGCCGGGCCAGGACGCGGATCGCGTCGCGCGGCTGCTGGTCGAATTCTTGGCCTCGGACCCTCCTCACGGCGTAACGCTGGAACTCGAAGTGAAGAACGCCGTACCCGGATGGCGGACCACGCCCGAAGGTCCCGCCTTCGACGCGGCCCGCCGCGCGCTCGCCGCGGGTTTCGGCCGCGCATCGGTCGAAATCGGCTGCGGCGGTTCGATTCCATTCGTCGGCCCGTTCAGCAGCGTGCTGGGCGGCATCCCCGCGCTGCTGCTCGGACTCGAAGATCCGCCCTGCAACGCGCACGGCGAGAACGAAAGCCTCGACCTCGAGGACTTTCGCAAGGCCTGTTACGCGTCCGCGCATCTGCTGGCGGAGTTGGGCTGCTAAGTTCCCCGGGCCCGCGTTCAGCAGGAGGAGCCATGCCCCCGATCGATACCACCGTCGCGCTCGTCCGCGGTGTCTACGACCGGCTCGAGCGCAATCTCGCCATCGTGCGTCGACGCCTGGGGCGCCCACTCAGCTACGCGGAGAAGGTATTTCTCGGGCATCTCGCGGATCCCGAGCGCGCAGAACTAGAAGCCGGCAAGAGCTACGTCGCCACGCGACCGGATCGCGTCGCAATGCAGGATGCAACCGCGCAGATGGCGCTGCTGCAATTCGCGCTCGCGGGCCGGGACGCGACGGCGGTTCCGACCAGCGTCCACTGCGATCACCTGATCCAGGCACACGTCGGAGCGGCGGGCGATCTCGCGCTCGCCAACGACGTCAATCGCGAGGTCTACGATTTTCTCGCCAGCTGCTCGGCCCGCTATGGGATCGGATTCTGGGGGCCAGGCGCGGGCATCATCCATCAGGTCGTGCTGGAGAAGTACGCGTTCCCCGGTGGCATGATGATCGGCACGGACTCGCACACCCCGAATGCGGGCGGACTCGGGATGTTCGCGTGCGGGGTCGGCGGAGCCGATGCCGTCGACGTGATGGCGGGTTTTCCGTGGGAGGTCCTCTATCCGAATCTCGTCGGTGTCCACCTCACGGGTCGGCTCTCCGGCTGGACGTCAGCGAAGGATGTGATCCTCAAGGTCTGCGCGACGCTGACGGTGAACGGCGGCACGAATCGGGTGATCGAATATTTCGGACCCGGCACCGCGTCGATCAGCTGCACGGGCAAGGGCACGATTGCGAACATGGGCGCGGAGATCGGCGCGACGACTTCGATCTTTCCCTACGACGAGCGAATGGCGACGTACTTCAAGGCAACCGGCCGCGAGCAGCTGGCGGATCTGGCCAACGAGCGCGCCGAACTCCTGCGCGCGGATCCCGAAGTCGCGAAGAATCCCACTTCTTTCTTCGACGAGATCATCGAGATCGATCTCTCCACCCTCGAGCCCCACATCGTGGGACCCCACACGCCCGACCTCGCGCGGCCGGTCTCGCGGATGGCGGCCGCTGTTGCCGAGCACGGCTACCCGGACGCGCTCTCGGTCGCCTTGATTGGGAGTTGCACGAATTCTTCGTATGAAGACCTCGAGCGCTCCGCCGATATCGCGCGCCAGGCCGCGCGCCGCGGTTCGCGCTCGAAGTCGAGGCTCTGGGTGACGCCGGGCTCCGAGCAGATTCACCTGACAATCGCGCGCGACGGGCAGCTCGCGAACCTCGAAGCGATCGGAGCCACGGTGCTCGCCAACGCGTGCGGGCCCTGCATCGGGCAGTGGAAGCGAGACGACGTGCCCGAAGGCGAGTCGAATTCGATCATCAGCTCGTACAACCGCAACTTCCGTCGGCGCAACGACGGCCGGGCGGAGACGCTTTCGTTCATCGCGAGCCCCGAAGTCGTGGTCGCCTACGCGCTCGCAGGTCGCATGTCGTTCAACCCGATCACCGACGAGATCGAGGCCGAAGACGGGACACGCTTCGTCCTCGACCCGCCGGCACCCGCTCCCGAAGTGCCCAGCGACGGCTTCGTGGCGAGCCGGGCGGGTTATGTGGAGCCGCCCGCAAAAAGTTCGGATGTCGAGGTGGTGATTTCGCCGACGAGCGAACGCCTTCAGAGCCTGGAGCCATTCGCGGCCTGGGACGGCGGGGATTTCGAGCAGCTGCCGCTGCTCGTCAAAGCCGCGGGCAAATGCACGACGGACCACATCTCTCCTGCGGGCGTGTGGCTGCGCTTTCGCGGGCATCTCGATCGGATCAGCGACAACATGTTCATCGGTGCGGTCAACGCGTTCACGTCGGAAGCCGGCAAGGGCCTCGACCAGCTCTCCGGTGAGCGCGGCGTCGGCTACGCGGCGATCGCGCGGCACTACAAGTCCGAGGGCATGCGCTGGGTCGCGATCGGTGACGAGAATTACGGCGAGGGCTCGAGCCGCGAACACGCAGCCATGTCGCCGCGCTTGCTGGGTTGTGCGGCGCTCATCGTCCGAAGTTTTGCGCGCATCCACGAGTCGAATCTCAAGAAGCAAGGTGTGCTTCCGTTTCGCTTTGCAAATCCAGACGATTACGAGAAGGCGCGCGAGACCGATCGCGTGAGCGTTCGACGGCTATCGGAGCTCGCGCCCGGGAGCCGCGTGGACGTGGTATTCCACCACGAAGATGGATCCGAAGACGCCGTCCAGGCCCTCCACAGCATGAACGAGGATCAGATCGCGTGGTTCAAGGCGGGTTCGGCGCTGAATCTTCTGCGCCAGGGCGGCTGACCCGGCGCGCGGTCCGGGCAACCAACGCCGGAGCGAGATCGCCTACCCTCTGCGTATGCCCGTGCGCACGCTCGTGATCGCAAACCCGCAAAGTCGCAACCGCAGCACGGCGCGTCGCTGGAAGACGCTCGAAGCGAAGCTTCGCCGCGCGCTCGGGCCGCTCGACGTCGAGTGCACCCGCGCGCCACGCGACGCCGAGCGCATCGCGCGCGAGGGCGTGCGATCGGGAATCGAGCGGGTCATCGTCGCGGGAGGCGATGGTACGCTGAGCGAAGTCGTCAGCGGACTTTTGTCTGCGGGTCTCGGAGAGTACACGGCGATCGGGCTGCTTCCGCTCGGCACGGCTTGCGATTTTGCGCGCGGATTCGGCGAGCCCTGCGCGATCGACGCGGCGATTGCGCGACTCGCGGAAGGGAAGACCCGGCGAATCGACGCGGGTCGGGCCACGTACAGCGGCGACGGGCGGCAAACCGTCACGCGCTATTTCGCGAACATCGCGAGCCTGGGCCTCAGTGGCGACGTCGCCGAACGGGTGAATCGGAACCGCAAGCGGCTCGGTGGGCGGCTTTCGTATCTGATCGGAGCCCTTCGCGGGGTGGCCCGGTATCGGAGCGAGCCCGTGTCGATCCACGCGGACGCTGAACGCGTCTTCGAAGGCGAACTCGCCCTCGCCGCGGTCGCGAATGGAGCGTATTTCGGAGCGGGAATGCAGATTGCCCCGAGTGCGCGCGTCGACGACGGGCTCTTCGACTGGGTGATCGTTCCCGCGATGTCCCGGATCTCGCTGCTCCGGAAGATTCCGCTGCTCTACAGCGGCTCCCACATTCGCGATCCGCGCGTCCTGCACGGGAGGGCGCGAGTGATCGAAGCGCGCGCGCAGGTGGGGCCGGTCCGGATCGATATCGACGGCGAATCACCCGGCCGGCTTCCGGCGCGTTTCGAGATCGTACCTGACGCAATCACGCTCTTCGGTTTCTCCTAGTGGGCGCGGAGATCTTCGAACGGGTTCGCCGCGGTGCGGCGCGTGTGATGGAGCGCGCGCGTTCGGTTTCGATCGACGCGGATGCGCTCGACGCGCTCGTGCGGTCGGACAAGCTGACGTCGGCTCCGCCGCGGATCGATCCGATCGACCGCTACGTCGGCGCACCCGAGGACACGGCCGCCTTCGTGCTCACCCTCGACGCGATCAACTTCGGCTCGGGCTACTTCCCGTATCTCGCGAAGCGACCGGGGCTCTCGGGGTATTTCACGATCTCGAATTCACTCGTCGAAAACTGGCAGCGCGAGGGCCCCTGGAGCGCGCATCGGCTCGCCGCGATGTCGGCCGCCGATTGCGCGCGGGTGATGGGGCAGAGCGCTGAAGTTCCCGAGGTCGCCGAATTGATGTCGCTGTTTTCCCGCGCACTGAACGAGCTCGGCGAATTCCTGCTGAAGCGCTTCGACGCCGATCCGACCGGCCCGATCGGCGCCGCTGCGCGTTCCGCGGCACGCCTGGCCGAAATCTTGATCGAGATGCCCCTGTATCGCGACGTATCGCGCTACGCGGGATTCGAGGTCCCCTTCTACAAGCGCGCGCAGCTGACGTGCGCGGATCTGGCCGCGGTCTTCGGGGGCGAGGGCTACGGCGATTTCACAGACCTCGATCAGCTCACGATCTTCGCCGACAACCTGGTCCCGCACGTTTTGCGCTGCGAGGGCGTGCTCGTCTACGAGGTCGCGCTCGCGGCGCGGATCGATGCCGGCGAGAAACTGGAAGCGGGCTCGCTCGCAGAAGTGGAGATCCGGGCGGCGGCCGTTCACGCCGTCGAACGCTGCGTCGCGGGGCTGCGCGAAGCCGGGGTCAAGACGACCGCCCGGGAACTCGATACGCGGCTCTGGACGCGGGGTCAACTTCCCGAGATGAAGGCCCACCCCCGGCATCGGGCGCGCACGACGAACTACTGACGATTCAGCGGAAAATCTGGGTTATTGTCCGGCCCGGTTAAGAGTCCGGCCCGGTCAAGAGTCCGGCCCGGTTAAGAGTCTGATCCGGTTAGAAGATCGACCCCGACACGTATTCGCGAAGGAGAAAAGGTTCATGCAAGGACAATCATCCGGCGGCGCGCTGATCGCGGCGGCGCTGATACTCGGGGCTTCAATTCTCGGGGGTGCCTATTGGCTCGCGATGTCCGTCGACCGCGGATCCGCTCAACTCGCCGGCCTCAACGAAGTGTTGAAGATCGCAGCGGTACCGTCCGGCCCCGCGGCTCGGCCCGGAGCGCCCTCGGGGCCCAATCGCCCGGACACCGAGAAGGTCTATTCGATCGAGGTGGGAGACGCGCCGATCCGCGGTTCCGAGTCGGCAAAGGTCACCATCGTCGAGTGGGCAGACTTCCAGTGCCCGTTCTGCGTGCGCGTCAACCCGACCCTCGAACAGATCGGCAAGGAATACGGCGACAAGGTCCGCATCGCGTTCAAACACCTCCCGCTATCGATGCACGACAGGGCGCAAGCCGCCCACCAGGCCTCCGAGGCCGCGCATCGACAAGGGAAATTCTGGGAGATGCACGATCGGATCTTCGCGAGCCCGAAGGACCTGAGCCCGGAGACGTATCTGAAGTACGCAGGCGAAATGGGCTTGAACATGGAGCAATACAACAGCGATTTCGCGTCGTCGTCGGTCCGCAAGGCGATCGAAGACGATCTCGCGCTGGCGCGCGAACTTGGCGTTTCGGGAACCCCGAGCTTCTTCGTCAACGGCCGGTTCCTATCCGGAGCGCAGCCCTACGCAGCGTTTGCGCGCCTGATCGACGAGGAGCTCGCGAAGAATTGATGCTCTGAGGCGGCTTTCTCAGCGGGCGAAGAGGCCCCACCGAGCGCGCTCGCGAGCGCTCAGGCCAGCCGAGAGCGCTTTGCGCAAGGCGCGTTTGACCACCGCGATTCGATCGCCTAACCTCCCGCCTCCGTTGGGTTTCTGACAGCCCCATCCGACCTGCGAGCAGCGGCCCGGCGCGCGTTACCCGTTTCGTCCGAGCGCCGCCCGGGTCTGCGCCCACAGCGGCCCGCATCGGATCTGTGCCTACAGCGAAAGGACCCGGCCATGTTGTCGTTGGATGATGTCGAACCGGGATCTCTCGTCACGCACCGCAATACCGGCCTGCGTTACACGATGGTCGACGCGGGCGACGAAGAAGTGCTGCTCAGTCCGGAATCTTCCGAGATGCAAGATCTCGTGGTGCCGGTCAAGTTGTTCTGCGACGAATTCGTCTCGAGCGATCGCTACAACACGGGGCGAGGCCGCTCCAAGAAGGGCGGTCGGGGTCGTCGAACCGGTGCCCAAAGCGCACTGCCGAGCGGCCCCAAGGTGAAGGGCAAGGTCAAGAAGCTCGTGCGCGAGCGGGGTTTCGGCTTCGTTCGCGGTGACGACGGTCGCGAAGTCTTCTTTCACCGCTCCGGTCTCGGTCCGAGTGACTACGATTCGCTCTCCGAGGGCGATGTCGTCGAGTACGTGGTCCAGGAAGGTCCGCGCGGTGCCCGCGCGGAGAACGTTCGCGCAATCTCCGAAACCGGATAATCAAAACAGCCGTTTGCGGCTGCGCGTTTCCGGGGCCGAATGCCGCCCGGAAACGCGGTCGCGTGACGAGAACCCCGCTCCCAAACCATGTCTCAGGTTTCTGAGATGAGTTTTAGCGATAGCGGTGGACGATCGGCAGGCGGCGCCCGGAGCCGAAGGCTTTCGGAGACGTGCGCAGGACCAGCGGCGCCTGCCGGCGCTTGTACTCGTTGCGGTCCAGGCGGCCCACGATTTCGCGAACCGTCTCGGAGGTCGCACCCGCGGGCGGCGAGATGCCTTCTGCGCCGCGTCCACCTTCGATCGCGCACTCGAGAATCGCGTCGAGGATGTCGTAGGGGGGGAGGTCGTCGCTGTCGAGTTGACTCGGAGCGAGTTCGGCCGAAGGGGGTTTCTCGATCGTGCGGGCCGGGATCCGCTCACCCGTCGCATTCGCGCGGCGCGCCAGCGCGTAGACGTCGCGCTTGTAGACGTCGCCCAGAACCGCGAGGCCGCCCACCGTGTCGCCGTAGAGTGTGCAGTAGCCGATGCTCAGCTCGCTCTTGTTGCCGGTCGCGAGAACGAGCCGGCCCTCGGCGTTCGAGATGGCCATCAACAGCGCGCCGCGAATCCTCGATTGGATGTTCTGGCCTGCGACGCCGTAGCTGTCGCGTTCGCCGATCAGCGTCCGGAAGCTCTTGAGGTAGGCGTCGTAGATCGGCGTCACGTCGACGCGTCGAACCTCGATGCCGAGCGTCCGGCGCAGCGCCTCGGCATCTTCGACGCTGTGGTCTGACGAGAACGGGCCCGGCATCGCGACGCCGAGCACGCGATCCGGCCCCAGTGCTTCGACGGCCAGATGCGCGGTGACCGCCGAGTCTACGCCGCCCGATACGCCGACCACCGCTCCCGGCGGCAGCCCCTGCTTGCGAAAGTAATCCCGGATTCCGAGGATCAGCCCCGATTCGAGTTGCGCGATCGCGTCCGGATCCTCGGCGTCCGCCTCGGCGGCCGGCGCCGATCGATCGCCTAGATCCACGACTGCGAATGCGGGCTCGAAGAGCGCGAGCTTGTGCTGGACGCGCCCGAGCGCGTCGACCGTGAAGGAGCCTCCGTCGAAGATCAGTTCGTCGTTTCCGCCGACCTGGTTGACGAAGCAGATCGGCACGCCGTTTTTTCGCGCGAGGTCCCCGATCACGCGCCTGCGCTCCGCGGGTTTCGCGACGTGCCAGGGCGACGCGGAAAGATTCAGGATCGCCGCGCAGCCTGCCCCTGTGAGCTCTGCAATCGGATCGATCTCGTAACCCAATCGATCGACCCATGCGTCTTCGCACACCGTCAGCCCGAGAAGCGGCGCTCCAGCGCGCAGCATCACCGGCTTTCGCTCGGTCGCGGACACGAAGTGGCGGCTTTCGTCGAACACGTCGTAGGTTGGGAGGAGTGACTTCGCGCGTACTGCGCGGCGTTCACCATCGGCGAGCAACACCGCGGCGTTGTGGAAGCGTGCGCGCCCAGTCTGCTCGTGGGGAAATACCGCGTGCTCGTGGGGAAATACCGCGCCGAGCACGATCGGGATGCTTCTCGAGATCGGGAGCAGCGCGTCCAGTTCGACGAGTTGATCGCGAACGAAACCGTCGCGCTCGAGCAGGTCCATCGGCGGATAGCCGGTCAACACCATTTCCGGTAATACGACGAGGTCTGCGCGCTCGCTGGCGGCCTTCGCGGCGGCTTCCTCGACGAGCCGGCGGTTGCCCGCCAGGTCACCGACCGTGGGATTCACCTGCGCGATGGCCAGCCGCATCAGCGCAGGATCGGCGGTGCGCTGCGCGCCGTCAAGGCGTCGCAATCGCCGCTCGCTTCGGCGCGAATGGCGCGCGATCCGCTACGGGAAGTAGACGTATGTGACGTCTCCATGGCAAGCCGGCTTGGGGGAGCCTTCGACCTCGACGCGAATCGCGAAAGTGACCCGCGCGCCGCCGCGCGGCAGGTTGCGCATGCCCTTGACGCTCGCCGACATGCGAATGCGCGATCCCGAGAGCACCGGCGTCGAGAGCCTCAACTTTTCGATTCCCGTATTGATCACCGATTCGCAAGCGTCGATCACGAGCAATTGCGGGAGCAGAGTTGGCACGAGGGAAAGCGTGAGGTAGCCGTGGGCGATGGTCGACTTGAACGGCGATTCGCGCTCGGCTCGGTCGGCGTCGCAGTGAATCCACTGGCGATCCCCGGTCGCCGTCGCAAAATCGTCGATCCGCTGCTGCGAGATTTCGATCCAATCGGTCGCGCCGAGGTCGCGGCCGACGAGGTCCGCGATCGCCGCCACGTTCGGCAGAGCGATGGGATTCGACACGTCAGTCGCCGTGGATCGCGTTGACGAACGCGTCGTGGAGCGCGGTTCGGATCCGCTCGCGCGTCGCGGTCTTGTAGACCTTGCGGAAAGCCTTCAGGGGAATGATCCCCTTGGCCATCGAGCGGTGCCCGCCGCCGACCCCAAGGCCCTCGACGACCGCGCGCACGACCTCTCCCGCGGCGCGCACATAGCCCACGTTTCGGACCGAGAACACGAGATCCGAGCCGACGATTCCCGCCGCGATCGCCCACTCTGCGCCTTCCGCCTGGAGTCCGAGATCCGCGACCTGAGGGATGACCTCTTCGCCGACGCGCCCGAGCACGAGCAGATGGATGCCATCTTCGACGCGGGTTTTCGCGAGCGCCCGTCCGAGTGCGCGCAGGCCGTCGGTCGGAAGCGCGGGGCGCTCGATCCGACGCAGCAGCGCGGGGTTGTGGTTCGCGTGGAGATAGGCGAACGAAGCGATGTCTTGCGGGCTCGTCTCGCGTCCGAGCAGTTGCGTGTCGCTCTTGATGCCGTACACGAGCGCCGTCGCGAGCTTCGGAAACAGATCGATCCCCGAAGCGCGGATGTACTCCGTCAGGATCGTCGAAGTGGCCCCGTAGCTGGGGCGGATGTCGCGGAACACCGCGTCGTAGCCCGGGCGCTCCGGGTGGTGGTCGATCACGACGTCGACCGCGCGCACCCGCGCCGGCATGTTCTCGCCGAATACCGTGGGCTGCACGTCTAGGAGTGCGAGTCCGTCGAACTCGTCGAGATCGTCTGGAGTGACGGTTCGAACATCGATCCCGAGCGCATCGATCATCGCGATGTTCTCCGGGCGCTTGACCTCACCGAATGAGATCAGCGGAGCGGTCGGGCGTTTGCGGCCGAGCAGCGCGCGCAGCGCATAACCGCACGCGATGCCGTCCGGGTCGGGATCGGGCTGGAGCAGGATGCCGAGCTTTTCCCGCGGTTCGACGAGCGCGCGCAATTCCACCACGCGGTGGAGGTTCGCGAGATGGGCGAACTCTTCGTCGATGTCGTCTCGGATCAGCGAACGCAAGCCGGTTCGCATCAGGCATGGATGGTCGGGCAGATCGTCGGCGTCGACCTTGTCGGAGAGCAGCAGCAGCGGAGCTTCGGGGCGGGCTTCCGAGATCGCAGCGACGGCCGCCCGCACGAACGGCAGGTCCTCGCTCACGAGCGCGAACTCGTCCCCGAGCTTCGGATTGAGTTTGCTGATCCCCTCGACGGTCAGTCCGCCCTGCAGCGAGTGGAATCCCGGCGGGCGCGCTCGCGGCTCGTCCTCCCGCGGGACCCAGGTGAGCAGCTCGATCTCGCCGGTTCCGATGCGGCCCCATAAGCGAGCCAGCTCCGCTCCGTCACACAGGATGATACGGCGCGCCACGGGTCCCCCATCTTTTCAGCGATTTGCAGATCTGACGGATTCGCGGGCGCTCGGGCGAGCCGGCCGACGAGTCGGTTCTCGCTGCTGATTCGCCAGCTGCGTCGTTCGGGATTTTCGCTGCCGCCAGCGGCGTCCCCCCGAGGTTGCTCGAAGTCGCCACCTTGGCCCCGAGCGAGCGCGATTGTAGCGAGATCGGAGCGTTCCGTCGGTCCCGCGGGGGGCTTCGCCCGCAGTCCATAGCCCGGGGTTCCGACGTGCAGAATCTCGCTCGACAGGCACCAAAATCTGATTGATCGCTTTCGATTCGAGGAGTACGCTGGAGGCCGTACGCGGTAAATCGCGGCTCGAGGAGAACCGAGGTCTCGCTTCCATCGACCGCACCATAGGCCGCGTGACTTGCGTACAAGATCGAGTGTCGGTGGGGGCGGGCGAACGATTCGCGGAGCCAAAGCCAGACGGCCGGCTTCGCGGTCGCGGCGCGGGAGGTCTTCCCGGACCCGGGAGCTTCCAGCATGCGCACGGAGCTAGAGAGGAGTCGTCTCGGTTAGCCGCCAAGGGTGTGGCCTCATCCGTTCCGGATGTGAACCGGTACACCGTGGCAGCGTCCAACTTCTCCTCGATGACGTTCAGTCGGACACGCGAGCCGCTCGTTTACAGCGCTATCGCGCCAGGGCTCGGGGGAATTCCGCAGCGTCGCTCCGGCCACCATTAGGGCTTGCCCCGTCGGAGGCCCGGGAGACACCCGCCGCCTCGGTCAATCGAAGCGTCGACCGAGCGCCTTCGGTGCCGGTGACACGCCCGGCCGCGAGAGAAACCGACTTCATCTCGGCACAGATTCGCGCCTCAGCGCGACGGGCGCAGCCCGCGGGCTCGCGCGCGATCTCTCGCTCGCGAGCCCGCAGACCCAAGCGCTGAGCGGCCGTCTTTCTCTGGTATCCTCCGATGGCTCGACACGCGACCGCCGGGCCATGCGCGTCGAGCAGTGATCGACCGAGTTCGGCGTTTCGCGCGGGCAGGGAGACCCCGGTTTCCCTGCCCGCGTAATTTCGGGACGGCAGGCATGCGCGATGTTCGAATGAGGGGTTTTGCGCAGCGCGCCGACGTGGAGGAGGTGTGCGACTTCCTCCGCAAACGCACCCACCCCCTTTTGCCTGAAGCGGTGGACCTGCTCTGCTGCGTCGGCCGCGTGCTTGCCGAGGACGTGCGGTCCGAGGTCGACGTCCCCGATTTCGCGCGCTCTGCGATGGACGGCTACGCGGTGCGAGGCGAAGACACCTTCGGTGCGAGCGCCTACGAGCCGATCGCGCTGGCCGTCCAGGGACAGGCGCTGGCCGGCAAACCCTTTGCGGGTCGCGTCGAGCGCGGTACGGCGGTCCGGGTGATGACGGGGGCGCCGATCCCCGACGGCGCCGATGCGGTCGCGATGGCCGAGGTCTGCGAAGAGCGCGACGCGCGCGTCGAGATCAGTGAGGCCGTGGCACCGCAAAAGAACGTGGGGGCGGTTGGCGAGGATATCCGCGCGGGCGATTTGCTGCTGCGCGCGGGTCGGCGCCTGCGCGCGCAGGACGCGGGGCTGCTCGCTTCGGTGGGTGTCCGCGCTCCCAGCTGCGTGCGACGCCCGCGCGTCCAGCTGATCGTCACGGGCGACGAACTGCTACCTGCGGGCAGTCGGCCCGAGGCGCCGCGCATCGTCGACAGCAATTCCGTGGTTCTGCGCGCGCTGGTTGCGCGCGATGGCGGCGAGCTGCTGCCGTTCGCGATCCTTCCCGATCGCGCGGAAATCATCCGCGAAGCCCTTCGCGCACCGAATGCCGACATCGTGATCGTGTCCGGCGGCAGCTCAGTGGGAACCGAGGATCACGCGCCGCAGCTGGTTGCGGAACTCGGAAGCCTCGACTTTCACGGCATCTCGATGCGCCCCTCGAGCCCGACCGGCATCGGTCGGATCGACGGTCGGCTCGTCTTCTTGCTGCCGGGCAATCCGGTGAGCTGCTTGTGCGCGTACGAGTTCTTCGCGGGGCCGAGCCTGCGCGCGCTCGGGGGGCGCCCGCGCAGCTGGCCACACCGACGGCTGCAGCTGCCACTCGCGCGCAAGATCAGTTCGGCGGTGGGTCGAACCGATTACGTTCGCGTTGCAATCGAGAGCGCGCAAGTGATCCCGATCGCGACGTCCGGCGCTTCGATCCTGTCTTCGACCGTGAAGGCCGCGGGCTGCGTGATCGTTCCGCGCGAACTTGAGGGGATCCCCGAAGGCGGGCAGGTCGAAGTCCTGCTCTACGACGACGATCTTCCCGACGAGGCGAGCCCGTGAAACAGCGACAGTTTCTCGAAGTGCTCGAACGCGACGAAGCCGAGCGCCGTTGGCGCTCGGTACTCGATCTCGCCGCTTTGCCCGCGCAGACGATCGCACTCGAGAGCGCGCTCGGTCGCGTGCTCGCCGAGGATGTGCGCGCCGAAGTCGACGTTCCCGGTTTCGATCGCTCGAACATGGACGGCTTTGCGGTGCGCGCCGAGGACACCTATGGAGCCACCGAGACCGCGCCCGTTTCGCTCCGGCTCAACGCGGAGACGATCGCCACGGGCATCGCACCGCGTCAAGAAGTGCTGCGGGGAACGGCGACCTCGATTGCGACCGGCGGAATGTTGCCCCGCGGAGCGGACGCCGTACTGCCCGTCGAATTCACCGATCTCGAAGCGGGCGAGGTGATCGTGAGACGAGAGCGCGTTCCGGGCGAAGCGGTGTCGTTCGCTGGCACCGACATCGGTTGGGGGGAAACCGTCGTCTTTCGCGGCGTGCAGCTCAGCTCTCGCGAGACGGGCGTGCTCGCGGCGATCGGACGCAAGGAAGTGTCTGTTGTCAGGCGCCCTCGAGTCGCGATCCTCTCCACGGGAGACGAGATCGTGCAGCCCGGCGAAGCGATGCGGCCCGGCCTCGTCTTCGACAGCAATGGCAGAATCCTCGCGGACGCGGTGCGCGAACTCGGCGCCGAGGCGAGCTTCCTCGGCGCCTTTCGAGACGACGCAGCCGCCTTGCGGGAAGCCCTCCGCCGGGCTCTCGAAACCGCCGACCTGGTGGTGCTCTCGGGAGGTACTTCCAAGGGAGAGGGCGATCTCAATGCGCGAGTGGTCGGCGAACTCGAGCCCGGGATCGTCGTGCATGGCGTTGCGCTCAAACCCGGCAAACCGATTTGCCTGGCCGCGAGCGGTCGCATTCCGGTCGTCGTCCTGCCGGGTTTTCCGACCTCCGCGGTTTTCACATTTTTCGAATTCGTCGCGCCCGTGATTCGCGAACTCGCCGGACTTCAGCCGGGCGTGCGCGAACACGTAAGTGCGCGCCTGGCCACCAAGACGTCGTCAGAGCGCGGCCGGCTCGAGTACCTGTTGGTCGGGCTCGTGCGACGCCCCGACGGCGAACTGGCCGCGTATCCGATGGGCAAGGGGAGCGGATCCGTCACGGCCTTCAGTCGAGCGGATGGATTCGTGCGCATCCCGCGCAACACGGAGATCGTCGACGCCGACACCGAGGTGGAGGTGAGCCTGCTCTCTCGCGGGCTCTCGGTCGCAGACTTCGTGGCGATCGGCAGCCATTGCGTGGGACTCGACGTGATCGCGGGCGCGCTCGCGCGCGCGGGTTTCAGCGTCAAGCTGCTGGCTGTCGGAAGCCAGGGCGGACTCGCGGCCGCGCTGCGCGGCGAGTGCGACGCTGCGCCGATCCACCTGCTCGATCCCGCGAGCGGCGAATACAACAGCCCGTTCCTCGACGCTTCGCTGCGGCTATTGCCGGGCTACGCGCGCCAACAAGGGGTGGTGACCCGAGCGGACGAAACGCGCGACATCGAGGCGCTGCTCGCGGACCCGGCGCTGCGGATGGTCAATCGCAATCGCGGCAGCGGCACGCGCATCTTGATCGAACGCTTGCTCGGTGACCGCCGCCCAGCCGGCTACGCGTACGAGCCGCGCTCCCATTTCGCGGCCGCGGCGGCCGTATCGCAAGGGCGCGCGGATTGGGGGGTCGCGATCGAAACCATCGCCCGCCAGGCGGGATTGCGCTTTCGGCCGCTCCAGGCCGAGTATTATGATTTCGCGATACCCGCAGATCGCTGGGATCGCCCGGCCGTCCAGGCATTGCGCGAACTGCTCGCAGCAGATGGAAGCGTTCGCGCCGAACTGAGCAAGCTGGGTTTCGGAAGTCGCGAGAGGGGTTGATTGGCCAACCAGTTGCGCAGCGGTTCGCGGGTGGGAAAGTACCGGCTCGATCGCAGGATCGGACGCGGCGCTTTCGCGGAGGTCTGGAAAGCGCGCGACACCGTCGAGAATCGCGCGGTCGCGCTGAAGTTGACCCACCCAGAATCGGTCGCGGAATGGGGCCGTGACAAGATCGAGCACGAAGCGCGCATCGCGAGCCGGCTCGACCACCCCGGTGTCGTCGCGATCCGAAACGCCGATTGGATCGACGGCCGCTTTGCGATCGTCACCGACCTCGCGGTTTCCAACCTCGCGCAGTACGGCCGCGCGAGACGTTCCGCGAGAACGGCCCTGGAGATCATTCGCGAAGTCGCTTCGGGACTCGCCTACGCGCACGAACAGCGAATCTTTCACCGGGACGTCAAGCCCGAAAACATCTTGATCTTCGAGGACGGTCGCGCGGCGATCACCGATTTCGGCGCTTCCCGCTTCGCGAAGGGCGCTGAGCGCACCGTGACGGAAGCGGGGACGCTGGGATACATGGCGCCCGAGCAGGCCTACGGGCGCGGTCGCTTGACGTCCGACGTGTTCTCGCTCGGGCTCATCGCGTATGAAGTCTTGACGGGCGTGCTCCCGACCTGGCCGTTCGACTGGCCGCCCGAGGGACACGAGCGATTTCTCGCCAAGGTTCCGGACGCGATGC
Organism: uncultured Spirochaetales bacterium; assembly: GCA_964494795.1. GTDB lineage: Bacteria > Myxococcota_A > UBA9160 > UBA9160 > SMWR01 > JACZVU01. The sequence continues at coordinate 6,064 of CAZBSV010000190.1, read as the reverse complement.
AGCCGGTCTTGCGCAAGGCCGCCCGCTTCGACCCCCGGCGGCGCTACGCGGACGCTGTCGAACTCTACGCGGCACTCGAGCGCGCGTTCAGCGAGGCGTCTCGCCCCGAGGTCGTCAAGTCGGTCCGTCGCAAGAGCACGGAGCCACCTTCGCCGCTCGCCGTTCAGGCGGATGCCTTTCGCCGCGTCCACGGCAAGGGACTCGGGATGCGCTATGCGTGTCGGCGCTGCGACAGTCCGATTGCGGAAGAGATGCAGTTCTGCCCCTGGTGCGGAGCGTCCGACAACTCCTACCGCGACGTCACCCGCCTTCCGCTCGTCTGTGGGGATTGCGAGCGCGGTGTGCGTCCGGAGTGGAATGCGTGCCCCTGGTGTTACTCGGGGCGCTTCGAGAGCAACGGAAAGCCACCACCCGAAGACCCCAAGGCCACGCGAACCTGCGCAGCTCGCGGCTGCGATGGGCAATTGCGCCCCTTCATGCGTTACTGCCCGATGTGTAAGCGCAAACCCAAGCGGGTCTGGTCTCACTCCGCGCTGCCCGACCGCTGCCCGCGCTGCCGCTGGCCGACCTCGTGTTCGTTCATGCGCTTTTGCCCCTGGTGCGGCCGGCGCGAGCCGCGCGCGGGTTCGTTCATGCCGTCGCGATGATCGTTCGAGTCCGACCCGACCCGCATCCGATTCCGCTTCTAGCGCGACCGCCGCGCCGCGATCGCGTGACGCGAGCCAACCATCCACTTTGCACGCGACCGCTGCGCCGCGATCGCGTGACGCGAGCCAACCAATAGCCCGGCGAGACCGGCGCTCGCGTCGTCGCCCGGCGAGAAGATCGCCGACGCTGTCGGACGTCGAACCGCGGATCGAACTCGAAATCGAAGAGCTCGCCGCGGGCGGGGACGGCGTCGGTCACGCACCCGACGGCAGGGTGATCTTCGTTCCCTTTACCGCTCCCGGCGATCGCGTTCGCGTGCGCATCACGTCTCGCCGATCGAATTACGCGCGAGGTGTCGTCGAGGCGCTGCTCGAAGCGGGCCGACATCGCGTCGATCCGGTTTGCGCGGTATTCGGCTCGTGTGGTGGGTGCGCGTGGCAGCACGTCGACTACGCGGCGCAACTCGAAGCCAAGCGACGGATCGCGACAGCGGCGCTTCAGCGCATCGGTGGTCTCGCGCTGCCGGATGGCGGCGTGTTGCCGATCACCGCATCCAAAACGCCGTATCGCTACCGCACCCGCAGCCGCGTGATGGTCGCGGCGGGAAAGGTGGGATATCGCCGACGCCACTCGCACGTGCTGACTGCGACGTCGCGCTGCCCGATTCTGGTCGAAGAGCTCGAGCGGCAGCTTTCGGCGCTCGCCGCCGACCCGCCGCAGACCGATGGCGAATGGGAGTTGGTCGCAGGTCGCAGCGCCGATCTCGCCGAGCCCGTTGCGCGCGCGGTGCCGCTGCCCGCAGCCGATGGCGCTCGACTCTGGCTGCCCGTCGGTGAGAATCGCATCGGCGTTTCACCGGGCGTGTTCGTTCAGTCGAACGCCGGGTTGCTCGACGCGCTCTCCCGCGCCGTATCGGCTGCTGCGGGCGAAGGTAGGCTCGCATTCGATCTGTTTTGCGGAGCCGGTTTCTTCACACTCGATCTCGCACGCAAATTCGACGAAGTCGTGGCCGTCGAATCGAATCCGGCCGCTACCCGCGACCTGACGTTGAATCTTCGCGAGGCCGGACTCGCCAACGTTCGCGTGCTGACGGACTCGGTGGAGGCTGCGCTGGACGACATCGATCTCGCGCGCCTCCAACCGGATCGGGTGCTGATCGATCCCCCGCGCATCGGCCTCGGCGAGGCGGTCGCCGAGCGCATCGCGGCTCTCGAACCCGAGCGAATCATCTACCTCTCGTGCGACCCCGCGACGCTCGCGCGGGATCTCTCGGTCTTCGACTACCGCGGATACGGGCTGCTGGGCGCCGAATGCTTCGATCTGTTTCCACAGACTCCGCATCTTGAAATGCTCGCGGTCCTCGGTCGGAATTAGCGGGCGGAACGGAACGCGCGCGCGGGCGGTCGCGGCTAGTGCGTGGGGCGCCCGATCTCGCGTGCGAGCGCCTGATCGTTCGGCTTCGCTGGTTTCGGCGTCGATGATCCAGGCTTTGATGCTTTGGATTTCGACGCTTCGATCTTGGAGGATCCTAGCTTGGATGATTTGAATTTCGACGCTTCGAGCTTGGAGGATCCGAGCTTGGATGATTTGAATTTCGACGCTTCGATGCTACGAGCGTTCAGGCTTCGATCAAGCCGTGGCGCACCGCGTAGCGCACGAGCTCGGTCGCCTTTCGGACGCTGAGCTTTCGCATCAGGCTGGTGCGGTGAGCTTCGACCGTCTTGGTGCTGATGCCGAGCTGGGCGGCGATCTCCTTCGCGGCGAGACCCTCGGCGATCAGATGCAGGACTTCCCGCTCTCGCACGGAAAGCACCGAGAACGGCTGTTCGCCGGGCGGTCGCGGATCGCGAATCTGGGCGACGATTTCGCGCGCGACGGTCGGGCTGAAGTAGCTGCCGCCGCGGACCACCGCGCGAATCGCGGAAAGGATCTCGCTCTTCCTCGCGTTCTTGAGCACGTAGCCGTCCACGCCGAGCGCGACCGCGCTTTGGATCATCCGCGGATCCGCGTGCACGGACAGCAGAATCGTCTTGGTTCCCGGGTACTTCGAGCGAATCCGCTCGAGGGTCTCGAGGCCGCTCAGGCGGGGCATCGAAATATCGAGGATCACGAGGTCGGGCTTGTTCTTTTCGATCTGTTCGAGGACTTCGCGTCCGTCCGAGGCTTCGCCGCAGATGTCGATGTCGTCTTCGGATTCAATCAGGTGACGCACGCCCTCGCGGACTACGCTGTGGTCGTCTGCGATCAGTACGGAAACCATGCGGCCCAACGTACACCTGTTATCTCAACCTGCGCAAAGATTTTGATCCAAAGCAGCGGGATGAGCCTTAGAATTGATCGGCCAGATGTGATCTAATCGACACGAAGACGCGTTCTACCCCGAGGGGAGCCCCGATGCTGCGATTCGACCCCTTCGCTGCGGCTCCCCGCCGATCCCCGCGCCGCTTGGTCGTATACCTGGAGGGGCCGCAAGACCGCGCGATCTTGAGCGCCTGGGCGTATCGGTTGCTGCCGTCGATGGGTCGCCGGCTGTTTGCGGCGTCCGTCCTTCTCGGGGGTCGCCGTCCGGCCCGGGCCGTCGAACATTTCAGCGGCGCCGGGGGCTCGGCTGCGGGGCTCGCCGGCTTGTGCGTTCTCGATCGCGACGACGGCAACCAGCCGCCGCTGCCCGCTGCCGGTGTGCCGGGTCTCGAGTTCTTCACCTGGGGGCGGCGCCACATCGAGAGTTACCTGCTCGTGCCGGCTGCGATCGAGCGGACCCTGCGAATCCGCAACGGCGACCGACGGATTCGGCGCGCGATCGATGCCGCGCTGGCGCGCGCGGTCGACGAGGCCGCATACGGTCTGATCGACGCGAAGCGGCTGTTCGGCCCCAGCGGTGCGCTGCCGCGCGCCGTCGGGCAGCCCATCTCCGCGCAGCGCGTCGCGCGCGCGATCCGCAGTGAAGAACTCCACTCCGACGTGCACCGACTCTTCGACCGGCTGCGAGACGGGTTGGGGACGTCGGGCTTCTTGGCGTGAAGCCAGTGAACGGCGCGGATCTCGATCCGGCGCTGCGCGGCGCGCGCGCGTATGCGGTGACGCGCGCGCTCGAGGCGGCCGTCGCGGGGTCTTCGGCCGGTCTGCGCGGATCGCTCGCGCGCGGAACCAGCGACCCCTACAGCGACATCGACGTCTTCTGGGAACTGCCCGACTCGCGCTTTCTGGACGCGATCGAGGATCTCGGCGAGATCCTGGCCGCGGTCGGTCCGATCGAATCGATCCGCGCCGACCCGCTGCTCCAGAATTCCAGCAAGCGCCAGCTCATCTTCGTCCAATTCGCGGACCTTCCGCTCTACTGGCGCGTGGACGTCGAAATATTTGCGGCGTCGATTGCAAGAGATGAGGAATACGACCTCGACAATCTGCAGGCTCGGGGCGACTGCTGGTCGCTCAGCCACAGCGCGCTCGCGAACGGCGTGGCCGCGTTGAAGTCGCTGCTGCGGGGTGACGAAGCCCGCGCGCGCGAGTCGCTCGACATCGCGTATGCGCGAATCGAGCAGCCGATCCCCGATGGCTCTGCGTGGGAGCAGATCTCCGCGCTCGCTGAAATCGTCGGTCGGATCGATCTCGATCAGGCCGAACTCGTGAGACGCGTTCAGCTGCACTGCAAGGCCGCGCTCGCCGCGCTCGCCGGGCAGGACGCGCGTGCACGAGCGCGCGGCTGATCGATCGATCCGGATTTCGCTAGGCTGGCCGAGCCTTGCTTCGCGTGCTCGCCCTCGATTTCGACGGAGTCATCTCCGACAGCGCCCCCGAGTCGTTCGCGGTGGCGCTTTTGACCTATGCGCAAATGCTCGGGAACTCGCGGTTTGGCGCTCGCGGTTTGGCGCTCGCGAGCGGGCGACTGCCTGCCCCGCGCCAGCTGACCGAAGATTCCCTCTACGCTTCTTTTCTCGAACTGATGCCGCTCGGCAACCGCGCAGAAGATTTCGCAATCAGCCTCTGCGCGCTCGAGTCGGATCGGCAGCTTGCGAATCAGAACGCCTATGACGCGTTTCGCGCCGAACTCGATGAAGACTGGCTGCGCGACTTTCACCTGCGCTTCTACGAGAACCGCAGCGCGCTCTCGCTGCGCGATCCAGCGGGTTGGAGACGCCTGATGAACCCCTATCCGCCGTTTCTCGAGATCTTGCAGCGCAGAGCCGGTGACGCGCTTCTCGCGATCGTCACCGCGAAGGACGCGAAAACCGTCGAGGCCTTGATGCTCGACTACGGAATCGCCGCGCTCTTCTCGAGGGATCGAGTGCTCGACAAGGAAACGGGCGTTCACAAGGACGCGCATCTTCGACAGCTGCGCGAGGCGCTTGGCGTCGCCTACGACGAGATGCTCTTCGTCGATGACAAGCTCAATCACCTAGACCGCGCCGCGGAGCTGGGGATCGGCTGTGCGCTCGCGAGTTGGGGGTACAACGGTGAGCGCGAGCTGGCTCTCGCGCGTCAGCGCGGTTATCGGATCTGTACGCTCGAAAACGCCGAAGCGCAGCTCTTTGGCAGCTAAGCCGCGCCCGCTGCCGCGCAATCGAGCCGAGCGCGTGCAGCGACGGATTCTGGGTCGCGCGAGATATCGCTAGGGTTTCTACCGCCTCGACGTTTGCGCCAGGGCTCGGCTACCCTGAGGCCTTCGGTCGGGCCAGGCCGAAACCCCCAATGGAGTGAGGTTCGCCGATGGATCTCGGCTTCCGAATGCACGCCGAACGCACCCCCAACCCCAACAGCATCAAATGGGTGATGGGCCGGCGCATTCTCGAGGGCAGCGCGAGCGCGAGCTTCGACGCTGCGCCCGACAGGGACGTTTCTCCGCTCGCCCATCAGCTCTTCGCCGTCGACGGCGTGGTTGCTGTCCACTTCGCGGCGAATTTTGCGACCGTCTCCAAGCGCGAAGACGCCGAGTGGTTGGACATCGCGCAGCCCATCGTCGACGCGTTGAAGAACCACCTGGGTTCGGGTGAGTCCGCGCTCGGCCCAGGCTATCGAGCGCCGTCGGCGACGGCCGCGACTTCGGGCGGGCTCGCGCGCCGGATTTGCGACCTGCTCGATCGCGAGATTCGCCCCGCGGTGGCGCGGGACGGCGGGGACATCGTCTTTGTCGGTTTTCGCGAGGGCGTGGTCGAGCTCCAGATGCGCGGCGCCTGCAGCGGCTGTCCGAGCGCGACCGCAACCTTGAAGCTGGCCGTCGAGGCGCGGCTGCGCGAAGAGATTCCCGAAGTTCGCGAGGTGGTGGCCGTATAGTCGCGACGGTTGGCCGTAAAGGATCGAAGCGGTAGCCGTAAAGGATCGAAGCGGTGGCCATGTCGGATCGAAGCGGTGGCCATGTCGGATCGAAGCGGTGGCCGTGTCGGATCGAAGCGGTGGCCATGTCGGATCGAAGCGGTGG
>CAZBSV010000189.1:0-12841 GCA_964494795.1 uncultured Spirochaetales bacterium | reverse complement strand
GGCGGGGTTCCGGTTCGAATGCGCGCGTACGTAGGAGATTCCAAGCCCGCAATGTGCTCGTCGGCCCATTGCCAGAAAGCGGTGAGATCGATGTTCGCAAACTCGCTGGAAGGAATCGCCCAGCCCGGCTTCGCGAAGGTGCCGATCACGTACTCCTCGATGAATCCGGCCTCGTCAATTTCGACGAGCTTGGCGAGATACAGATCCAGCGGCGCGTCGTTCGCTCCCAGCTGCTCTCGCCAGTACGCCGCCATCGCCGAACGCGCGCGCAGCTCAATTTCGAAATCGTCTTCCGTGCCATTGCCGGCGTTGCGCCGTTGCAAGTCTTTGAAGGCGTCCAACTGCGCGGTCGCATAAACCAACCACGCCCCGGCATAGGCGGGCGTTTGCCCCTCACCCGACGGCAAGCTCGTTGCCGCGGGATCCATCACGATCTCGAATTGAGGGTCAGCATCAGGGGTGGGGGCGGTTGGCGCTGCGCACGCGGTGATCACAACGACAGCCAACCACCATCCGCTCGGCGGAATCCGTCGCGTTGCCATATACCCCGTAGTGTGCCAAAAGTCGGCCGATCCGAAACGTGAATCATTCCAGCGGCCGCAGAGGGCTCTTCGAGATCAGCACTTGGGCCACGCCCGACACCTTCCTCCCGCGGCCACGCAGCGACCCCCGACCTCGACCGTGTGCCCTGCCTGCTGCGCGCCTCGGCTACCTCGGGCCGGAGTCCGGGCCGGCTTCGGACGATTGCAGGGACTCGTCGCGCGCACGTCGCGCGCGTTCGGCCTGATCGAGCGGTTGGCGGGTTTCGGCGGCGTCGGGCGCGATCACGACGGCCTGGCGATACACGATGATGGCTTCGTCGAGGTCGCCGCGCTCCGTCAACGCGTCCCCCAGATTCACGTACGCCTCCGCCGATCCGGGCGCCTGCTCGACTCCCCGGCGATAGAAGACGATGGCCGCGTCCAGATCGCCGGAGAGCCGCAAGGCGTGAGCGAGCAGTGTGAGATTCAACCACGAGTCGGGCTCGACGCGGACCGCTTCGCGGAACTCCGCGAGGGCTTCGGCTCGCTCACTGCGGTTCAGCAGCTCCAGGGCGAGCGCCAGGTGGGCGGCGCCGGACTCCGGCTCGAGGGCGACGGCATGGCGGAACAAGCGAATCGCCTCGTCCGGATCTCCGATCTGCCGCTGCACCTCGGCCAGGGCGATCTGCGCATTCGCGTTCGCGGGCTCGATCTCGAGCGCGCGCTCGAGGTGAAGTCGCGCGCCCTCGAGATCCCTCTCCTCGAGGCGGGCTCTGCCGAGCAGGATCTCGCCTTCGGCGGATCCGATGGCAACGTTCCGCGCCAACAGCCAGTGCTTCGTCGCTTCGAGCGTTTCGCCGCGCTCGAACAGTTCGTTGGCGAGGTTGTTGTGCAGGAAGCTGGCGCCGGGGGCGACGGCCAGGGAGTGCTCGAAGAGCGTGACGGTGTCGCGCCAGTAGGCGACCTGGCGGCGGGACACGCTGCCGAGGAGCGCTAGGGCGACGAGGCCGCCGAGAACGATCGCGGCTCCCAACCCGCGGCGTCGAGCCAACCCGCGGCGTCGAGCCAACCCGCGCCGTCGCGCCGATGCGCGCTGCGCCCAATCGGCGCCACTCCACGCCGCCATCACGTAGAGACCGATGCAGGACACGTAGGTGTAGCGGTCGGCCATTGCCTGGGAGCCCGCCTGGACGATGCCGATCATGGGAACCAGCGTGCCGAGGAACCAGAGCCATCCGACGGCGAGGTAGGGGTGCCTGCGCGCCCGCAGGAAAAGCGCCGAAGCGACGAGCAGGCCCGCGCTCATCGCAGCCACCTGCCACGCCCGCCACGGCGTGCCTCCCGCCAGGTTCGGATGCGGGTACAGGAGCGCGAGATCGACCGGCCAGAGCGTCTTGGAGATGTAGCCGCCATAGGCCATGACGGCGTTGGCAGCGCGCAGCGAGAGGGGGATGTCCTCTCCCACCGCGACCGCTCCCCCTTCGGATTGCGCGGCGAAGGTCAGGCCCGCGAAGGCGAGGGCGACGGCGATGAGGGGAAGCTTCTCGCCGACGAGCCGCAGCGCCGAGCGATCGAAGCGAAGCCGGCCGAGCGGCCAATAGTCGAGCAGCAGGAACGTGAACGGAAGCGTGACGAGGCTGGCCTTGGCGGCGAGACCCAAGAGCAGGCACAAGAGCGTCGCCGCGTAGGCGAGCGCGCGCTTGCGCCGCGCCCATGCGATGTAGGCCGCGGTCGCCAGCAGCCAGAAGAAGCTGCTGAGCACGTCCTTTCGTTCCGCGGCCCACGCCACCGACTCCACGTGGGTGGGGTGGAGGGCGAACAGGGCGGCGACCGCGGCCGATGGCCCGGACGCCCGGGTCGCGGCTCGCAGGACGCCGAAGAGCAGGAGCGAATTCGCGACGTGCAGAAGCAGGCTCATCGCGTGGTGACCCGCGGGATCGACTCCGAACAGCTCGACGTCCAGCATGTGGGAGAGCCACGTGATCGGCTGCCAGTTCGACTTGAAAAACGTGGTAAACGCCCACACGACGCCGTCGCGGGTCAGGCCGCCGAGCACCTGGGGATTCTGGGTGATGTAGCGGGGATCGTCGAAACGGATGAACCCGTTCGAGAGCACGCCAGCGTAGACGGCGAGGGTCACGGCAGCGAGCAGCGCAAGGAAGAGCCGGTCAGCCCATTCAGTCCGATCAGTCCATTCAGTCCGACCAGTCCGATCAGTCCGTTCAGTCCGACCAGACCGTTCAGCTCGTTTCGATCCGCCATTTTCCATTAGCGAAGTTTACCGATCGCTGGGTACCCTCTCGCGGCCAGCGCCGCCGAGCCATGCACATGCGCAAGCCGACCACGAGCAAGCGCTGCACAGACGCACCGCACACACGCTTGATGGAGATGGAAAGCGAGCAGTATCAACGGGTTATCACCGTGAAGGCCGGATTCGAGTCCTGCACCTTCCGCCCGGATGTTTGGCTGCCGCAAAGGGGGTCCGTGTGCGGCTTGCTGCCGGGCGCTAGAGCGGAAGCTAGCGGTCGTCTTCGGCTTCCTGCACTCTTTGCACGCCGAGGGTCGCGGGTTCGAATCCATCTCGCGCTCCAAGACGCTCCGTACGCGGTGGTTGTCGAAAATGGACGAACGGCTCAAGCTCGACTCCCGCCAGAAAATCAATGCAATATCAGCACATCGGTGGAGGCATGCGTCCGTGAAACGAATCGCTGTCTTGATCTGTTCGATCTTCCTCGTGGCGTCACAGGCTCGCGCCGACGGCATCAAGGGCGTCGCGGGCGGCTTTGGAGTCGCCGGCGTTTCGGGCCTTCTGTGCGTGCTCAGCTCGGTCTACCTCGACGCAGATGATCCGTCGAGTGAGGGCTACGACCGCCGCGGGTTTTTTGTGGGTGCTGGGGGGAGTTATGCTGGTGAGAATTTCGACGACAACCCCGTGCACGATGTGGAGAGCATCTTCGATCCGTTGACGTCGACGACTTCGGACGACAGCTGGAGCGTTCGGAGCCACGCGGGATACCGCTGTCACTCCCGATTTTCGGTGAGCGCTTCCGCAGAAGTATTTGGTGGATTCGACACGACGTGGTCGGGCTTTCAAGGTACTGGGAGTGACGACATCGATCTCTACGCGGTGACGGCCGACGTCAAGGGCTATCTGCTGACGGGCCGCTATCAGCCGTACGTGCTGTTGGGTGGTGGCTTCATGAAAGCGGAGACGAAACCCCTCAACCCGGACGGAGTCATCGGTTCGCAAACGCCCGCCGCCTACCCCGACGGAGTGACCTCGCCCCCGCGCCCCCCGATCATGCCCACACCCATCTTCGGGCCGGTCTATCAGTCTGGCCACAATGAGGATTTCGTCTTGCGGCTGGGCGGCGGCGTCGACCTCTACGCGACCCAGAACGTGGTCGTGAACCTGACCGCGAGCTATTTGGTGCCGTTGGGGGAACTGAGCCGCATCCGGGTGTATTCGGTCGGCGGCGGTTTCGAATATCGCTTCTAGCAGCGCTTGCGCCGTTCTTCGCGCGCTGCCGGGCGTTACTGAAGCTCGTGGCGTCACGGTGGTCCCCAGACCGGGGGCGTTGCTCCGCGTGGCGGTAATTCGATTGCTTCAGGGCGCTTTCGATCAACAAGTGGCTGTGCCGATCGAGACGGGTGCGGGAGGGCGGCGTTTCGCCGCCCTCCCGCAGTCACGTATGGCTCAGTAGGGCGCGCTCACTTCTGGCAGTGGATGGTGCGATTCGCGACGAGTTGCCCGTCGTCGGTCGTCGCGGTGACGTTAACCGTGCCGCTGGAGCCGGCCGCCGGTGCAACCGAGCCGCTGCAGTTTTCGACGCCGTATGTGGCCACGAACTCCTCCTGGCCAACCCGTCGGTCGCACGTGAGGCCGCTGCGGGTCTCGTCCAGGATCACGTCGCCGTCGTCGTCCACCATCTGGACGCGGAGCGAGAAGGTGTCGTTGCTCGATCCGGGTTGACATGCACCGCGGGATTCTTCGCGCGCCTTGAGGACCACGCCAACCTTCTTGGTTGCCGAGGAGTGCTTGCCGCCCGTGCCGGTCTTCGTCAGAGAAGCCAGGTTTCCGGACGGAACCACGCGATCCGGCACGCACCGGCAGTCACTCTCGGGGCCCGGTGTCGCCGTCGGCGTAGCCGTTGCGGTTGCAGTTGCCACGGGCGTTGCCGTCGGGGTGAACGTCGCGGTTGCAGTTGCCGCGGGCGTCGCCGTCGGGGTGAACGTCGCGGTTGCAGTGGCCGCGGGCGTCGCCGTCGGGGTGAATGTCGCGGTTGCAGTGGCCGCGGGCGTCGCAGTCGGGGTGAACGTCGCGCTTGCAGTTGCGGTGGGCGTGGGCGACGTGGGGCCGGCCACAGCGGGCGCAACCGCGAAGCCGGTGAGGCTCAGGGCCAGCAAAGATCGAACCCATACATTCACATTCGAGCGTTGCATTCAATATCTCCAGTTCGCGCGCGCCATTAGCGGGCGAGATCAATCAATCAATTTGCGTTCAGTTGGCCCGCGCGGTTGGCGAGCGTGAGCACGACCATTCGTCGAGTTCCCGACGGCTCGCGAGCAGCATACCCGCACAGCCCACGCAGCGGGGAAAAAAATGTCAATTTCTCAGCGTGTTTTGCTCGAAATTCTTCAGATTCGCGCCAATCGAGCGAGCCGATGCCTGCGGCGGGACGCCTCACGAGCCCAGCAAAATGCGCAAAACATTGCCTTCTCGCGCGATCTTGCAAAGAATCTCCTAATTCGCGAGCGATGCTCGTTGTTTTGGTTGCAGTTCCTCGGATCCAGCGGGATTTTTCGGTCGCCCGCGAAGGTGTTTTCGCGGCGATCGCACGCGTCGAATGGCGAACTGCGTTTTCCCCACCCAATGGCCGTTTCCCGCGCAACTGGCAGTTTCCCACGCAACTGGCAGTTTCCCGCCCAGTGGCCGTTTCCCGCGCAACTGGCAGATTGGCTGTCGCCGCGGGAGAGGGCGAACGGCGCGCCCTCAAAGTGCACGGAGCCCGCTCTGGCGGGTCGAGTCACGGGAGGTTGGGAGGTTGATGGGGCATTTGCTGTCGACTCGAGTGCTAGCTGCGCTGCTGGTTGCCGCGGGTTCGTCTTCGGCGGATCCGGGCGCGGTGGTCACCGCCGTGCAAGGCGAGGCACGGGCATCGGATCGCAGCGTGACCGAGCAGAGCGCGGTCGAACAAGCAGAGGCGTTCGAGATCGAGCAGGAGGGCGGCTGCTCGATCCTGTTGGATGGCAACGCGGTGGTCGAGCTTTGCGGTGGGACGCGGCTTTCATTCGACAACGATGCGAAGCGCGGCGTTCGAATCGTCAACGTCGACGCGGGCGCGATTCGCATGCTCGTCGAGGCGCGCGAACCCGGTGAACGGATCGAGATCCATACGCCGGCGGCCATCGCGACGATCCTCGGAACCGTCGTCTACGTGGCGGTCGATTCCGCAACGGGCGCGTCGACGTTTTCGTCTTCCGAAAGCCGCGTCGCGATCGAGAATCGCGAAACGCCCGGACAGCCCGGAACGACGATCGAAGCGCTCGAGCAGCTAACGGTGGCGCCTGGCGAAGCGCACGAGAAACGAACGCTCAGCCGCGAACAGATCGATGCACTGGGCGGTTGCCTGCTGGATTTCCGAGATCTCGCTTTGCGCGACGCGCGGAGCAAGCAAGAGGTGGTTGCGATCGACCGGATGCTGGAGATCGACCAGGCCGCGTTCGAAGGCAGTTTCGAACAGCGCGAAGTCAGCCCCGAAGAAATTGCGGGCGAAGAACTTGCGGGCGAAGAACTTGCGCGCGAAGGCATCCTCGACGTAACCGATACGGATGAGTTCAGGCGGGCCTACTCGGAACCGCCAATGAATCCGGATCCACCCGACTGTGACGTCCACGATCCGCCGATTCCCGGAGAGCATTGTGACTTCGGGCATCCGATCTAGGATGCCCAGCCGCCTAGCTGGGGAAGCTTCGCTTCCCTTGCGGCGCATCTCGAACCCGTTCCGGGTTCTAGCTGCTGGCGGGGGAAGCTTCGCTTCCCTGGCGGCGCACCTCGAACCCGTTCCGGGTTCGAGCGGCTGGCGGCTACACTCCGCCCGCACTTCTCGACTCGGACCCGCAGGCGGAAACTCCCCAAGATCGCGGTTTGATCGAATTTCAACCCGCCCAATGACCGGCGGGACAGCTCGCTGGAAGCGCGGTGCGACATGGCCAAGTACAACATCGGAATCGATACCGGCGGAACCTACACCGATGCGGTCATCGTCGACATGCGCGACCGCAAAGTCGTCGCTTCGGCAAAGGCGCTCACGACACGCGGCCAGCTCTCCATCGGCGTATCAGAGGCCCTGCGCCAGATTCTCGGCGACATGGGGGACGCATTCGATCGGCGCGAGATCTCGCTGGTCTCGCTCTCGACGACACTTGCCACCAACGCGCTCGTCGAGGGTCGCGGCTCGCCGATCGCGGCGTTTCTGATCGGCTTCAAGGACGCCATGGTGGATCGCACGGGCATTGCGCGCGCGATCCCGAGCGCCCGGATCGTTCGCATTGCGGGCGGTCATACGCACGATGGCGAGGAGCGCGAAGCGCTCGACGAAGCATCGATCCGCTCCGCACTTGAAAGGCTGCGCGGCTCGGTCGACGCATACGCGGTTGCGGGCCATTTCGCGGTTCGCAATCCGGGGCACGAAAATCGCGCGCGGCAGCTGATCGGTGAAATCACGGGTTGCTCGGCAACGGCGTCGTGCGATCTGTCGGACGACCTCGATGGCCCGCGCCGAGCCCTGACTGCGGCGTTGAATGCGCGGATCGTCTCGTTGATCGTCGATCTGGAGTCTGCCGTTCGATCGTCGCTGGAAGAGCAGGGGATCTCGGCACCACTCATGATCGTCAAGGGCGATGGCTCGATTGCCACCGCAGAGGCCGTCGCCAAGCGGCCGATCGAGACGATTCTTTCGGGCCCTGCCGCGAGCGTGATCGGCGCAAAGTTCCTCTCGGGATTGTCGGATTTCGCCATCTCGGACATCGGCGGTACGACGACGGACGTCGCGATCGTCAAACGAGGCTGGCCGAGCCTGTGCGAGAAGGGTTCGGTGGTGGCTGGCTACCGGACATTGGTCCACGCGATCGACATGCAAACGGTCGGCCTCGGAGGTGACAGCGAAGTCGAAATCGATTTCGAAGGTCGCGTCAGCCTCAAGGCCAACCGCGTCGTCCCCATTTCGCTGATGGGCGCTCGCTGGCCATCGATGATCGGGGCCTTGCGGGCGAGCTTGATCGCCGGCGTCGGAATGCGCCGGGCGAGTCGCTATCTGATTCGACCCGAGGGATCGGACCCAGAGCGCTTTCTCGGCGATCTGTCGCCATCGGATCTCGCGCTGTTGCGCAGCGTCGGCGACGAACCCAAACCCTATTCCGACCTCGTGGTTCGGATGTCCGACACGACGTCGCTCGCGCGGCTGATCGATCGCGGCCTGATGCAGGTCGCGGGCTTCACCCCGAGCGACGCCGCGCACGTGCTCGGCCTGCAATCGCAGTGGTCTCGCGAAGCGGCGCTGCTGGAGTGCCTGCTCGTCGGGCGGGCGAGCGGTTTGATCTCGAACGACGAGAAGCGGGCCGAAGCCGAGAGTCGAGCGCTCGCGCAATCGGTTTTCGACGCCGTGGTTTCGAAGAGCGCCCACCTGATGCTCGAGAAGCTGTGTGGCCAGCGCTTCGATCCGTCGTCGCCACTGGTTTCAGCGGCGACTACTGGGAGCAACCAAGTGGGCGATCTCAGCATCGAGCTGAAATCGAAGCTTCCGCTGGTCGCTGTCGGCGGCCCGGCGGCGGTGTTCTATCCCGAAGTGGGTGCGCGCCTGGGAGTCGCAACCGTGATACCCGAGGGCAGTGCGGTGGCCAACGCCATCGGGGCCGCGATCGGAATGGTGAAGGTTCGCTCGGTCGTCGAGATCACCAAGAGGGAAGACGGCGCGTTCAGCATTCACCACGAGGGCGATCCGATCGTGGTGAACGCTGCAGGAGAAGCCCTGGCGCAGGCGAGGGCGATCGCTGAGGCGACCGCGCGACGCCACTCCACGGAGATGGGTGGCAGGGATATACAGGTGCAGCTGGACGTTCAGCGCATCAACCTGCCCGGCCGGGATGAAGACGACGCGCTGGTGGCGGCCAGCGTCAGCGCCGAATGCACGAGCGCGCCAGTATTCGACCGCTCCTGAGTTGAGCTCCGCCCCTCCATCGCCTTCCCGCAGGCGCGGGGTCGCGCGCTTCGCGGCTCGCGGATGGCTTTCCGCAGGCGCGCGGTCGCGCGCCTGCGGCTCGCGGGCTCGACGCTCGCGCCGCTCACGCGTGCGCACAAGCGCTCCACTCGTGTGCAACTTCTGCGGGAGACTGGTTTTGGCGGCCGGGCGCGCAAGCTTGATCTCAATCGCAGAATCTGTCCTGTCGATGGACCCATCGTAGAGGTGCCGGGAATCAACCGCGCTGCGCTGGGGGCTTCATGGCTGGCAAGAAGATGACGGTCCTGCTCGTCGATGACAGTCGCACGGTTCTCGCGCAGCTCGAAAGGGCCGTTGGAGCGGATGCAGACGTCGAGATCGCCGGCACGGCGCGAAACGGCGCCGAGGCGATTCAAAAGGCGCGGGAACTGAAGCCCGACCTCGTCATCATGGACATCGTCATGCCGGATATCGATGGACTGGCTGCGCTGCGCATGATCCGGGCCAGTCAGCCCGAGATTCGCGTGGCGATGCTCTCCTCGGTGGGTGGGATGGTGTCCAAGGCCGAAGAGGCGTTTCGTCTCGGCGCGGTGCAGGTTCTCGAAAAGCCGGTCGATGAGGCTCTCGTGGGCGCGCTTCTCAGCCAGGAACGCGAGCGTCTTCGCTCGCGGGCGGGAGACTGAATGGGCATCAAGTTCTTCGGTCAATTCCTGATCGAGCAGCGCGTGGTCGACTCGGACCAGATTCGCGCGGCGCTCGCACTGATGGACGCCGAAAACCGAAGCCTTGGCGAACTCGCAGTAGCGGGTGGAATTCTCACAGATGAAGAAGCCGCGAAAGTGAATTCGCAACAGCGGTACTGCGATATCCCGTTCGGCGAGCTTGCGGTGGAAATGGGTTTGCTGAGCGACGAGCAGGTGGATTATCTGATCGGCTTTCAAGAGCAGACGCGACTCAGGATCGGCCAGGCGCTCGTTCGGCTGAATTTCGTGCAAAACGACCGCTTGCATCGATTGCTCGTTCAGTATGAAAACGAGCAGGCACTCTACCGGCTCGGAAAGGTCGCGCTGCCGGAAGGGCTCGAGAGCAATGTCTTGGCAGCGACGATCCTGGATCTGTTCCCCAAGTTGTTGGTTCGCGTTGCGCGGATTGGTGTTCGGATCGGAAAGGGCCAGCTGGTCAACAAGCTTCCCGCCCTCCCCATGCGCATCGCGGTCAACGTGAAGGGCGACGTCGGGCTCTCGATTTGCCTGATGGGCGACGAAGCGTTCTCGCTGCAGCTTGCCGGTGCGACCTCGAACTTCGATGCTTCGCGCCTCGATGCAGCACGCCAGAATTGCAATCTGCTCGCGGATGGAGTCGGAGAGTTTCTCAACGTTCTAGCCGGCAACGCGATCGCGCTGCTGGAACGCAGGAGGATTTCTGCCGAACTCGAACCGCCGCACTCGGGCCACGAACTCGATTCAGGCTATTTGTTCGAACTCGCGGTCAGTGTCGGAAGCGCGGCACTGTTGCTCAAATCAATCTGATTCTGCTCAGACATCAATCTGAATCCGGCATCGCGCCGGACACCCGCGCCGGCTAGAATCGCCGCGATGAATATTCTCGTGATCGGATCCGGTGGCGTCGGGGCGGCCATCGCGGCAATCGCCTCGCGCCGAAACTTCTTTGACAGCATGATCATGGCCGACATCGACGAACGCCGCGCCAAGACCGCCGCCGAGCGCACGGGCGATTCGCGATTCAGGGGAGTCGGGTTGGACGCGACCGATTCCGCCTCGATCGTCGACTTTGCGCGCAGGAACGAAATCGCGCTGATACTCAACAGCGCCGACCCGCGTTTCGTGATGCCGATCTTCGACGCCGCATTCGATGCGGGATGCACCTACATCGACATGGCGATGTCGCTTTCGAAGAGACATCCCGACAAGCCCTTCGAACTCGCGGGATTGAAGCTCGGTGATCAGCAATTCGCCAAAGAAAAGGCTTGGGAGAAGAAGGGCCTGCTCGCGCTGGTGGGGCTCGGCGTCGAATCCGGACTGTCGGACATCTTCGCCCGCTACGCGGCCGATCACCTGTTTTCCGAGATCGATGAGATCGGTGTGCGCGACGGCGCGAATCTCTCCGTCGACGGCTATCGGTTCGCGCCCGGGTTTTCGATCTGGACCACGATCGAAGAGTGCCTGAATCCCCCGGTCATCTGGGAGAAGGGCAAGGGCTGGTTCACCACGGTGCCGTTCTCGGAACCGGAAGTCTTCACGTTTCCGGATGGCATCGGCCCGGTAGAATGCGTGAACGTCGAGCACGAAGAGGTGTTGTTGATCCCGCGTTGGGTCGACTGCAAGCGCGTGACCTTCAAGTACGGCCTCGGCACGGACTTCATCAACATGCTGCGCATTCTCAAGGCGATTGGACTCGATTCGACCCAGCCGGTGAAGGTGAAGGGCGGCGAAGTTTCGCCGCGCGACGTGGTCGCCGCTTGCCTGCCGGATCCCGCGACCCTGGGCGACAAGATGCACGGCAAGACCTGCGCGGGAACCTGGGTGACCGGCAAGGGCAAAGACGGCAAGGCGCGAGAGGTCTACCTCTATCACGTAGTCGACAACCAGGACAGCATGGCCCGCGACGGCGCGCAGGCCGTGGTGTGGCAGACGGCGATCAATCCCGTCGTCGGCATGGAACTGCTTGCGACGGGCGCGTGGTCGGGTGCCGGCGTGCTCGGGCCCGAAGCCTTCGACGCGCTCCCCTTCCTCGATCTGCTCAAGGGGGATTACGCTTCACCGTGGGGGATGGACGAGCGTTAGTCCGAATCCGGCGCTTGTGTGACAGATCGCTTGTGCGACCGATCGTTTGTGTGATAGATCGCTTGTGCGACAGATCGCTTGTGTGACAGATCGCTTGCGCGACAGATCGCTTGTGCGACCGATCGCTTGT
Source organism: uncultured Spirochaetales bacterium (assembly GCA_964494795.1). Lineage (GTDB taxonomy): Bacteria > Myxococcota_A > UBA9160 > UBA9160 > SMWR01 > JACZVU01. The sequence continues at coordinate 1,167 of CAZBSV010000189.1, read as the reverse complement.
GTGATAAATCAAGCTGGCCGTCGCGAAGCTCGATTAACCCTACGCGTGAGGAGAAGCCATGAGCGTCGAATCGGCCGCGGTCTACTGGCACCCCGACGTGCTGAAACACAATCCCGGCAAGGGCTGTTACGAATATGGGCCGTCGCCGCTCATGTCCATCGACGAGCCGCACCCGGAAACTCCCGAGCGCTTGATCAACATGAAATCCATCCTGGAAAAGGGCGCGATCGCAAATCGCCTGGCCTGGCGTGAGGGCCGACACGCGAGCCGCGCTGAGATCGAGCGCTTCCATACGTCGGCGTACGTAGACTCCATCTTCGAGGCGGAAAAGAACGGCCCCACCCGCATCGACGGCGGCGGAACCGTCGTTAACACTGGTTCAGTCGATGCTGCCTTTGCGGCGGCGGGGACGGGGTTGGCGGCGCTCGAAGGCGTGCTCGGCGGACGCCATCCGCGCGGCTATGCGATGATCCGCCCGCCGGGCCATCACGCCGGCCGCAACATGGGCGATGGCAACTGCATCTTCAACAATCTGTCGATCGCGGTAGAGGCCGCGTCCGCTCAGGGCGTCGAGCGCATCGCTGTCATCGACTGGGACGTGCATCACGGAAACGGCACGCAGAGCGGCTTCTACGACCGATCCGACGTGCTCACGATATCGATGCACATGCCTCTCGGCTCGTGGAATGCCAATCACCCCGAAACCGGCGAAACCGACGAAGTCGGGCAGGGCGCTGGCGTCGGCTACAACTTCAACATTCCGCTCGCCTACGGCACCGGCGACATCGCGTATCGCGCAGTGATGGATCAGCTGGTTCGGCCGGCCGTCGATGAGTTCGCGCCGCAGTTGATCGTGGTCGCGTGCGGTGAAGATGCCAACCAATACGATGGAAACGGCCGCAACCTGCTCAGCATGCGCGGCTTCTACGATCTCGGTCGGATCGCCCGCGAACTCGCCGATCAGCACGCCGGGGGAAAATTGCTCCTGATGCAGGAGGGCGGATACGCGCTGACCTACAGCGCATTTTGCCTCTACGCCGCAATCGAGGGCGTTCTCGGCGTCGAGCCTCCGATGCCGGACCAGATCGCCTACCGCGCGAGCATCGAACGGCCCGAGTACCCGATCTCGCTGATTCCGCTCATCCGCAAGCAGTGGCGCGAGGCCGT
>CAZBSV010000188.1:0-47394 GCA_964494795.1 uncultured Spirochaetales bacterium | reverse complement strand
GCGATGCGCACGCGCTCCCACTGCAGCTTGAGCGCCGCCGCAAGCCCAGCGATCCCCGCCCCCGCCACCAGCGCGCCGATTTCGGGCTCGCCCATCAGACGGTCCTGCTGAACATCGGCCGCTCGCTCTTCTTCTGGTCGGCGAGATAGGCGTCGAAGATCATTGCGACGTTGCGAACCAGCAGCCGGCCGAGCGGCGTCACGAGCAGACTGCCGTCGCGCTCGCACTCGACCAGACCGTCGTCCGCGAGCGGCGCGAGCGCCTCGAGTTCGCGCGCGAAGCGGCTCGCGAAGCGCTGCGCGAAGACCGCCTCGAATTCAGCGGCGTGAAGCTCGGCGTGGCCAATCAGTCTTCCGATCACCCAGCGCCGCTCGATGTCGTCCCGCGAGAGCGAATGGCCGCGCATGGTCGCGAAGCCGCGCTCGCGCACGGCGGCCTCCCAGTCGTCGAGATTGCGCTGGGACTGCGCGTAGCTCGCGCGCAGTTCGCTGATCGCGCTCGGTCCGAAGCCGATCAGATCGACGCCCGCCTGGGTGGTGTGCCCCATGAAGTTCCGGCGCAGAGTTCGAGCGTCAAGTGCCTGCGAAAGCTCGTCTTCGGGTTTCGCGAAGTGGTCCAGTCCGATGAACCGATAGCCCGCATCGAGGAAGCGCTCGATCGCGCCGAGCAGGATCTGCAGCTTGGTCGACGGCCCCGGCAGGTCCTTGCGCTCGAAACCGCGCTGCTGCTTGGCGAGCCAGCTGACGTGCGCGTAGGAGTAGAGCGCGATGCGATCGGGCGCGATCTCGATCACCCGATCGAGGGTCCGCGCGAAGCTCTGCTCGGTCTGGTACGGCAGCCCGTAGATCAGATCGAAGTTCACGCCGGAAAAACCGCTCGCGCGCGAGAATTCGACCAGCCGCTGCGTCTGTTCGACGCTCTGGATGCGGTGAATGGCCTGCTGAACCTTGGGCTCGAAATCCTGCACGCCCATCGAGATCCGGTTGAACCCGCACTCGCGCAGCGCGCGCACATGGTCGTTACTGGTGACGCGCGGGTCAACCTCGATCGAGATCTCGGCTCCCTCGCGCATCGCAAACGCGTCGGTCACGCTGCGAAACAGACGCATCAGCTGATCGGGCGCGAGGTACGTCGGCGTCCCGCCCCCCCAGTGCTGCTGGCTGGCGGTTCGCGGTCCGGTCACCTCGCGCACGGCCGCAACCTCGAGCTCGATCGCATCGAGGAACCGCAGCGGCAGTTCGGCCTTGCTGGTGATGATCTTGTTGCACGCGCAGAAGTGACACAGGCTGCGGCAAAACGGCACATGGACGTAGAGCGAGAGCGCGTCGCTCTGCCCGTCTCTCGCTGCGTCTCTCTGCCCCTCGCCTACTTCGACGGCGTCGCGCGCGAGGTCGCTGCGGAACTGCTCGACGCCAAAGCTCTCCTTCCAGACCGGCGCGGTCGGGTAGCTGGTGTAGCGCGGCCCCTCGATCGCGTAGCGCGGCAGGATCGCTTCGATCCGTGCACGGTCGAAGTTGAAGTCGTCACGCGCCAAGCGACCGCTCCTTCCCGAGCGCGCGCGCCGCATCGGTAAATGCGCGCACGCCCTCAACCGGTGTGTCGGGCAGGCAGCCGTGGCCGAGGTTGAGGATGTGCCCCCTCGCCGCGCGCGCGCCCTCGGCGATCTGCCGAACGCGCGCGAAGATCTGCTCACGGCTCTGGTGGAGCGCGCAGGGATCGAGGTTGCCCTGCAGGCTCGCGCGATCGCCCACGCGACGGGCCGCGTCGGCGATCTCCACCCGCCAATCCAGCGAGAGCACGTCCGCACCGGATTCGAGCATTTCATCGAGCACGTGGGCGCCATTGTTCACGTAGAGGATGAGCGGTGCGCGCGCGCGGTCGATGCGCGCCGCGATCTCGGCGTGAACCGGCAGCACCCACTCCCGATACTCGGCGGGTGCGAGCAGACCCGCCCAGGTGTCGAAGAGCTGCACGACCTGGGCGCCGGCTTCGATCTGCGCGTTCAGATAGCCGACCACCAGCTCGACCAGGCGCGACTGCAGCGCGCGGAACAGATCCGGCGCCGCGTACAGCATGCGCTTGACGGCCGCGAAATCCTTGGAGCCGCTGCCTTCCACGAGATAGGCGGCGAGCGTGAACGGCGCGCCCGCAAAACCGAGCACGGGAATCCGCGCGTCCGCGAGTTCGGCGCGCAGCACGCGCAGGATCTCGAACACGTAGGGGGTCGACTCGCGCGGGTCGGGGACGCGGAGCTTATTGACCTGTTCGAGCGAGCGGATCGGATTGGCGATGATCGGCCCGGGCCGGAAATCGACTTCGACGCCCATCGCGGGAATCGGCGTGAAGATGTCGGAGAACAGGATCGCGGCTTCGCTTCCCACCAGTTGGATCGGTTGCAGTGAGGCCTCGACGGCGCGCTCGACGTCCCGACACATCTCGAGAAAGCCCACTCCCTCGCGCAGCTTGCGGTACTCGGGCAGGTAGCGGCCGGCCTGGCGCATCAACCAGACGGGCGGGCGATCGACGGCCTCGCCGCGGCAGCTCCGGAGCAGGCGCTCGGTGGGGTCGAGCCCCGCGAGCCCGGGTCGAACGCTTTGTGCCGCGCCGCTCATCGGCTGGATTCGCTCATTGCGTCCGTCTCCGGGGTGCCGCGCGCTGCGGGTTTCCGCGCTGCCGCGCGCGATCGGGGTGACTGGGAGCCGCAGGCCGGGTGAAGCGAGCGATTGTAGCCGCGCGCCCCGCGCCGCGCCGGAAACCGCGCGGCAATTCGCGCCTCTCGGCCCAATGCTGCGCGGACCGATCCCTCGCTCGACCCCGCGCGATGTGCAAATCGATTCGCCTGTCGGCTACGGCGCTGCGCGAAGAGGTCCGTCTTCTCAGCCCGGAAGAGACTGCTAAGCTCGCCGCGTGCAAATTCTGCTCGCCAGCCCCCGCGGATTCTGTGCCGGCGTCGATCGCGCGATCGAAATCGTCGAGATCGCACTCGAGCGCTTTGGCAAGCCCGTCTACGTGCGCCACGAAATCGTCCACAACCGCCACGTGGTCGACGATCTGCGCGCCAAGGGCGCGATCTTCATCGACGACCTCGCCGAGGTTCCGCGCGGCTCGCGACTGATCTACAGCGCTCACGGCGTCTCGCCGGCGGTGCGCGCCGAAGCCGAAACGCGCGACCTGCACGTGATCGACGCGACCTGCCCGCTCGTCACCAAGGTTCACGTCGAGACCGGCCGCATGCTCAAGCGCGATCTCGACATCGTGCTGATCGGTCACGCGGGCCACGTCGAGGTCGAGGGGACGCTCGGCCACGGCGGCGCGCGCATGCAATTGGTCCAGTCCGTGGCAGACGTGCAGACGCTCGAGGTGAGCGATCCGAGCCGACTCGGTTGCGTGACCCAGACCACGCTTTCGGTCGACGACACCCGCGAAATCATGGACGCGCTGCGCGATCGATTCCCGCAAATCGCGCTGCCCCGCAAGGACGACATCTGCTACGCGACGCAGAACCGCCAGGACGCGGTCAAGAAACTCACCAAGCAGGCCTCAGTGGTGATCGTGGTGGGCGCGCCCGCGTCGTCCAACAGCAATCGCCTGGTCGAGCTCGCCGAAAAACTGGGCGCGCGCTCGTACATGGTGGAAACCGCGGACCAGCTCGACGCGGCCTGGATCGAGGGCGTGTCGTGCGTCGGTGTCACGGCGGGCGCATCGGCGCCCGAGATCCTGGTTACGCAAGTCGTCGAGCGGCTCAAAGAACTCGCGCATGGCGACTACGTGATCGATTCCCTGCCACTTGTCGACGAGGGCGTAATCTTCCAACTGCCGGCGGCACTGCGCTGATTGCCGGCGGCACTGCGCTGACTGCCGGCGGCACTGCGCTGACGCGACGCACTCGCGCGTCGCGACCGCGGCGCTGTCAGCCGCGCGGCTCGATCGCGAAAGTCAGGCCGTCATCCCCGCAATCGACCCGCACGCGGCCGCCCTGGCTGAGGCTCCCGAACAGCAGATCGTCGACGATGCGATCCTTGATTTCGACCTGGATCACGCGCGCGAGCGGGCGCGCACCGAACTCGGCGTCGTAACCCTTCTCCGCGAGCCAGCTGCGCGCTGCGTCCGTCAACTCGATCTCGATCTTGCGCTCGGACAGCTGCGCGGACACTTCCTTTACGAATTTGTCAACCACCCGGCCCATCACGTCGGGCGAGAGCGGCGCAAAGTTCACGACCTCGTCGAGCCGGTTGCGGAACTCGGGGCTGAACAGCCGCTCGATCTCCTTGCTGCCATCGCCCGCGCGCCCGGCCCCGAAACCGATGCCCTTCGCGTTCATCTCACGCGTGCCCGCGTTGGAGGTCATGATCAGGGTCACATGGCGGAAATCGGCCTCGCGGCCCTGGTTGTCGGTGAGCGTCGCGCGATCCATCACCTGTAGCAGGATGTCGAAGAGATCCTGGTGGGCCTTCTCGATCTCGTCGAGCAACAACACCGCGTAGGGTTGCTTGCGAATGCGCTCGACGAGCAGGCCACCCTGGTCGTAGCCCACGTAACCCGGCGGCGCGCCGATCAAGCGCGACACCGCGTGTTTCTCCATGTACTCGCTCATGTCGAAGCGCAGGAACACAACCCCCAGCGCGTGCGCGAGTTGCTTCGAGAGTTCGGTCTTGCCGACGCCCGTCGGGCCCGTGAACAAGAAGCTGCCGATCGGGCGGTCTGCGCCCGAGAGACCCGCGCGCCCGCGCTTGACGGCGCGCACGACGGTCGAGATCGCGGCGTCCTGGCCGAACACGACGCGTTGGAGTTCGGCTTCGAGGCCGGCGAGTCGGTCGCGATCGGCGCCGCTCGCGCGAAGCGAAGGAATGTTGGCCATCCGCGCGATCACCTGCTCGATGTCGCGCACGCTGACCGTCTTGCGCTTCTTGCCCGTAGGGCGCAAGCGCACGGCCGCGCCGGTCTCGTCCATCACGTCGATCGCCTTGTCGGGCAGGAAGTTCTCGGTCAAATGCCGAGCCGAGAGTTCGACGGCACTCTTGAGCGACGGCCCGGTGTAGCGAACGCCGTGGTGTTCGGCGTAACGCGGCGCGAGTCCCTCGAGAATCCGAACCGCTTCGTCCGCGCTCGGTTCCCGAACATCCACCTGCTGGAAACGCCGCGCGAGCGCGCGGTCGCGCTCGAAGTGTCGAAACTCCTGATAGGTGGTGGCGCCGATGCAGCGCAGCGTGCCCTTGGCGAGCAACGGCTTGAGCAGGCTCGACGCGTCGACCGTCGCGCCCTGCGCGGAACCCGCGCCGAGTATCATGTGAATCTCATCGATGAACAGGATCGGACACGCGCGCTCGCCGAGCGCCGCGATGAACGCCTTGAAGCGAGCCTCGAAATCGCCGCGGTAGCGGGTTCCCGCGAGCATCGATCCGAGATCGAGCGCAAAGATCTCGGCAGCCTGCAGGTCCTCGGGAACGCGACCTTCGCGGATCCGCAGCGCGAGGCCCTCGGCGAGCGCCGTCTTCCCGACCCCGCTCTCGCCGACGAAGATTGGATTGTTCTTGCGCCGCCGCGCGAGGATCTGGATGCTGCGATCGAGTTCGGGTCCGCGGCCGATCAGCGGATCGAGCGCGTTTTCCGCCGCGAGCTCGGAGAGGTTGGTCGAGAATGCGGCGATCGGGTCGGCGGGCAGCTCGGCGGCGTCACCGATGCCAGACTCGATACCCGCGGGCGTGGCAGCGCCCGACACGCCGGAATCGGAGAGCTTCGAAACTCCGTGCGAGATGTAGCGGAGCATGTCGAGCCGCGTGACGCCCTGGGACCGCAGCAAGTTGATCGCGAAGGAGTCCGGCTCCTGGAACAGCGCGGCCAGCAGATCACCCGCGTCGACTTCAGGCTTCTCCGCGCTCTCGCAGTGGGAGACCGCGTGCTGGAGCACGCGGTGGAATGCGAGCGTTTGCTGCGCGTCGTAGGGCTCGTCGCCCGGAACGGTTTCGAGATCCTCGGCAAAAAACCGGTCGAGCGCGGCCTTCAGCGCCGGCAGCTGTGCGCCCGAATGCTGCAGGATCTCCGCGCCGCGCGCGTCGTGCAGCAGCGCGTAGAGCAGATGCTCGATGGTCAGATAGGCGTGCCGGCGCGTCGTCGACTCGCGATACGCGGCCTGCAGCATCATCTGGAGCTCTCTGCCGATCTGACTCATTTGCCGCCCGTCATGCCTTTTCGACTCTCGCCCGTCATGCCTTTTCGACTCTCGCCCGTCATTCCTTCTCGACTCCCGCCCGTCATTCCTTCTCGACTCTCGCCCGTCATTCCTTCTCGACTCCCGCGCGCAGTGGGTAGCCCCGTCGCTCTGCGGCAGCGTGGACCGCGGCGAGTTTGGTCTCCGCGACTTCGAGCACATAGACACCCGCGACGCCGAGCCCGCTGTTGTGGATCTGCAGCATGATCTGCGTGGCCGCGGATGGCCCCTTGCCGAAGATGCTCTCCAGGAGCTTCACCACGAATTCCATGGGAGTGTAGTCGTCGTTGTAGAGCAGGACCTTGAATCGCTCCGGCCTCGAAAGCTTGCGGCGCGTCTGGGTCGCGAGGCCGCCCTCGCGCTGCGGATTTCCGGAAACCCGCGGGCCGTTTCCGCCCGCAGGCCCGATCGGCTGCTTCGGCATCGCGCGAGGATAGCAATCGGCGCGAGCGGCCCCAGGCGCGGATTCGTAGCCAGCCAACGAGACGCTCTAGACTCACGCCGTGCTGAGCGTCGAGTGGATCGAGGGAGTCAGTCGCATTGCGCGCGACGAGTGGAACGAACTCGTGGGCGAAGAGTCGCCCTTTCTCGAATGGGATTGGCTCGCGTCGCTCGAAGACGCGGGCGTCGTCGGCGCTGCAAGCGGCTGGCTGCCGCGGCCGCTGATCGCGCGCGAAAACGGCCGCCTGATCGCCGCCTGCCCGGTCTACCTCAAGGCCCACAGCGAAGGTGAATTCGTCTTCGATTTCGCCTGGGCGGAGGCCGCCGAGCGCGCGGGCATCCGCTACTACCCGAAGCTGCTCGTGGGGGTTCCGTTCACTCCGGTGGCGGGCGCTCGCTTCCTGGTCGCGCGCGGGACCGACCGCGGCGCGGCGATCCGGCAGCTCGGTTCAACGCTGCGCGATGCCTGCCGCAGCGGCGAGCCATCGGGGGTCCACATCAATTTCTGCCGCGAAGACGAAGTCGCGGCGCTGGCCGGCGACAGCGCACAAGCCGGGCTCGAGGGCGGCGACTACCTGCTCCGCATCGGCTTCCAATATCACTGGCAGAACGCCGGCTACCAGGACTTCGACGACTACCTCGGGCGATTTCGCAGCAAGCGGCGCAGCCAGATCCGACGCGAACGCCGAGAGCTCGACCAGCAGGGCATTTCGATCGAGACGCTCACCGGAGATGCGATCACCGACGATCTGTTCGACCCGATGTTCGAGTGCTACCTCGCGACGATCGAAAATCACCACTGGGGGCGCCAGTACCTGAACCCGCGCTTTTTCGAACTGCTGCGAGACCGCTTCAAACATCGACTCTGCTTCGTGGTCGCGCGCCGCGGCGACGAGCTGATCGCGGGAACCACCAACGTGATCAAGGGAGACGTCCTCTACGGTCGCTATTGGGGGGCGCTGCAGAATGCGCGGTATCTGCACTTCAACGTCTGCTACTACGCGGCCATCGAACACTGCATCGCGCAGCGGATTGCGCGTTTCGAACCCGGCGCGGGTGGTGATTACAAATTCTTGCGCGGCTTCGACCCGCAGCCCACCTACAGTCTGCACTTCCTCGCCGAGCCGAGACTCGCGCACGCCGTGAGCAACTACCTGAGCCGCGAGCGACTCGACGCCCAACGCGCGATCGATCACCTGCGCGAGAATAGTGCGCTCGATCCTCGTTGAGTCGAGCGATTTCGCGATTTTTGTCGGCCACGAGGGTCGGCCAGTGGAACTGGCGATCGCCGAGCGACCAGCTGAAACCCACGCCGATCGCAAATTGCTCGTAGTCGAACTGCCGCATGCTCACCTCGGGTTCGATGCCCGCTAGCGGGGGAAGCTTCGCTTCCCTTGCGGCGCACCTCGAACCCGTTCCGGGTTCGAGCTGCTAGCGAAGCCTCCGAGTGTCGCAGACCAAGGCGATGCCCGCGGCGAGCAGGATTGCGTTGGGGATCCAGATCGCGATCTCGGCTGGCAGCGCGCCTTCGCGCGCGATGTCCTGTCCGTAGCTGAAGAGCGCGTAGTAGCCGGCGAACACGCCCAGCGCGAGCCACACGCCGCGCGCGCGGCTGCGCACCACACCGCGCACCGCCAGCGGCGCGCCGACGAGTGCAAAGAGCAGCGGGGCCAGCGGAATCGCCAGCATGCGTTGGATCTGGGCCGCATACACCCGGGGGTTCTGGTAGGCGAGATCTGGCGCGGCGTCGCCCGCTTCGATTCTCCGGATCGCCTCGCGCAGCTGAGGCAGCGCCAGTTCGTCGACCCGGTATCGATAGGGCCCCGCGCCGAGCGCCAACGCGGGAAACTCGTAATCGATCCGCGCAAACGAGATCCGGTACTCGTCGAACGCGTCGCTCGGATTCGGTTCCAGGCGCAGATCCCCGTTTTCGAGCGACAAGCGCAGCCGGCCGGATTCGGGGTCGAATGAGAACACCCCCGCTTCTGCGAAGATCTGGATACGGCGATCCGGGTTCGAAGCATCCGAGATCATCACGCCTTCGAGCCGGCGATCCGGGCCGCGCGCCTGAACGAAGATCATCCGTGGACCAAACGACTGGAAGTGCTGCGCTTGGATCAGGTTCCCGCTCGAGGCCAGCCGCAGGCTCAACGCGAGCAGCTCGCGCTTGCAACGCGGCTCCTGTTCGATCATCAGGTAGGCGGTGAGTGCGGAGACGATCGCGCCGAGCAGCAGAGCGGGTGCGATCAGCGCGGCGGCACTCAGCCCGCTCGCGCGCATCGCGGTGATCTCGCAATCCCCGCCCAGGCGGCCGATCGCGAGCATCAGACCGCATGGAAACGCGATCGGCAGCGTGTAGCCGAGCACGAGCGGAACCACGTAGCGCGCAATTTCGAGTGAGTCCGCGAGCGAAAGGCCGCCGACCAGGAACTCGTCCGCGCGATCGAAGAAATTCGGGATCAGCACGACGGGCAGCGCAGCCAGCAGTCCGAACGCGGTGTAGCGCGCAACCTCGACGACGAAGTAGCGCGAAATCGTCCAGCTCATGGCCACGCGACAATCCTAGTCCGGCCCCCGCCCGCGGGCGAGGTGATAGTATCCGCGCCCAACAGGGAGAGTTTCGATGCGTGAAGCCGTCAGCGCGCCGCGGATCCGAGACGCTGCGCGGACCGGCCGGATCGCGAACCTCCAGCAGATCTTCCGGATCCCGCGCGCGCAGGAGCGGGTGCTCGGGTGGCACGTGAGTCCCGCGATCGACGTGGCCGCCTACCATTTCAGCTGGCTCTGGGCTTTGATTCCGCTCGCGCTCGCGGGTCCGGAATATCCGGGAGACTATCTCCCCCTGTTCGTCCTGCTGCTCAGCTTCGGTTTCGTGCACCGCCATTACACGCTCGGGTACGCGTACCTCGATCCGGAGATCTTCGCGCGCCACCGCAAGCGCTTGCTCTACACACCCCTGATTCTCGGCGCGGGACTGCTCGCGACCCCCTACCTGCTGAGAGCCAGCATTCCCGCCGGCGCGCTTTCGATCGAAGATCTCCGCTGGCCCGCAGCTGATTTTCGGCTCAAGCTGCTGGTCACGACGCTGGTCTTCGGCGCCGGCCTCTGGAACCTCTGGCACACGCTCGCGCAGAAATACGGAATCCTGCGGATCTACAGCGCAAAAGCGCAGCGCCAGGGCGAAGCGAGCGCGCCCGGCTGGATCGATCGGCTGTTTGTGATGGGGTGGCTGCCGCTGATCGCGAGCTACGTCGCGCCGGCATTCGCCGAAGCGATCCTCGACGAGTTTCGGATTGCGCGACTGTTCGTGGAACCAATCGTCGGTTGGCTCGTCGTCGCAAAGCCGGTCGCCGCGCCGATCGCCGCCGCGTTCGCGATCGCGAGCTCCGCGCTCTTCTTCGCCGCGGAATGGCGCGCTCAGCGCTTTCACAATCGCGCGAGACTTTCGATGGCGATCGGCACCGGCAGCCTCTGGCTCTGCTTCCTGGTCTTCGACCCGATCAAGGTCTATCTCGCGTTCGCGTTCAGTCACGCGCTGGAGTACATGGTCTTCGTCTGGGCCTATCAGCGGCGCCGATACGCCGAGCGGCGCTCCCCCCAACCCGTGATGGCTCGCCTGCTCGAGCGCCCCGCGCTCGCCTACACGAGCTACACGCTGGCGCTCGCGGCAATCTACGTCTGCCTGCAGGACTGGGAGGGCCGACAGCTCTGGAATCTTCCGAGCCTGCGCGTCGGCGAGCTGACGCTCGGGAAATGGATCTTCTACTGGGGCGTCTTCCAGTCGCTGCTGCACTTCTACTTCGACGGATTTCTCTGGAAGACGCGCCAGCCCGAAATGCGCGAGTCGCTCTGAGTCGGATGTGCGGATCCGTGGGTCGGCGCGAGTCGCTCTGGGTGGAGTGCCCCGGTCGGCGAGTCGGAACAGCGCCGATATCAGGCGTGTAGCGCGGTCGGGCTCAGCACGAGTTTCGGATGCTTCTCCTGCAGGCGCTCGAGATACCACGGGCTCTTCGCGAGCACGACCGGCCGGCCGTCGCGATCCTCGAGCAGCTTGGTTTCCGAGAAGCGGAAGAGATCCGGATCCGTGTCGGGCCCGAGCCAGCGCGCGATCTGGTACGGCAGCGGGGTCAACTTGAGCGAGACCTTGTACTCGGTCGCCATGCGATGCTGCAGCACTTCGAATTGCAGCGGGCCGACCGCGCCGAGGATCGGTACGGCGGTTCCCGCGCCCGGCTCGGTGAACAATTGCACGGCGCCCTCCTGGGCGAGCTGCTCGAGCCCTTTGGTCAGGCTCTTGCGATTGATCACCTCGGCGACTTCGACCCGCACGAAGTGTTCGGGCGAAAAACTCGGAATCCCCGCGAATTCGAACGAGCCCGTCGACGACAGCGTGTCGCCGATCCGGTAGATGCCCGGGTCGAACAACCCGACGACGTCACCCGGGTAGGCGATGTCCACGCTCTCGCGGTCGCGCGCCTGCACGAGCGAAGACTTCGAGAGCCGCACCTTCTTGCCGGTTCGCGCGTGAATCGCGCTGCTCTCTCTTTCGAAGCGGCCCGAGCAAATGCGCAGGAATGCGACCCGGTCGCGGTGGTCGGGATCCATGTTCGCCTGGATCTTGAACACGAAGCCCGAAAACTCCGACCTCGCGGGATCGATCTCTCCCGCGCTAGAACGCCGCGCCCCGGGGCACGGCGCGATTTCGAGATAGCGATCCAGGAACGGCAGCACGCCGAAATTGGTCAGCGCGCTTCCGAAGAAGACGGGCGTCTGTGCGCCAGCGCGCACCCGAATCGGGTCGAACGGCTCGCCGGCACCGTCGAGCAGCTCGAGCGCTTCGCGCACTTCTCGCACTGCGCTTCCGATCGCGTCGCGCACCGCGGGCGCGTCGATCGCACCCTCGATTTCCGTCTGCTCGACGCGCTGCGTGCCGTGCTTGCCGCCGTGAAAGAGCAGGAGCTTCTGCGCCTCGCGATCATACACGCCGCGAAACGCATTCCCCGCGCCGATCGGCCAATCGAGCGGAACCGCGTCGATCCCGAGCACTTCTTCGATCTCGGTCAGCAGCTCTAGCGGATCGCGTCCGAGTCGATCCATCTTGTTGATGAAGGTAAAGATCGGGATCCCGCTCGAGCGGCAGACTTCGAACAGCTTGCGGGTCTGCGTCTCGACGCCCTTGCCGGCGTCGATGAGCATCACCGCGCTGTCGGCCGCGATCAGGGTTCGGTAGGTGTCCTCGCTGAAATCCTTGTGGCCCGGCGTGTCGAGAATGTTCACCCGGTGGCCCGAATGCTCGAAGTGCATCACCGAGCTGCTCACGGAAATGCCGCGCTGCTTCTCGAGTTCGAGCCAATCGCTGGTCGCATAACGCGAAGCCTTCTGAGCGCGGACCGCGCCGGCCTCGCGCAGCGCACCGCCATACAGCAGCAACTTCTCGGTCAGGGTCGTCTTGCCCGCATCCGGATGCGAGATGATGGCGAACGTGCGGCGTCGCTCGATTTCCCGCTCGAGTGCTTCCTGGGATGCGTCCATCTCGCTTCCTGTCCGTTCCTGGCTGCGGAGGTTGGTTGACCCTGGCTGCGGAGGTTGGTTGACGTATCGGCGCGTTCTGGGGCTATCGGAGTGCCTTCGCGCGCCGGACCCGCAAAGGGCGAGTTCGCTCCGAACCGCGAGAGCGGAGGGTGTAACCCACGGCGCGCTCGAGCGCTCGTTTCGGGGGCTCGCGCGAGCCTCCCCGACGGACTACAACCTCTCGAGGGTCGGCTCATCACTCCCAATTAAGAGTTCGCAAAACCAGAGTTCGCAAAACTAGAGTTCGCAAAACCAGAGTTCGCAAAACCGGAGTTCGCAAAACCGGAGTTCGCAAAACCGCAATCGCGCCGGCCGCTGCACGGCGCGCAGGAGACGAGAGATGAAAACGGGAATTGTCGTGCGACTCGCACCCGAGGAGCTTCGGTCCCGACGCGCGCGGGGCGAAGCGATCCTGCCGCTCGACGTCCGCACCACCGATGCGCGCAGCGTCCACCCCTATGAGATCCCCGGCACCCGCTGGCTTCCGCTCGCGCAAGTCGTCGAGCACGCGGCCGCGCTGCCGCGCGACACCGCGATCGTCACCTACTGCACCTGACCCGAGGACGCGAGCAGCGCCCGGGCGGCGCTGTGGCTTTTGGGAGAGGGCTTCGAGTCCGTCTTCGTGCTCCAGAACGGCCTCGAGGCCTGGAAGAACGCGGGGCTTCCGACGCTGCCCGTGGACCCGAACGCGCTCCCCAGCCGAGCGGAACCGAATGCCGATGCCACGCGCGCATCCGACGCGGGCCTCGGCGGCCGACACACCCACGCGTTTCTCCCGGGCCTCGTCGAGAACTACGCCCATCGCCACGCGCTTCCGATCAAACGGGAACTCGCGGTGCTCTTCGTCGACATCGCGGACTCGACGTCGGCCATCCTCGCCAAGCCGCCCGACGAGGCGCTGCAGTTCGTTCAGCGCTTCATGGAAATCGTCACGCATGCGGCGCTGACCTTTTGCGGAGACGTCAAGGACTATGAGGGGGACGGCGCGCTGCTCTATTTCGAATCCGTCGGCGAAGCGACGCAGGCCGCGCTGTCGATTCGAGAAGCACTCGCGGGAGCGGGCTCCCAGGTGGGCCGAATGCGGGCGAGGCTCAGCCTCGACGTCGGAGACATCGTGATCGGCGTGATCGGGACTCCGATGCGGCGATCGGTTGCGCTGATCGGGCCGAGCATCAATCTCGCCGCGCGGCTGCTGAAGCAGATTCCGCCGGACGGAATCATCGCCACCGCAGCCGTCGTCGAAAAATTGAGGGCGGAGATCCCAGCGCTCGCCGATCGCTTCGCGCTCTTCGATGACAACCTGGAGCTCAAGGGCTTCGAGCAGCAGTACGTCAGCACCTACGCGATCCGCTAGCCGCTCGAACCCGGAACGGCTTCGAGGGGCGCCGCCAGGGAAGCGCAGCTTCCCCCACTAGCCGCTCGAACCCGGAACGGCTTCGAGGGGCGCCGCCAGGGAAGCGCAGCTTCCCCCGCTAGCCTTCGCTCGCTCGGGGGCCTTTTACCACAGAGCGGCCGGTGCTCGAACTCCCGGGCGACCGGCAACTCCCGCGCTCGCGATTCGTTGCTCGACAGCGCGGGCTTTCGTATATGCTGGGCGCTCATGTTGGAGACCCGGACCTTGGAGCAACTCAACCGCGAAGATCGACTCCGGCTGGTGAAATTCCTCTGCTCGTTCGCGTGGGCCGACCTCGAAATTCGCCCCGAAGAGCGAACCTTCGTCGACCACGTGGTCCGCTCGCTCGAGCTCAGTGAGGACGATCAGTCGAAGGTCGAGGGCTGGATGTCGATTCCGCCGAACCCCGAGGCCGTCGACCCCACCCGGATTCCGCTCGCGCAGCGCAAGCTCTTTCTCGACTCGATCGAGGGCGTGATCGCCGCGGATGGCGAAATCGCGGTCGAAGAGCGCGAAAACCTCGCGCTGCTCCGGGACCTGCTCGTCTAGCCACCCGATCCGCTCGCCCCGCCGCGCGCGGAGCGCCGCGCCAACCGCGCGTTCGACCCGCGAAGAAGGACAGCGCGCCGAGGAGGATCCCCCATCGCCACCGATCCGATCTGCCAGATGCAGGTAGACGCAGCGACGGCTCGCAGCGCAGCGCGCGGCGGCGAGACCTTCTACTTCTGCGGCGAGCACTGCCGCCAGAAATTTCTCGGCATGGCACCACCGCCACCCGCTGCGCGCGTGCGCGCCGCCTACTACTGCCCGATGTGCGAGGGGGTCGAAAGCCA
Organism: uncultured Spirochaetales bacterium; assembly: GCA_964494795.1. Taxonomy (GTDB): domain Bacteria; phylum Myxococcota_A; class UBA9160; order UBA9160; family SMWR01; genus JACZVU01. Next base: position 32,948 of record CAZBSV010000188.1, on the reverse strand, counting down.
CGAGCCGGGCGCTTGTCCGCGCTGCGGGATGGCACTGGTCGCGTCCGCGCAGAGCGCGCAAGCGCACGAGCACGAGGCCAGCGGCGAGCTGCGCGACATCTCGCGGCGACTCGCGATCGCGGCGCTGTTCACGCTCCCGCTCTGCGCGATTTCGATGGGCCCGATGCTCGGGCTGCCGCTTCGGCGCTGGATTGCGGGCGACGTGAGCGACTGGCTCGAATTCGCGCTCGCGGCCCCGGTGGTGGCCTGGGCGGGCGCCCCGCTCTTCGCGCGCGGCGCGCGCTCGCTCGCGAGCTGGCACCTCAACATGTTTACGCTGATCTCGCTCGGCACCGGCGCCGCGTTTCTCTACAGCGTGGTCGCGATCCTCGCGCCCGACCTGTTCCCCCATTCACTTCGACACGGCGGTCGGATCGCGCTGTATTTCGAAGCATCTGCGGTGATCGTCAGCCTCGTGCTCGTCGGGCAGGTTCTCGAACTGCGCGCACATCGACGCACGGGAGACGCGATCCGGAAGCTGATCGCGTTGGCGCCACCGACGGCGCGGCTGATCCGCGACGATCGCGAGTCCGAGGTACCGCTATCCGAAGTGCGCCCGGGCGATCTGCTGAGCGTGCGACCCGGCGACAAGCTGCCCGTCGACGGCCGGATCGCGGAGGGACACAGCAGCGTCGATGAATCGATGCTTTCCGGCGAGCCGATCCCGCGGCAGGTGGGCGCGGGAGACGCGGTGGTCGGAGGCAGCGTCAACCAGACCGGCGCGTTTCGCATGCGCGCCGAGCGCGTCGGCTCGGAGACGCTGCTCGCCCAGATCGTCGCCTTGGTCGCGGACGCCCAGCGCAGCCGCGCACCCATCCAGCGCTTGGTCGACGTGGTGTCGGCGCGATTCGTTCCCGCGGTCGTGCTCTGCGCGGCCATCGCGTTCGCAGCCTGGGCGGCGCTCGGCCCCGAACCGAAGCTCGCACACGCGTTCGTGTCGGCGGTTGCGGTCCTGATCATCGCGTGCCCCTGCGCGCTCGGGCTCGCGACCCCGATTTCGATCACGGTGGGCGTCGGCCGCGCTGCGCGTGAAGGCGTGCTCTTCAAGCACGCCGAAGCGCTCGAAACACTGCGTGGCGTCGACACCCTCGTGGTCGACAAGACGGGAACGCTCACCCAGGGCCGCCCGAAACTCACGCGCTTGATCGCGCGAGGCGGCCTCGCGGCGGACGACGCCCTGCGCTTCGCCGCTTCCGTCGAGCGTTACAGCGAGCACCCGCTCGCGGCCGCCGTGGTCGGCGAGGCGGAACTGCGGCGACTCGCGCTTGCCGATGCGCTCCACTTCGCAGCCGAAGTCGGAGCGGGGGTGACGGGAGAGGTCGAGCATCGCCAGGTCGCGGTCGGCCGGCGCTGCTTCCTCGCGGACCGCGGCGTTCGCGACATCGCAGCGCTCGATTCGGAAGCCAGCGCACTCCAGCGCGACGCGCACAGCGTGATCTATCTCGCGCTCGACGGCGAACTCGCGGCGATCCTCGCGGTTTCGGATCCCATCAAAGCGGAGACGCCGAGCGCCATCAAGCGGCTGCACGCACTCGGATTGCGCATCGTCATGCTCACGGGTGACGACGAACGGGTCGCCGCGTCGGTCGCGAAACAGCTCGGGATCGACGAGTATGCGGCGGGCCTCTCACCGAGCGACAAGCACGCACGGATCCTCGCGCTGCGCGAGGCAGGCGGCTGCGTGGCGATGGCCGGCGACGGCATCAACGATGCCCCCGCGCTCGCCGCCGCCCACGTCGGGATCGCGATGGGAACCGGAACCGACATCGCGATCGAGAGCGCGGGCGTCACGCTGCTACACGGCGATCTGCGCGCGGTCGCCAAGGCGATCGCGTTGAGTCGCGCCGTGATGCGAAACATCCACCAGAATCTCTTCTTCGCTTTTTTCTACAACGCGCTCGGCATCCCGATTGCGGGAGGCGTCCTGTTCCCGCTGTTCGGCATCGCGTTGAATCCGATGCTTGCGGCCGCTGCCATGAGCTTGAGTTCCGTCTGCGTGATCGGCAACGCGCTGCGGCTGCGATCGATCGAGCTGAGGGACGCGGGCTGACTTCGACCGCGCGCAGCTGATTCTCGCGATCGGCTTCGCGTGCGTCAGCTCGCCCAGCGACGCGGCCGAACGCGCAGGCGGTCGGCGCGCATCTCGGCGCAGAAATCCTCGAACGCGCCTCGCGGCGCGCCCTTCCACTCCAGTTCGGCCAGGCTCCGGCTGATCGGCGCGTCCAGTGCGAGCGTGGCGAGGCGCTTGTAGAGCAGCGCGTCCTCGCGACGTTCGGCGAGATTTGCCGCCAAGCGGTTGGCGCCCCGCAGTGCGACCTGCCAATCCACGGCGTTTTCCGGAATATCCTCGATCCGCCCGTAGTGGGCGAGCACGGCCGTCGCGGATTTTGCGCCGAAACCCGGAATGCCCGGAATGCCGTCGGCGGCATCACCGATCAGCGCGATCCAGTCGGGGATGCTCGCGGGCCCGACCCCGCGCAATTCCCGAAGCTGCTTCTCATCCGTGAGCTTCCCGCGCATCCGATCGATTTGCACGACGCGCGTGCCGCGAATGCTCTGTCCGAGATCCTTGTCGGGCGTCATCAGCCGCACCTGCTCGACCTGGTCGCGAAAGCGCGCCGCGCCGGACGCGAGCGCGTCGTCGGCCTCGAAGCGATCCATCGACCAGACCGTCACACCGAGTGCCGCGGTCGCGCGCTCCGCGGCGTCGAACTGAGCGGCGAGCTCCTCGGGCATGCCCACGCCGGTCTTGTAGCCGTCGAACAGATCGTTTCGAAACGACTCGACGGGGTTGTCGAACGCGACCGCGATGTGCGAGACCGCCTCCGCCGGATCCGCGAGCAGCTGGAGCAGCGACGACGCGAGCCCAACCGTGGCCTTGACGTCGCGCCCCGAAGCGTCGCGATGACCGGGTCGCGGAGAAAAGTGCGCGCGGAACAGTTCGAAGGTTCCGTCGACGATGTGGAGCCGCGTCATCGAATCGCGAGCGCGCGCTTAGCGCCCGCCTCGACGCGCAGAACTTCGACCCAGCATTGCTCCAGAACCTCACGCCGCGATCCGCCAGCGATCAAGATTGCCACCGCTATCGGTTTCCAATCGGAGGAATGGCAATTTCCGCCGCGCGCGATCCGGCCGGCAGCAGATCCGCGTAGTAGCGGGTGTCTCGGCACACCACTTCACCGACGACGACGTCGACGGGCTCGCGGAAGATCGGGCCGTCGTAGACGAAGGAGTGGAACTCCCCGTACTCGCCGCACGGGTCGACGCCAACCGGGAGATCGTCGACCAGACTCGCGTCGATCGCGCGGCCCGCGAACGACGCATCGAGCTTACCCTCCACGCAGCTCAGGTAGGCCTTGAAGCCCAGGTCGATGAAGCTTCGGATCAGCTTCGCGGTGTCGCGCTTCCAAAGCGGAAAGATCCCGCGCATCCCCAACTTTGCGAGATTTCTCTCGCGATAGGCGCGGAGATCTTCGAGGAAGAGATCCCCGTGCGCGACCAGCATCACACCCGCATCGCAATAGCGCTGCAGGCTGCTGCGCATCAACTCCTCGAAGCGCTCGTTCGTGCACGGCAGGCCCGAATCCGACGGCAGGTAGATCCGATCGAGCGGCAGACCAATCGACTCCGCCTGCAGCTTGAGCAGCTCCTCCCGCACGCCGTGGTGGCTGATCCGCCGATACTCCGCGGCCACCGACGTGAGCAGCCCGACGACCTCGTAGCGCTCGTCGCCAAGTAGCTCGTGGAGCGCCATCGCGCTGTCCTTGCCGCCGCTCCAGGAGAGCACCAGCTTTTCCCGCATCGCAAATCCCCTTTCACAAGCGCGCTCAGTAGGTCAGCCTCGAGCGCGCTCAGTAGGTCAGGCGAATTCCAGCGTAGCCCGAAACGCCGGCCGTACCGAAGCCGAGGACGTCCTCGTAGTCTTCATCCAACAGGTTGTCGGCGCGCGCGTAGATGGTGAGCCATTCGTTGATCTTGAATCGACCCGTGAGATTGAGAGTCACGTAGTCGCCCGCGACAGCCGGCCCGAACGTGACGGGACTCAGATCACGCCGATCCCCGGTGTAGAGGATGTTCGCGGCGAGTTGGGCCCGTTTGTCCAGGAAGTCCCAGATCAGGTCGATCGACGCCTTGTGGGTCGGACGTCGCAGCAAGCGCGTTCCGTCCGAAACTCCGAACGCGGCGGGCTGTCCCTTGGCCTCGGTGTGGGTGTAGGTGTAGTTCCCCGCAAGGCGCAGACTCTCGACGATTTCGACGTCGACGCTGGTTTCGACACCGTACGCTTCGGATCGGTCGACGTTGAAATTCAAGAAACTCGACGACACGATATCGAAGACCGCGATGATCAAGTCATCCACGTCGTTGTAGAAGAACGTCGCAGTCGTCACGCAGCGACCGTCGCAGAGGGAGGTTTCGAATCCGGCGTCGACGCCCTTGGACTTTTCCGGTTCCAGATTTGCAGTGCCGCCGAATGCAATCGGATTGAGCTCTTGAAGCGACGGCGCCTTGAAGCCGGTCCCATAGCTGCTGCGAAAGATCGTATGGATTTCGGGCACGGACACGCCGGCCGTGAAGCGGTAGGTGAGCTCTGATTCGAAGTCGCTCGAATTGTCGTAACGGAAGCCGGCCGTGCCGAACAGGCGCTCTCCCCAGGTGAACTGATCCTGGAGGTAGACGGCGAAGTTGTCGCGACTGTCGTCGAAGGTCGCGAACTCTGCCTGTTCCCACTGCTGCTCGAGTCCGAGCGTCACGAGATGGGCTTCGACTACACGCAGCTCGTTCTGCCAGTCCAGCGAGTAGAGGCTGCCGTCGATTTCGGTGTGAAAACTGGGCGCCCCGAATGGAAAGAAAGGAGAGGCCTTCGTGTCGCGCACGTTCCGGCTGAACTGGCCCGAGAGCGACTGGACCCAGCGTCCATCGAACAGGCTCAGCCTCGGCGCGACACGCGAGAGGATCTGCTCGGAGTCGATGTGCTGATCGAACTCGCTCGCGAAAGCGTCGAACTCGATTTGCGCGTCGCTGTAGCGAAACATGCCGTCGAGCGAGAATTGCTCGTTCGGCTTCCAGCCCGCGCGCGCAGAAGCGGTTCCATTTCGGTAGGCGTCGTTCTCGATGCCCGAGGAGGTCGCCGAAAAACCGTCGGTCGACCAGTAGGAACCGGAAGCCGCGAAATTCACGTCTTTTGCATCCCCGGATGCAGAAACGACCCCGCGCGCGGTCGAGTAAGAACCTCCCTCACCGCTACCCGTCAGCTTCAGCTTGTCGCCACCGCGCTTGGTGAAGATCTGGATCACGCCACTCATCGCGTCGCCGCCGTAGAGCACGCTCTGCGGACCGCGCACCACTTCGATCCGCTCGATGTCCTCAGTGGTCAGATCGTTGAGGATCGCCGCGCGATTCGGGCTCGAGGGATCGTTGAGTTCGACGCCATCGAGCAGCACCAATACGTGGTCGGAATCGCCACCGCGCATGAAGATGGATGTGGTGGTTCCCGGTCCGCCATTTTGGCGCACATCGACTCCGGGAACCGTCCGCAGCACTTCCGTCACGAGGCGCAGCTGGCGGCGTTCGATCTCTTCGGAAGTCACGACTGTGACGGAACTCGCGACCTGCGCGACGGGTGTTTCCGTGCGCGTCGCGGTGGCCACAACTTCGCCCACCTGATGGCTGGCGGGTTTTTCTTCCTGATCGACAGCGGGTTCTGCGTCCGTCGACTCGGCAGATGACGCAGGTAGAGGCGCGAATGCGCCGAGCAGGAACCCCAGGCAAACGAGGGCGGAAATCCGATTGCGCTTCGGGGCGACACACAGACACACACGATCCAACGACGACACAGCGAGACCTCCTTCGCCCCGTTTCGCGCGGGGCGTATGCGAACGCCAGCCCTCGCGTGCGTCAGGAATTCTCGAGGCGGAGGATCAGAATCCGGGAACGCCGATGCGTTCCGACCCGAGCGCCCTGATTGCGAGGGCACATCTCTTCGGCAATTGGCAGGTCTTCCGGCTCAGGGTTGCTTGACCGATCGCCTTCCCACCCAACCCGTTGCAGGCTGAGCAGTGGCTTTCCTGTCGATCGCAGGTCCCAGTCTCGATCTGACTATCTCGATCTGACTATCTCGATCTGGCTATCTCGATCTGACAATCTCGATCTGACAATCTCGATCTGACAATCTCGATCTGAGTATCTCGATCTGACTATCTCTTATTCGTATCTCTGATCTGGGACCAACCCATTACGGCGGCGCGCCCGCGGAGGAATTGGAGAGCTCCTCTCTCCGCACCTCACTTCCCTTTTCACCCGGCCCACAATCCAAGATCCAAGATCCAAGATCCAAGATCCACGATCCACGATCTGGGCCAGAGCACCGACTGCACTACCGGCGCTAGATACACGAAGTCCGCTGCGCTGACAAGACGCGTCAGAATCGAAGAGTCGATTCTCGAGCGCTTGGCGGTCCCAGGGCTTGCAAACCCCTGTCTCGCTCAATGCGTTGGTCGGCGGCGGGTTCGATTCACTCTTTTTCGTAGATGCCACGCGCCAGCCTGCGCACGCTGGACTCGAGCAATTCGACGCCGGTCAGCACAGCCACGGTTACGCATGCGAACGCCAGGGCGCCCGGATACAAGCCCAATCCGATCGCGGCACCGATCGCGGCGAGCACCCAGATGACGGCTGCCGTCGTGACGCCCGTGACGGTGCCTTCGCGCGCCATGATGACGCCCGCGCCGAGAAAACCGACTCCCGTGACGAGCTGGCCGAGCACCCGAACGGGATCTCCTGTTTCGCGGGCCGCCACATCACCCAGGTGAATGAAGACCGCAGTACTGGCGCAGATCAAGATGCTCGTTCGGACACCGGCGGGTTTCCCACGAAGCTGACGCTCGGTTCCGACGATGGCGCCGCAGAGCAGCGCCATGCCGATCATGTACCAAAAGTGGCGGGTCAACGGATCGAAGTGTTCCAAGCGGCCATTCTCCTATTTCCTATTTTCCTATTTCGGACTTCCTGTATCCCGTTTCGTGCTTCGGTCGACGGGGCGATCGCTTGCCACGCGCGCGGGCCGTGGCCCACAATCCGATCTCTCGGGCGCAGAATCGCGGCAACTGGGGCGCAATCGTATCAGATCCCGCAGCCTGAACGTCGCAACACCCGCGCTTACCGATCGAGCATGCAGCTGCGTTCCGCGGCGCGATGAACGCAACGCTCAGCAGCTCCTGCAACGGGATCCAATGCTGCGCGAAACCTGCGCGCGGACTGCGGTGGCTCGCGTCACAGCCGCGGCGGCCGACAATCTCTATTCATTGGCGTCGACAGCAACCAACTGTTCGCGCCGAACGCAGCCGCCTCGGCGCGGACATCATACACAGGGGACCTACGTGTTCAAATCGCAATACCTCGCCGCACTGCCTTTTTGTTGTGCGTTGGCGTTTCCGGCCGCAGCGTTCGAAGAGTCGGCGATCTCGCTGAAGAAACTTCCTGATGGGTCGATCATCGAATACGAGTCGTCGTTTTGTGAAGTCGCGATCGGAGAGAGCGTTTCCGTTTTGCTGATCGGAAACTCTGGCGACGCCGCCGAAGCGAAGATCGTCGCGGCTTATGTCAAGCCGCACGCCGGAGCAACTCCGCGCAAGGGCAAGGCGAAAGACAGCCCACACGGCGCCTATGTCACCGCGGTGATCGGAATGGAGGGGCGGGTCGTCGACATCGCGCTCGACGAAGCGGAGCCGGGTTGGACGAGCATCCACCTCCAGGTCGAGATCTCGAGCGGCGACAAGCTCGGCGTCAACCTCCATTCGACGCCGTGCGAGAAAGGCGCCGCCGCCATCTAGCGGCGACCGCGAGGGCGCCCTGCCAGGACCGCGAGGGCGCCTCCCAGGACCGCGAGGGCGCCCTCCGCAAGCTTCTACGCTCCCGGCTCGGGATCGACTTCGAGGATTCCCTCGGCGACCGACACGCAGTAGCCTCCGATGCATGTCGCGACGACGACCCCGTCGCGCTTCTCGGCGCGGGCATCGAGAACGCTCGGCCGCCCCATCTCGACGCCCTGGGCGATCCGAAAGCGGAAGTGTCCGTCGGCTTGCTCGATCGAGTGTGCGAGCAAGCCCGCGAGCGCGCAGTTGGCGCTGCCGGTCGCGGGGTCTTCGGGAACTCCATCGGATGGCGCGAACATGCGCGCCCGGATCTGGAACTCATCCGCGCTGCGCACGTACAGATGAATGTCCGGATGGACGCCCTCGGCGGCAATCGCCTCGAATCCAGCCCAGTGGACTCGAGCGCGCTCGAGCGCGGAACGATTCGTCAGCTCCACCATCAGAAACGGCAGGCCGACAGACGCCACTCGAGGCCCGTGCGTGGTGGTGACGATGTCGCGTTCGCTCAGCGAAACAGCTGATGCCACGCGTTCGATGGATACGGCCTTTCCGAGCGAGAGGCTCTCGGGCGCGGTGAGTTCGCACCAGATCCGCGCCCCTTCGCGTTTGTGAATCTGGATCGCGACCGGTCCGGCCTGCTCTTCGAAACTGACGGCGAGCGAGTCTTCGATCTCACCGAATTCGCCGGCGCTCGCGAGCACAAATGCAGTGCCGATGTTGGGATGCCCCGCGAAGGGGAGCTCGGCAGCGGGCGTGAAGATGCGCACGCGTTTCGTATGTGCCGATTTCGCTGGCAGGACGAACGCGGTCTCCGAAAAATTGAATTCCCGCGCGATCTGCTGCATCTGCCGATCCGAGAGGCCCTCGGCCTCGGGCAACACGGCCAGCGGATTGCCACCGAATCGCGATTGCGTGAAGACGTCACAGATGCTGTAGCGGTAGCGCATGGCCGAAACGATCTCCGGCGTCCGCCTAGGCGGCAGACGCTGCGACGGATACGAGCAGCAGGGTCCAGAGGCTCGCGAGGATGACGCCGCCCGCGGCAAATGCGATGAAGCGATGTGTCACGTTGTTGCTTCCGAGGTGAATGAAAGAGTGGGCGCAGCGCGACGCGAAATACAGCCACGCGAGCGAAACCGCTACGGGTGTGACGCTACCGGTCACGTAGAGAAACAAGATTGCGAGATAGAAAAGCGGGGGCACCTCGAAGTGGTTCTGCACATGCCGCCCGATCACCTGCAGGCGGGGTGTCTGCTCGCCTTCGCTGAAGCGACGGTAGTAGCGGATATTCACGTCACCGCGGCGAATCGCAGAGAGACGCGATCCGCCCATGTAGACGACCGCGGAAAACGTGAGCATGAACATCGCGACGGCTGGATATACGATCGCTGACGGATCCATTGCGACTCCCTGTGTGACTTCCGGTGTGACTCCCTTTGCAACTCCCTGTGTGACTCCCTCGAAACTTCCGGTTGAATCCCTCTGCGACTCCCTGTGTGACTCCCTCGAAACTTCCGGTGTGACATGCAGCGAGGAGCTGGAGCGCGAGACATCCTATCAAATCACGCTTGATCGCTTGTGCCGACCGCGCCGCCGATGACACTCGATTCGATCGCGTGTTCGCGCACGACCGCGAGAAGTCCCTTTCCGTAGCGCTTGGCCTTCGCGGGGCCGATGCCGTGGACGATCAGCAGCTCGTCGATCGTGCGCGGGCGTTCGGCCGCAATTTCGCGCAGCGTGCGATCGCTCGCGACCACATAGGGCGGCACGCCCTGGCTGGCTGCGCGCTTGAGTCGGTAAGCGCGCAGCGCGTCGAAGAGTGCGCGGTCGCGATCGCCGAGCACCCCGGCGCCCTCGCGCGCCGCAGCGCCGCGCGGCGCTCCGGGCTGCGCGGCCGCCGGCCCTCCGCGCTTTGCGTTCGCCGCTCCTCCGGGCTTCGCGTTCGCCGGCCCTCCGGACTTCGCGTTCGCCGGTCCTCTGGGCATCGCGTTCGCGATGCGCGGTGCTTCGAGCGGTGGAAGCAGCAGGCGCGCGGGGCGCTCGCCGCGCATCACGGAAATTCCCTCCTCGGTGAGCGCCACCACCGGGCGATCGAGGCCGAAGAAGTCGACCCAACCCGCGGTCACGCAGCGCCGCAGCAGGCGGGTCAGCCACTCGTCGCGGTACGTGCTCAATACACCGAAGGTAGGAGTTCGCTCGAGACCCAGGCGCTGAAGCCGCGGATCCTGCGCGCCCCGCAACAACGCGACTGCTGCGCTCAATCCGAAACGCCCGTGGATCCGCGCAACCGCGCTGAGTGCCTTGCGGACCAACAGCGTCACCGCTTCAGGATCCGCGCCAGCGCCTTCGCCCGCAGCCGCCACCAGCGCCACGCAGACATCGCAGCGGCCGCACCCCGCCAGGGTTTCGGCTTCATCTCCGAAATAGCGCAACACGGAATCGTGCCGACAGCTGCCGCCTTCCGCAAAACGCATCAATTCGAGGAACATCCCCCACTTGTGCTCCATCACGTGCTGGGCGGATCCGTTTTGTGCCATGTCCAACTCGAGCAGCGCGCGACGCCTCGGCATGTCACCGGGAGAAACGATCATCAGCCCGAGCGCATCCTCGCCGTCGCGCCCAGCTCGACCGACCTCCTGGTAGTAGGCTTCGATCGAACCGGGCGGCGAGAAGTGGACCACGGCCCTCACGTCGGCGCGGTCGATTCCCATTCCAAAGGCGTTGGTGGCGGCGACGATTTCGAGCTCACCCGACGAAAACGCCCTGTGGGCCTGTTCGCGCCGCGGGCCGCTCTTTCCCGCGTGGTAGGCCATGCACTTCCAGCCATTCGCGCGAATCCGATCGGCCTGCAGCTCGGCGATCTTTCGGGTCGGGCAGTAGAGGATTGCCGCGCCGCGCCCCGATCCCGGTTCTCCGAGCGCCTCCGCGAACAGCGCGTCGATGCAGCGCTCGCGCTCGCGCTTCAGCTGCACCTCCTGCACCCGGAGCGACAGATTGGGCCGCGCAAACCCGTAGATGATCTGGGGGGTCTCGGCGGGAAGTCCGAGTCGCTCGAGGATCTCGTCGCGCACGACGGGTGTCGCGGTCGCCGTACAGGCGAGTACGCGCGACTGCGGAAAGTCTTCGAGCAATCTGCCGATTTCGAGGTATTCGGGCCGGAAGTCGTGCCCCCATTCGCTGATGCAGTGCGCCTCGTCGATTGCGATCAGCGGACACGCGAGCCCCTTGAGCATCGAGCGAAAACCCGCAAAGCTCAACCGCTCGGGCGCCGCATACACGAGATCGAATTCGCCGCGCGCAATTGCCGACATGCGTGCGCGCAGATCGTCGGGATCGAGCGTCGCGGCGAGAAACGTCGCGGCGACACCGCGCGCGTGCAGCGCGTCGACCTGATCGGCCATCAGCGAGATCAGCGGCGAGATCACGAGCGCGGTGCCCGGCAAAATCAGCGCCGGGAGCTGATAGATCAAGCTCTTTCCGCCGCCGGTCGGCGCGACGAGCAGCAGCCGATCCCGCGTGAGCAGCGTGTCGATCGCCTGACGCTGCCCGACTCGAAATTCGCTGTAGCCGAGGCGCTGGAGTCCTGCCTCCAAGTCCGCCGCAGACGCGAGCGGGCGCGGCGGCACGGTCGAAGAATTGCCCATCGGCTACCTGCGCGGGACCTTGCCGGATGCCGGAATCAGCTGGCCTCGAACAGGGACGCGAAACCCTGGCCGCCGCCGACACACATCGTCACGATGCCAAATCGCTTGCCCCGGCGCTTCAGTTCACGCAGCAACTGGCCGGTCATCCGCGATCCGGTCATCCCAAAAGGGTGGCCGATCGAGATCGACCCTCCCATCGGATTGAGTTTTTCGTCGGGAATGTCGAGTTCGCGCTTGCAGTAGAGGACCTGCGACGCAAAAGCCTCGTTGAGTTCGACGATGTCGATGTCGTCGAGCGTGAGGCCGTGTCGCTTCAGCAGCTTGGGCACCGCAAACACCGGGCCGATGCCCATCTCTTCGGGTCCGCAGCCCGCGACCGCGCTGCCGCGGTAGATGCCGAGCGGCTCGACACCCAACTGTTTCGCTCGCTCGGCGCTCATCAGCAGCGTCGCCGACGCGCCGTCGGAGAGTTGCGAGGCGTTTCCCGCCGTCACCGTGCCGCCCTCTGCCTCGGGTTTGAAGACCGGCTTGAGCCGAGCGAGACCCTCGAGGGTGGTGTCCGCGCGATTGCACTCGTCGCGATCGACCACGAACTCCTCGTCGTAGGGCTCCGCGTCCTTCTTTTGCACTTTTCGGGTGACGCTCATCGGCGCGATGTCTTCGCGAATGTGCCCAGCCTGTGCGGCGGCCGCGTAGCGCTGCTGACTCACGAGCGCGAGCTTGTCTTGATCTTCGCGGCTGATCTTGTAGCGCTCGGCCACGACTTCGGCGGTCATCCCCATCGGAAAATACAGGCCCGGAAAGCGCTGCTGGGCGCTCCGATTGACCAATCGGTTCGTGTTCATGCTGCCATCCTGCATCATCGTGATGGTCTCGACGCCGGCGCCGATCGCGACTTCTGCGCCCTCCTGGAGAATCGCGTGGGCGGCCATCATGATGGCCTGCGAGCCCGCGGAGCAGAAGCGATTCACGGTGGTGGCGGCGACGCTCTTGGGAAATCCCGCGGCCAGCGCCGAGACACGCGCCATGTTCATGCCCTGGCAGCCCTCGGGAAAACCGCAGCCGAGGATCACGTCTTCGACCTCCGCGGCATCGAGGTTGGGCTGGCGCGACACGACCTCGCGCAGCACGTGAGCGGCGTATTCGACGGGTTCGGTGATGTTGAACGAGCCGCGCTGGGCCTTGGTGAGCCCCGTGCGGACACTATCGACGACGACGGCTTCGCGGGCCATGCAAAAACCTCGCTGTGGAGGGAATCGAAAATCTCATCTCGCGCACCAAACTAGCACGCGAATTTGCTCCTGGGCTGCGCGGAGCCGTTTGCGACCCCGCAGCCGGAATCGCGCGCCGGAGAAGGCCCGGCATCCGTGATATCCTCGCGTTTTCGACAGCCGCTGAGGGGTCGATCAGTCGAGCGCTTTTCGGTGCAAGTTTTCGGTGCAAGAAGTGGATAAATTCACCTCCGGCGCGACCTCTGCCGCCCAGCGGGGCGGGTTTCTCGCCGCTGTCCTCGCGATCGCGCTGCAGAGCCTCCCCGCAGCGGCCTCCGAGAATCCGAACTCCGGGGAGCGCGAGATCTATCGCCCCAACCAGATCGTCGTGAAACTCTCCGAAGATCGGGCGAAATCACTCGCGCTCGACGACGGCAGCGCGCTGAGCGGCGTGCTCACGCGCCACGGCGCCGTCGGTTTGCACCGGGCCTTCCCGGAACCTGCGCGTGTCCGGTCCTCGGGCCGCACCCCAGCGCGCGGCGCTGAGCGCGCCCGACAGCGCTTCGCGAAACGCGCGGCTCGGGCGCCGGGCGGGCCCAAAACGCCCGATCTGCGAAACATCTTCGTGATCGAGTTCGCCGATTCCGTCGAGATGCTGCCGTTGCTCGCGGAGATCGCCAGACAGCCCGGAGTCCTCTACGCAGAACCCAACTTTCTGTATCACACGATGTTGACTCCGCTTCCCGACGAGGCATTCGTTCCCAACGACCGCTACGTCTCGCTGGACGGAATCCATTTTGCGCAAGGTGCTTGGGGGCAGGCACATCCCGATCTATGGGGTATCGAGAAGATTCGGGCCATCCAGGGCTGGAACGAATTCGACCTCGACGCCAGCGGCGACTTCGACGCCGCCGAGATCCGGCCCGGCGAGCGCGTGGTGGTGGCGGTGATCGACTCGGGCCTCGATGCCGACCACCCGGACATCGTGGACAACCTCTGGCGCAATCTCGCAGAGATTCCCGGCAACGAAACCGACGACGACGCAAACGGGTTCGTGGACGACCTCATCGGCTGGGATTTCGTGGACGCGGATGCAGACCCCGAAGACCGCAACGGCCACGGCAGCCACGTCTCGGGCATCGTCGCAGCGCGGGGCAACAACCGGATCGGAGTCGTCGGAGTCGCGCCCTGGGCGCAGCTCATGGCATTAAAGGGGCTCGACGATTCCGGGTCCGGCGACGCCGTCGCGCTCGCCAACGCCATCCGCTACGCGGCGGACATGGGAGCCGACGTGATCTCCGCATCCTGGGGTGGATTCACCTCCTCGGCGACGCTAGCCGCGGCATTCCGCTACGCACGCGACCTCGGGGTATTGTCGGTGGCTGCTGCCGGAAACTCCAACGCCAACGTCGCGAACATTTTTCCCGCGAATCTCGACGAAGTCATCGCCGTCGCGGCCACGGATCAAAACGATCTCCGCGCGGACTTTTCGAACTTCGGGAGCGGCATCGATGTGTCGGCCCCAGGCGTGGCGATCTTGTCTCTCAACGCCAACTCCGGAGACAACGCGATCGCGAGCAGTCTCCCTGAACGGATCGTCGGCGCCGACTATCTCTACATCGGCGGCACGAGCATGGCGTGCCCCCACGTCTCCGGCGCGGCGGCCGTGTTGTTGAGCCAGGATCCAGCCCGATCCCTCGACGAGCTTCGGGGGCGCCTTTTGGCAGGCGCTGAATCGATCGCGGAATCGAACCCGGGATTCGAGGCGCTGCTCGGCCGCGGCCGGCTCGACCTGGCCGCATCGCTGCGCGCGCAGCCGCGGCCCTTGGTAGCGCTCATTGCGGTGGACGCTGGCCGCGCAGCGCCGGGGCGCGATGCGCGGATCGCGGTGCATCTCGAGAACCAATGGCGGACGGCCACTGACGTCACGGCCACGCTCTCGACCACGAGTCCGTATGCAAGCGTCCAAAAGGGCCGCACGCAGTTCGCTGCGCTTGCGACGCGCCAGCCCGTCGACAATCTGGCGGATCCCTTCGAGGTGAGGTTCCACGTCGAGACGCCAATCGGAACCCGTGTTCTCTTCGAGCTCACGTTGCACGACCCGCTCGGCTACACGGAAACCCTCCCCATGACCGTTCAACTCACGCACTTCGCGGACGTCACGCCGCAAACGGGGCTCCCGAGATTCGACGTCCTGCCCTGGAGGGCCACGCTGCACGACTACGACGGAGATGGCGACGTCGACGCTCAGTTGATCGGGCTCCTCAGCGATCAGTTGTATCAGAATTCGGGCGGATCGTTCTCCGCTGTCGGCGGAGCGGAAATCATCGGAACCTCGCAGGGTTTGTTCTTCGACGTCGACAACGACGACGATCAGGATCTGTTCATGGCGGGGTTCAATGACATCACCGCGAGCCGATTCTTCCTGAACACCGGAAACGGCAACTACGCGGACATCACGGACGCCAGCGGCACGCGCGGACTGCGCGCGTTTACCGCGGCAGCGCTCGATTACGACGGAGACGGTTGGGTCGACTTCGTGTCCAGCGGAGACATCTTGCTTTTTGGCGCGAGCCCGGACGGCGTCTCCCTGATGCGAAACAACGGTGACAACAGCTTTACGGACATCACCGCGAGGACCTGCCTCGAACGCGCATCCCGTCTGATAAACGGCCAGATCCTCGTTTTCGATTTCGACAACGATGCGGACCCAGATCTCCTATTCGCGTCGCTCGACGGCATCACCCTCTACCAGAACAACGGCGACGGCACGTTTTCGGACGTCACGGTGAAAGCGGGCCTGACGCCGTATCCGCGAAACCGAAATGGCTGCACGGCATCGGGTTGGCGCGACCGCCGCCCCGAATGCGAGTCGACCGCGTCGATGGGAGGCGCCGTTGGCGATTACGACAACGACGGGAACATCGACTTGTTTCTGACCGGTCGACGGGGCGACGAGGAGACTCCCTTCAGCACTCTCTACCGAAACGACGGCCATGCGGGCTTCAGCGACGTCACCGCGGAATCGGGCGAACTCGAGGCGGGCGACATCAGCGGCCTGCATTGGGGGAACGCTTTTTTCGACTACGACAATGACGGGGATCTCGATCTCTACGTCACGAGCGAGTCCGTCACCGAGATCCGCACCAATTCGCTCTATCAGAACAATGGCGACCGCACCTTCAGCCACGTCACGAACCTCGCGTTTCCGAGCGACACCGGACCCTCGGGAGGCGCAGCCGCCGTCGGCGACTACAATGGCGACGGCGCTCTCGACGTGTATGCGCCCGCGGGCATTCTCGGCTCAGGCGGCCTCGGCGCCTTCTACGAGAATCTGAGCGGATCGCGGAATCACTGGCTCGTCGTGCGCCTGCGCGGAACGATCAGTCATCGGGACGCGTACGGAGCGCGGGTCAGCGTGCGCGCGGGCGGTCGAAGCCAGCTGCGCGAACTCCACACCTCCCCTGTCGACCCCCAGCCGCTGCACTTCGGATTGGGTACCGCCACGTCGGTCGACGAGATCCAGGTACGCTGGCCGAGCGGGATCGTGCAGCGCCTGCAGGGCGCGTCGATCGACCGCGTCATCGAAATTGCGGAGCCGACCGAATGCCGCGTCGACAGCGACTACCCCGCGCCGGGCCAATCGATACTCGCTTGCCCGGTCTCCAGCAAAGCCAAACAGCCGCTGCGAAGCGCGCGATTTCCCGACAAGCCGATCTGTCGGCCGTGATCGACGACGCGCACGCAGACCCTGGCGCTGCGATGCGCTGCACTGCGCCCGCGCCCTAGGCCGCAGCCTCGCGGGCGCGGCGATTACTGCACCTAGGCGCGCCGGTTCAGCAGCATTTTGACTTCAACTTCGAATCGATCGACCAGACACCGTCAGCTCCGAGCGAAGCGAGCAGCAGGAACACCCAGCTGTAGAGGGCAGCGAGTTCTCCGTCATTTTGGATCGGCAGCGGGCCGCCCGGCTGGTGGAAGGCGAAATACGCGACCGCCATCATGCCGCTGCAGATGAAGGCAGCCAGTCGCGCTTGAAAACCGATGCAAACCATCGCTCCACCCACGAGCTCGATCGTACCGCCCAGAATGACGATCGGTTCGAGCTCGTCCGGCTTTCCGCCGAACCAACCGAAGAACTTGTCGCATCCATGCTGAGCGAAAAGGAAGCCTACGACGATGCGGGTCGCGGCGATGATCTGCGGTCGAAACGAATCGAGAAACTTCATGGGATGACCTCCATCCGTTTGGGTTGTCTGGATCAGCAGTTTGGGTTGTCGTGATCAGCAGTTTGGGTTGTATTGATCAGCAGTTTGGGTTGTCTTGATCGGCGCGGCCACCCCTCTCCGCGTGGGGTCGCCCGTTTCAGCGAATCGAGCCGCGCAGCCTCGAGTCGAAATTCCAGCCATTCAGAGTCGCGCCCGCATGGTGTCATATTGCCGACGCACGGCGCCTGCCTTATTTTGGCGCCCGCATGTCGATCCCCATCCCTGCGACCCGCGATTCATGCCCGCACCGCTGAAAGAGATCCGCGTCCTCGAACTCAGCCGCATCCTCGCGGGTCCGTGGGCGGGCCAGACCCTCGCGGACCTCGGCGCGCGCGTCATCAAGGTAGAACGACCGGAAACCGGCGACGATACGCGCAGCTGGGGGCCGCCGTTCGCGAAGCGCGCCGGCGATCCCGCGGATGGATCTCTGGGCGACGCCGCCTATTTCCTCTGCGCCAACCGCGGCAAGCGCTCCGTGACGATCGACTTTACCCGACCCGAGGGGCAGGAGATCGTGAGAGCACTCGCACGCCAAAGCGATGTCCTGATCGAGAACTTCAAGGTCGGCGGACTCGCGAAATACGGCCTGGACTACGCGTCGTTGCGCGGCGAAAACCCCGGACTCGTCTATTGCTCGATCACGGGCTTCGGCCAGACCGGCCCCTACCGGGAGCGACCGGGTTACGACTTTCTCATCCAGGGGATGTCCGGCTTGATGAGCATCACGGGTGAGCCCGACTCCGCGCCGGGCGGCAAGCCCATGAAAGTTGGCGTCGCCGTGACGGACATCCTGACTGGACTCTACGCGGTGATTGCGATCCAGGGCGCACTCGCTCACCGATCCAACACAGGGAAGGGTCAGCAAATCGACATTTCGCTGCTCGACGTCCAGGCGGCGGCGCTTGCCAACCAGGCGCTCAACTACCTCGTCTCGGGTCGCGCGCCCGGTCGGCTCGGTAACGCGCACCCGAACATCGTACCCTACGAGGCGTTTCGGACGTCGGACGGATACATCATCCTCGCCGTTGGAAACGACCGCCAGTTCGCGCGTTTTTGCGAAGTCGCCCAAAGGCGCGAACTCGCGGACGACGAGCGCTTCGCGAGCAACCCGCGCCGCGTTGAAAATCGAGAGCAGCTGATTCCGATCATCGCGCAATTGATGTGCGCGCGCGCCAGCGCAGATTGGCTCTCAGCGCTCGAGCGTGCGGGTGTGCCGTGCGGACCGATCAACGACATCGCACAGCTCTTCGCCGATCCGCAGCTGAAGGCGCGCGGAATGCAAATCTCGATCCCGGACACCGATCGAGCCGGGGGCGAAAGCGGAGCGACCGTTCCGAGTGTCGCCTCGCCGATCCGCTACTCGGAGACGCCGATCCAATACGAACTCCCCCCGCCCCGACTCGGACAGCACACCGACGACGTGTTGCGCGATGAACTCGGCCTGGATGCGGCCGAGTTGAAGCGCCTTCGGGCCTCAGGGATCCTCGGGACCTGAGTCTGCGGAGAGAGCGGGGTCGATTCGCGCGTCGACTCGTGTGAGCGCTGCGCGAGCGGTTCGATTGATCCAGCGCCGATAGCCGACGGGTGGGAAGAAGACCAGCCAGATGAACACGACGGGAAGGATCTCGAGCCAACAAACCGCCAGACCCACGCCGCTCGACCACATGCCCGTGCGCTGGTACACGACGTCCTGGCCGATCACGACGAACTCGAGCACCGCCCAGAGCAACCCCGCGAGCCCCCAGAGCAAGTAGCGATGGCAGTCCAGCGCTTCGCAGAGCCCCAATCGCAGGCGCTGACGCGCACGCGTGTAATGCAAGAATCCCTCGGCGCCCATCCAAGCCAACGGGATCGCGCCGCACGCCCACTTCGGCCAATACCAGGGATTGCGGATCGGATCCCCTCCCGTCCAGTCGCCGATCCAAAGCGAACCCAGCAGGCCTGCCGCGAGACCCATTACGACGATCGCGACCAGCCAGCGCGCCCAGATCTGATGGCGTCGAAACACCGCGCGCGTGAACAGAGCCAGCGAGATCGAGCCCAGATACATCACGAACACGGAGGCGAACGAAACCCACGGCGGCGGCGGCTCGTCGCGCCCGGCAAGCACGACGAAGGTATCGTAGGCGAGGTAGCTGAGACCCCAGCAGAGCAGCGTCACGCTCACGAGTCGATCGGGAAGTTGGCGGGACCGCATACTCAGTCCGTAGAGCTGGATACCCGTCAACAAGTAGAAGCTCCCTGCGACGATTTCTCCGATGAGCGTGTAGAACTCCACTTCGAATCAGTCCCCTTTCAGGGTTGCGGGAGACGCTCCCTCGATCCAACGCGTAAGGTTCAGCAGGCGCGCACCCGGCACGAGGAACATGAGGGCCGACAGCGTCTTTCCTATGTACGCGTTCCCATCCATTCCGTTCCCATTTCAATCCTGCAGTCCACACACAAAGCTGACATCACCTGCGTGTTCCCGCCTACGCGTTTTCGGAAACCGACGCCGTTCGCTTTAGACGCGAAACTCCCGCTTCATCCAGCGGATCGACCTCGATTATGCGAGCCGCGGACTTGACGGCCTGGCGCGATCAGCCGGCTGCAGGCTGCGAGCGGGTGCCACTGCGGTTGATCCAACGCAGGTAGATCTTTGGCGGGAAGAACGCGAACCACATTGCGCAGAGCGCCAGCAGCGTGACGCCCCCGTAAAGGAGATCCCAGGTCGAGGAGAAGACGTCCTCGCGCTCGTAGGCGGCGTACTGTCCGAGAACGATGATGCAACTGATCCACTGGATGACACCGAATAGTGACCACAGAAACATTCGATTGCAGACCGAGGGCTGGCACAGGCCCACGTTCCTCCTCCGCCGCGCCTGGAGGTATTGGTGAAACGCCTCGGCGGCCGTCCAGGCGAAGGGCAGCGTGTAGCCGACCCACTCCGGCCAGAACCAAGGGTTACTGAGGGAAAAGCCTTCCCAATCACCGTTCAGCGCAGAGCCTCCCACCCCGGCGACGGCCATCGCGGCGACAGCGCGCGCGATCCATTTTGCCCAGGCGTCGTCGGGTCGGAAGACACGCGCGGTGAAGATCGCGACGAGCGTGGTCCCCGGCAGGTAGAAGACGCGCGCCGCAAAGAAGATCGGCGTCTCGAACTCACGCAGGGCCTCGAAGACCGCCACGGCGTAGAGGGCGCCCGAAATGCCGAACATCGCGAAGCTGGCGCCGAGCAGCCGCTCGGGAGTTTGTCCCGTGCGAACGCCCAACAGCATGAGTCGGGCGCCAGCGAACAGGTAGATGATGCCGGCCGCCAGTTCACCCAGATAGGCGTCCGCTTCCATAGTGTTTTCCCCTGAGCCAGGGCTCCGCGCACCCTAATTGAATCGAATGGCGGCCTGAATCGAATCGCGACCCTGGCGGAATATCGGGTGTTCCAGCGCGCAGCTTGAATCGCAACTCCACGATCGCGCTCTCGATCCAAGGGGCGCTTCGAGGCCGGGGCGACTAGCAGCTCGAACCCGGAACGGGTTCGAGCTGCGCCGCAAGGAAAGCGAGGCTTCCCCCGCTAGCATGCAGCGGCGCTACACGAGACCTACGACGCTGCGGGCCACACGATCCCGCGACGCCGCGCCAGAGTCGGGCGGGAGAACCACGATGGGAGTGAGTCGAAAGATCGCGGTCTTTCCGGAGCCGGGCGCAATCGGCCCGGTGATGAACCTCGTGGGAATCTGTCAGGCACTGCGCGAGCTCGGACACGGGTGCGTGTTCATCCTCGATCCCGGACTCAAAGGCACTGCGGCCGGTTACGGGTTCGAAGAGCAGCTGCTCTCGTGCATGCAGCCGATGACTCCGGAAGAGTCCGCGAAGTACTGGGACGAGTTCATGCGGAGGTTCCTGCCGAGCTTCCGGACTTCGCCATTCGATCAGATTCCGACCTACGTGCGCGCTTGTTGGGAGGCGATCACCTCCACGTCCAAATGGTCGGTCCGCAACGGTCTCGGCGCCGTGCTCCGCGAGATCTCGCCGGATCTGATCATCAACGACAATGTTGCCCTGTATCCCGACACCGAACGAGCCGGCTGCCCGTGGGTGCGGATGATCTCGTGCAGCGAAAACGAAATACCGGATCCCGACATTCCACCGCATTTCTCGGGCTGCAGCGAAAACGACCGCGAGGGATTCGAGCGGTTCCGGGAGCGATTTCAACAGGAGGTCGAACCGGTCCACCGCGAGTTCATGGATTTCATCGAGTCGTGCGGGCACGAGCGACTCGCTTTTCCGGAATTCGTGCTCCCGTCGCCCCACTTGAATCTCCTGCTCTACCCGAAGCCCCTGCAATTCAAACGAAAATATCCACTCGATCCGGAGAAGTTCGTGTATCTCGATGGTTGTGTGCGCGCGGAGGCCGAGCCCTACCAGGTCCAGCCCTTCACCCGGAACCGAAACGGGCCGCTGATCTACTTCAGCTTCGGGAGCCTCGGGGTTGCCGACGTCGATCTGATCAAGCGAATGATCGGCGTGCTGGGCGAGACCCCCTACCGGGTGCTCGTCAACGTCGGAAGCTACCTCGACCAATACGCGAAGCCGCCCGGAAACATTCAACTCGCCGAGTGGTACCCGCAGACCGCGGTCTTGCCGCACTGCGACGTCGTCATCCAGCACGGTGGAAACAACACGCTCAACGAGACGCTGTACTTCGGCAAGGCGCCGCTCGTGATGCCCTTCGTCTGGGACGGACACGACAACGCCCAGCGCGTGAACGACACCGGACACGGGATCGGCATGCACCGCTACGAATGGACGGACGAAGAACTGCTCGGAAACATCGATCGCTTGCTGACGAACTCCTCGATCCGGGACCGACTGGAGCAGACGAGCGCCTACATGCGCGCGCGAGATGGCCGGCGAGAAGCCGCGAGACGGATCGATGCGCTGCTCAGCTCGGCGGGCTGACCGCGAGAATCCGGTTCAAAATCGGACCTGGGCACCGGCTCGGGGGCGGATCCCGGGCGCGCGAAATCCAACGGCCTCTTGGTAATTCGCATCGAAGAGATTATCGACCTCGAGATACAGGCTCACGTGCTTGCGCACGCGCCATGAAGCGGAAACGTCCACGCGCCCCCAGGGATCGAGAGCCGTTCCGCCCGTCGGCACGGACGCATCCTTCACCGAGCCGACGATCAGCGCCGACGTGCGCAGCGTCACGTCTTCGACGGGTGTCCAGATCAACGTGAGCGCGCCTTGCCAGCGTGGCCGATTCAACAGCACATCAGGCGAATCGCGGATGTCGGTATCCGTGAATGTGAGATTTCCGTTCAGATCGAGAGAGTCGAGCAGCTTCGCGTTCAGTTCGAACTCGAAGCCCCGGGACATCACGCGCGAGCGGTTGATCAGTGATGGAAACGGCTCGAAGACGAAATCGATCAGATTCTTCACCTCGATTTCGAAATACGTAATGCGCCCATCTACGCGATCCTGCCAGAAGCTGCGAGTCAAGCCCAGATCCCAGCCCTTGCTGCGCTCGGCCACGAGATCCGGATTGCCGACCACTGGACTCGCGAGCGAGTAGAAGGCGGGAAGCTTGAATCCCTCGCCCCAGCTTCCCTTCACGATGAGATCAATGACGGGAATCGTGTACTCGGCGCTCACGCGGGGCGTTACTTCAGTCGAAGATTCGTCTGAAAAATCGGTCCGCACGCCGCCGTAGAGAATCAGGCCGCATTCACTTCGCCAATGCATTTCGGCGAACGGGCCGCCCACCACCCGATCGAGGTCGAAATTCGTTGGGATTGCGAAGGGCTCTCCCGGGAAGAGCTGACCAGCGCTGGACCCGTCCTCCCAGTAGACGTCTCCACCGGCGGTAAATGAGACACTCTCGATGGGCCTGACGGTGTTGCGAAGCGAAAGCTTGTAGTAATCGAGCTGGTCTCGGCTCGACTCCGATGGGATGAACGGCATCCCCCCGAGCGGGATGACCGGGGCGTCGCGATCTTCGCGTCGATTGCGATAGTCGAAGCCGAGCGCGTAGTCGACCCATCGACCGGCTTCTTGCGCGGCCTCGAGATGCATGTCGACCTCTCGGACGTCGCGCTCTTCGAGCGTGCGGATTAGCGCAAACTCTTCGCCGCCGCTGTCGTCGGGAAACGACTCGCTGTCAGAGTCCGCATAGCGAAGCGAGCCCCGCAGCGAAGCTCCGGCGGGAAGCTCCAGCCCGAGGTCCGTCTTGAGGTTTGCCCCGCGGTATTGCTGGCCGTCGGGTGGGTCCCCTTCGTCGACCCACGCGCCGGCGAGCGATAGATCGGCAATCCCCACGCGCCCGCGCGCCGCGCCCCCGACGCGATACACCCCCCAGCGCCCGCCACTTGCGTCGAGCAGAAACTCCTGCGCGTCGCGCCCAGTTCGCGTGATGATGTTGACGACGCCCGCTATCGCATCGGATCCGTGCACGGCCGAAGCGGAGCCGCGCACGATCTCGATCCGCTCGACGCCCGCCGGATCGAGTGTCGAAAGATCGAACGAGCCTCCGCGGCTGTTGGTCGGATCGTTCATCCGCACGCCGTCGATCAGGATCAGGGTGTGGTTGGGATCGAGACCGCGCGTGTAGATCGAGGCCCTCGCTCCGCGAGAACCCGGCTGTTCGACGTGGACACCGGGAACACGGCGCAGAATGTCGAGCACGCTGGTGTAATGCGCCCGCTCGATCTCCTCGCGCGAAATCACGCTGACGGTTCCGGGCGCCGTCTCGAGCGGCTGGGGGTCGAGCGACGCGGTGGCTACGACGGGCTCGACGCGGTGGACCGGAGGAAGCGCGTCCAGCATGTCCTCGGCCTGTGCGCCGGCAGAACCGGGTATCGCGACAAGGAGCAAGAATGCGAGTCCGCGCATGGGATACCCATCTCCGAGGGGCGTTTCATTGCATACGCGAGAGTGTGTGTCGTCAGCGCCGGCGAGCTGCGCGATTGAACCAGACTTCCAGCGCGGATCCACCCTCCTGTTCGGCAATCTCCCAGGCGTTATTGATAGCGGCAACGATATCGGGGCGGCCGTCGCGATCGATGTCGACCACGCTTACACCGGTGTGTCTCGGGTGATTGGCCTCGATCGACCACGGAATCCACTCCGCGCCCGTGCGCTCGAACCAGATCAGGGATTCGACGCGCATGTGATCTTTGGGCAGGGGCTGCGTGATCTGGGGAAGAAAGCCGCCCGCCACGACGTCGAGGTCGCCGTCGCCGTCGAAATCCGCGGCCTCGGCGCGATGCGCGCCATACAGGGTACCGATCCGGTGCGGTTCGAACTCGCCCGCACCGCGATTCTCGAGCCACATCACGCCCTGATAGGGCTTGAACGCAAAGCCGTCGTCGAGCGTGTCGCCGTGAGCGAGCAGAAAATCCAGGTCGGAATCGCCGTCCAGGTCCACCGACTCGAGATTGCTGATGCCCCAATTGGGGTGCGGGGCGCGATACAGGACGTGCTCGTCGTAACCCTGCCCTGCCCCCGCGCGCGCCTCATTCTCGCCGGCCACCCGCGATGCGGGATAGAACGCCGACACGACCTCGTACTGCTGCGCGAATGCGACCGCAAAGCCCGGGCGCGCGTTCGGGCTTGGCGCGGGGATCGGAACCACGGAGACCGCCCCCGCGCGCGCGAGAATGGGTTCCAGGCGAAATGCCAGCCGCCCACCGGCTGCCGTTTGATTGCGTAGCAGATAGATCCCGCCGCTCCGCCGCCAACCGAATGCGGCCACGATGACGTCCAGATCGCCGTCCCCATCGAGATCCAGCGGACGCGCGTCGGCGACCCGGCCGACTCCGGTGAGAATGGGCTCGATCGAAAAGCGCCCGTCGGGCAATTGACGGGCCACGAGAACTCGACCCACTTCTTTATCGGTCAACGCGAGATCGCCGAGGTCGCTGATGACCAGGTCCGTGAGCCCATCCCCGTTCACGTCTCCGGGAATCGCGCGCACCGGATGGCCCGCGCTGCCAATTCGCAACGGGCCCTTGGAGCGAGAGATCAGATGGACGCTGCCGTCGACCATGTTGACCGCCGAGAGAAAGAAGTCGCGCTCGCCGAACTCGCCAGGCTCGAGGCGTCCCAGCGTGGCGATCGCGGGGCCGCCGCCCGGCCCCAATTCCAATTGGAGTTCGCGCTTGCGGAAGCGAATCGGGCCCGATCCCTTGCGGGTGATGGACCGCGGCAACTGGAAGTTCAAAGGCGCCTGGGCTTGGTACCACTCGGCGACTTCTCGCAGCGAAAATCCGACCGACGACCCGCCCGACTCGGGCGCTAGCGAACCAACGAGATCGCGCATGACGACGATCTGATCGCGCCACAATTCGCGCGGCAGGATGCCGGGCTCGGGAAACAGATGGCAGCTCGTACACGCTGCGCGCACGCGCGCGTCGACCTCTCCTGCGTCCTCGGAGAAGTTCGTACCGGACGCGCCGTAGTATCCCGCGTAGCGAATTTCGACGAAATCTCCGATGCCTCCTGGACTGCTGGGCGCAAAGCCGACGCCGACCCAATCTCCGACGGCGGGTCGAGTCGCAGAGCCGTCACCGTTCGTATCACCGTGCGCGGCATCGTCTTTGTAGGAGGTCAGAACGATCGGATGCACCGCGGTTGCGCTCGCGGTCAGCCTACCAAGCACGATCAGCTCGCGTTTCGCCGAGTCCGCCTTCACGACGACGCCCGGCAACAGCGTCAACGTCACGCCCTCGGCGACCGTGACGTCGTCCGTCAGAACATAGGGATTGCCGGCTGGGCCCCAGCTCTCGTTCGAGGCTATTACGCCGCCGACATGCGTCAGAGCGCGAGCGCTCGCGGCCGCGAAGAGCGGGGCCGCGAGCGCAAAAACCGCGAGCGGCGCTGCAACGGTTCGAAACCGTTTCGCCGGAGTCACATGCGGGCCCTCGAAATGCTGGTCGCGCACGTCGACGCGATTCTGCGTCGAACTACTTCGAAGCCGCCGGAGCATCCGGCGCCAGTCCCTGCTCGGCGCGGAGTCCCTCGATCCACGCCAGCGTTTCCTCGGCGTCGGACGCCTTCAACCACGAGGCGCGCTGCGCGTAATCGAGACTCGCCTCGAAATCGCCCCGCTCGGCGAAGATTCTCGCGAGAGCGATCAGCCCGCGGGTATCGCGTGGCTGGTCGATCAGCAAGCGCTTGAGACGCGCCTCGGCGTCGTCGAGCCGCCCCGCCGCGATCTGCAGTTTCGCGGCGGCGAACTGGCTCGCGAATGCTTCGGGCGCGAGGTCGGCGGCCTGGTCGTAGAGCGCTACGGCAGCATCGAGCGTGCCCGCCTCGGCGGCGACTTCCGCGAGGCCAACCAGCGCCTCCGCATGTTTCGGATCGAGTTCGAACGCGTGCTCGAACGCCCGTCGAGCTTGTTCGGGAGGCTTGCCGGTGGCGCTCAGCACGCGGCCATGGAGCTCGTGGAAGACCGCGGCATCGCCATGGGCGGCGAGCGCGGCCTGGATCCGCGCCGCCGCCTGATCGGGCTTTCCAAGATCCAACAGGTACACGATCAGCGCGCGCAGCGCCGCCGCGTTGGCGGGGTCCGTGAGATCCAGTTCGCCCGCTTCGATCGTCTCGACCGCCAAGTTGGCCCCATCGGGACTGCTCTCGGCGAGCAGCTTGGCGTGCTCCGCCAATGCGGTTCCCGCACGTCCGGGCATCTCGGACAGCAGCTTCAAACCCTCGGTGGCGACTCCATAGCGATGGGCTTTGTGCCCGATGCGGACGGCCGTGAGCGTTCCCTCGAAGTCGCCCGGATTGACCTGCATGTAGCGCTGAACCGCATCGAGCGCGTCTCCAAAGAGCCCGCGCGCAAGATACAGGTTCGCCAATTCCAAACCCGCCTTGGTATGCGCGGGATCCGCGCGAATCGACTCGCGGTATTCGGAAATCGCGCGATCGAAATCCCCAATCTGCTCCGCGGCCTGAGCCGCCAGAAAGCGCCCTCCGGGAGAGTTCGGCCAGAGCAGAATTCCCTTCTCGAACGACTCGAGCGCGCCTCGCGGGTCGCCTTCAGCGAGCAGAATCCGCCCGTTGATCAGATCGCGAAACATATTCTGCTCGAAGCCCGCCACGATCTTGCGCGCCTTGTCGAACTGCCGGGCCTGGACCAGCGTGTCCGCATACGCAAACATGAGTGATTCCGGCGGGTCGGAGCTCAGTGCGAGTGCGAGATCAAAGGCCTCCAACGCCTCGTCGAACTCGTCGCGCCCAACGTGATAGTCGGCGAGCCGGAACCAGGCCTCGACACTCTGATCGTGCTCGGCGTCCTCGCGCAGCAGCCGCTCCTCGGCTTCGGAGTCGCCAATCGAATTCATCCAGGTCGCGAGCATCAGCCGGAATGCGCTGTTGTCGGTTCGCGCGAGCGCTTCATTGAGCAGCGCGATGGCGCGATCCTGTTGACCGATCATGTAGAAGAAATTCGCGGACTCCTGGACGACGAGCGTGTGGTCGGGGAAGTCTTCGAGGCATTTCGCGTACTGCGTCTCGGCGACGTCGGGTTCGTCCTTTTCATACGCGAACATGCCGCGGGCGACGCACAGTGTCGCCTTGATCGACGGATCGATCTCTTCGTCCGATTCCTCGAGACGCACACGCGCGTTCTCGATCGCAGCCTCGGCCTCCGCGATCTTGTCGTCTGCGATCAGCGCCGTCACGCGAGGTACGAGAACCGGAATGTTCTCGGGATCGAGTTCGAGAACCCGCTCTATGTCGGCGAGCGCATCCTCGTTGCGACCGGTTGCCTGCAGGGCCTGAACACGAAGTACGAGAGCGGGAACGTTCTCGGGCTCGTGCTCGAGGATCTCATCGAGAACCCCGACCGCGTCGGGGGCCGTGCGGCTCTCCAGCATGGACCGAGCGAGCAGCATGCGCGCATCGATCGCGTATTCGGGCGCCTGTGCGGCTACCCGCAGCGGCCAGACCGCGAGGCCCCCGTTTCCGGACAACAGCAGCGCCGTGCCCAGCAGGAACTGCGCCTCGATCCGCGCGGGATCCTGATCGACGAGAATCCGCAGCGGATCGACCGACTCCGCGTAGCGACCTTGTTCGTGGAGCTTGCGAATCTCGACCAGGGAGTCTTCGGATCCCTGGCTACAGGCGAGGCCGAGCAGGACCATGCTGACCGCGAGATGGTTTCGGCTGAAGATGCGCAAGCTGAACTCCTTTGCTGAGCGACGCTTCACGAGGCGAGGCGGCGGCGGAACGACGATACTGAAAAACGCTCCGCGGCTCATCGATTCCGGGCCCTCGGGCGCGAGCGGTCGTCCGGCGCTGCGTCCGGCGCTGCGTCGGGCGCGTCGGCAGGCATCCCAATCAGGGCCTCGGCGCGCATGCGCCGCACCTCGCAGTCTGCGCCCCTGCAGCGCTTCCAGAGATTCTCGAGGTGGCTGCGGTCGAACGGCACGACGTGATGATAGTGTCGCCGATACCAACCCGTCAGTCGTTCGGCTTCTGATGCAGAATACGTTTCAGCCGCGCCGGAATTCTGACCCGTGAATAGGGACCGGATCGTCGCCAGACTGCTGGGAGTAAGGTATTTCCGCGCCTCGCCTTGCTGTTCCCTCGACGCGGCGAGCGCACCCTCCAGCCTCTCCGATTGGGGGTAGTTGAGCGACCACAGCGCAAAGAAGGTTCCACAGTCTTCGTGGCGGTTGAAGCGGCAGCTCTCGAACGCGGCGGCCTCGATGATCGCTTCGGGAAGCGGCACTTCTCCCCGCGCGTGGCCGCGCAGCAGCGAGTTCTGCATCGCGATCCGCGTCTGCTCCGGGCTCGCGTACGGCGGCAGCGAACCCATGCGGCCCCGGAAGAACGCGCGCGCAGCGCGATAGCTCAGGATCGGATGGCGCAGGGTGTGGATCTCGCCCGCTTGCTCGAGCGCCTGAATTGCGCCGAGCGGCAGCAATTCATGAGCGGCGAGCTGTGCAAAGCTCTCGATTCCGACGCGCGCGAAGCCTGCGGAAAAGTCGCTGCGCGCAAACCTCTGCTCGAGCGCCTCGACGTCGAGCGCGCGGTCCGGTCGATTGAAGCCGAGCAGCAGCATGTCCGAAGCGAGCGTGTACCAGACAGAGATGTGGGGAAAGACCGAGGCGTAGGTGCGAAGCACGAGCGACAGGACCGCTGGGTCCGACTCGTAGACGTGAAACCACTGTGCGTAGACGCCACCCGGGGCGAGCCGATCTCGAGCCGCTTCGAGAAACTCTCGGCTGTAGAGCATCTCGACACCGGTCACCCACGGGTTGCTCGGCTCGGAGATGATGACGTCGTAGACGTCACGGCTCTGCAGCAGCGTTCGATAAGCGTCTCCGCGCTGAATCGAAACCTTCGGGTTCTTCGAGGCCGCGAGGTTCCCGTGATCGAACAGAGATGCCGCTTCGATCACTCCAAGCGAAATCTCCGCGACGGTCACGGCTCGCGTTTCCTCGAGCGCTGCGAGCTCCCCCGTCGTGACACCCGTTCCAAAACCGATCACGAAAGCGTTTTCGTGGCGGTCGGCCATCAGCGCGGGCACGAGCGCGGTCAGCGCCATCGTCGGGTAATCCGACGCAATCGCGCCGTCCGACTTGCCGTTGACCAGGAGGCTCCGATTCTCCGACGACCCGTCCGGGTCGACCACGGTCACCGTGCTCGTCGGCTCGTCGTCGTAGCTGACGATGTCTCCGATGTCTCGCTCGGCGAAGAGCCTGTCGGGTCCGAGGAAGCTGAGTGCACCTTGGCTGCGAGAGCGGAAGAGTCCAGCGGAAAGCCTCTCTGGCGACCATGCGGGTAACTGCACGATCGCCGCCATCGCGGGAATCGAGAGGAGCATGACTGCAATTCGCAGTCTGCCGCGGAGCACGAGGAACGTCAGGATCGAGGCCGCCAGCGTCAGTGCCAGCATGGCGATCCGGTAGATGTGATGGAGATCGAGCCAGAAGAGCAACACGTAACCGCCGAGCAGCGCCCCGAGCAGGGAGCCGAGCGTGTTCCAGGCGTAGAGGCTTCCCGCCACGGATCCCAACTCGCGCACTTCGCGCCGGAGCTCGTGAAAGAGCAGCGGAAGCAGCGCTCCCGAGAGTCCGATCGGCACGCACAGCACGAGGAACACGGCTTCGACGTTGAGCAGATGAAACGCGTAGAAAGCTTCGTCGACCGGCTGGAACAGGACGCGAATCACGTGCGCCCAGTAGCCGGCGTCCTCCATCACCAGGTAGAGCGGAAAGAGCAGCAGAATCAGCAACCACTGGGAGCCCACGACGAGGCCGCGCGGAATGTTCCCAATCGCCGACACCGTGAGGCTGCCAAGTGCGATGCACGCGACGAAGACCGCCACGATCGACGCGAAGGTAAACTGGGAGGCGCCATACGCGAGCGCGCCGACCCGATTGAATGTCGTCTGGAGCGCCATCATCGCGAATCCCGCCAGCAGCGAGACGCTCGCCCAGGCTGCGAATCTGGGGACGGGAGCCGCTGCGCGCGCAGCGCTCAGGTCGGGTTCGACGCGCGCGGCAGCGCGGTCGAGTTGCGCGAAAATCGCTGCCGCAACGAGATTCGCACACCCCATCGCGTAGACGACGCCGTCGAGCCCCAGCCAGGGAACCAGCAGGAACCCCCCCGCCAGCGCGCCGAAGCAGGCCCCGGCGGTGTTGAAGCCGTAGATCCAGGCGTGGACCCGAGTCGCGTGATGGATGTCGCCCGCGAGAGCCAGCGTGAGAATCGGGATGGTGCCGCCCATCAGCACGGTCGGCGGGCCGATCAGCAGCGCCGACAAAACGACATCGAAGCCGAATCCGAGGCCCGCGCTGGCGTGCGGAACGAACAGCGAGATCTTCTGTGCAACACCAAACAGGGTCGGAAACGCGAGCGCGTAGAGTCCGATCCCAGCCTCGACGAGCGCGTAGAAGTAGAGCAACCGCGCGGGACGCGAGCGCTGACGCGCGCGCTGCAAGAGCCAGCGCGTGGCCCGGCCGAACAGCGCGTAGCCCAGCGACAGGCCGCCGAGAAAGATCGCCAGCACCGCGGCGGTAGCCTCGCCGTGCGACCCGAGCAGCGCAGCCAGGTATTTTTGCCAGGCGACCTCGTACACGAGGCCCGCAAATCCGGTCAATACCGTGAGCAGCAGCGCCACTAGGCGGATCATCGCGCCCGCTTACGCACTGAAAGCGCGCCAGCCCGGGCCGTAGCCCACTATGGGTTTCCGGCTGCCGCTTTGGGTGCCAAATTCAATTCGCCGAGGCTCGGGGGAGCATCCAGGATTTGCTGCTTGGCGTTGTCGGAGAGATCGCTCTCGGCGAGCCACGCCCTGACTGCTTGCTCGTCGATTTCGCGCCACCGGCGACCGATGCGAACGCCCAGGCTGTTGCGCGCTGACTCGTCTGCAATCCGCACCACCCATTTCATCGCGATGTCGGGCGACTTCGGCAGGTTGTTCGTGGCAGCTTCGATGACCGCAGCGTCGAGGCCTGGATTCGGGAGCACCGAATCCAGCCAGGCCTGGGCGGATTCGGGGTCGACTTGCATCCAGGTACGGAAGCCGGCCTTGATGGCTGCTTCGATCTCTCCCTCTCGGATGCCCTCGGTGTTTAGCGCCAGCAACCACTCGAAGAGCGCTGGGCGATCGTGATGCTGCGACCACCTGCGCGCGATGCCCTCGAGCGCGCCCACCGTGTAGGAGCGGGTGCGGTGCTCGAGAAACCAATTCGCGGCGAACAGCGGGTCGTCGACAGCGATCATCTTCGAGATGTGGTGGAAGATGCCGGTCTTGAATTCGTTGGGAGCGTCGTCGGGAAACGACTCGACCCAGCGCATCGACCCTTCTCGGCCCTTCGCCATCATGATTTCGCCGGCGAGCATGAAGACCAGCCGGCCGCGCCGTCGGACGTCTTCGAAGTTGGCGATGTAGTCGCTGACCCCTTCCTTGTCGGCGCTGCGAAGCCAGCCGTCGATCATCGCCGAGCGGAACCGCAGTTGTTGCTCGGGATCCTCAATCGCCTCCAAGACACGCCGCGCAGTTCGGCCATCGTGGTACGCCCAGCCGTAGATGGCCTGGTCGATCAGCGTCGGCCGCCAACTCGACTCGCCCGCGTTCGCCCACTCCCACGCGCCCTCCGGGTCGAAGCTCGTCCACGCGACCATGATGAGCCGGATCTCCTCCCAGACGATCCCCATCCGGCGCAGCTCGATCGCCTCGAGCAGTTGCGGGACATCATCGGGGCCGAAGTCTGCGAGGGCCTGGCTGAGCAGAGAGGCGCGACGCAGCGGATCCAGCTCGCCAAACACCTCCAGGAACGTGACTTTGGCGTCGGCATCGAAGTCGGCGGGGCCGGAATCCCGGACCGTGAACCACGTAATCCCGACGGCGAGAGCGATCGAAAGCATCCAAGCGGCGGCAATGGCGGGTTTCACCTGATATCCCCCTTCAGCAAGCAAGCACCTGCTTCAGCTCGGGGGAGCTTCCCCTTGCAGCGCGTCGGCGCTCCCAAAAACCGCGGGCGCGGCTCAGAGAATTCGAGCGCGGAGTATATCGCCGGGGTTGCATCAATGCCTGATTTCGAGTGCAAAAAATCCGAATTTCCCGTATACCCCGCTCACCACTGCTGGCTCGGAAAACAGCGGTTCGTCAGGCAAGGATCAGCTCAGGCAAAGATCAGGAAAGGGTAAGCTTCCGATCAGGCGCTGCCGCCTGGATCCGTCTAATCTCACTCTCGGGGAGTTCCGAATCGAATGCTCACGGTGGGGAACCGCATGCTCGCTCTGAAGCTCTGGCGTCGAAAATGCGCGCTCGCAATTGCCGCTCTGTTATTGGTCGTGCCCGCATCGGCCCAGAATCCCGAGGAATCGGAGGAGACTGCGTCCGCTGCCGACGCCGACGAGCCGACCGACGAGCCGACCGACGAGCCGACCGACGAGCCGACCGATGAGCCGACCGATGAG
>CAZBSV010000187.1:0-45175 GCA_964494795.1 uncultured Spirochaetales bacterium | reverse complement strand
GCTTCCCTTGCGGCGCACCTCTAACCGTTCCGGGTTAGAGCTGCTAGCGGGGGAAGCTTCGCTTCCCTTGCGGCGCACCTCTAACCCGTTCCGGGTTAGAGCTGCTAGCTGGCGAATCCGGTGGATTCGCTTGCGGCATCGCGTGCCCCCAATCCTGGAGGCACGTTTTTACTGGAGGCACGCTTCTGGCCGGCGCGTTCAATCCAGGCGATCGAGTTCCTCCAAGATGTCGAGCATCGCGTTCACCGCGGACGCGAGCGCTCCGACATCTGCGCGTTCGTTCGGGCCGTGGACGCCGTCAGAATCTTCGGGTCGCATCGCCCGAGCGGTGAAGCCGTAGGCGGTCACGCCGAGATCGCGAAAATAGTGGGCGTCGGTAAAACCGATTGCGACGGATGGAACCGCATGGCCGGGCGGATCGGATCTTTCGGCGATCGCCTGGATCGCCGCGTAGAGCGGTGTGTCTGCAGAGGAGCTGCGGGATTCGAAGCTGAGCAGTGACTCGGTGCTGATGCCCGGGTCCGCGATCACGTGCGCGACGCGCTCGGTGAGCCGCTCGCAGCTCTCTCCAGGCAACAGACGCGCGTCGATGTGGGCGGTCGCCTCCGCGGGCAGAACATTGGTCCGCGGGCCGCCTTCGAGGACAGTGATCGTGAGCGTGTTGGTCACCAACGCCGCCTGAACGCGCAACGTCATGAAGCGGTTTCGGAAGTCCGGATCTTCGGCGAGGCTGCGCGAAAGATCTGCGTACCCCACTGCGTCCTCGGGTGACGCCAGCTTGGCCAACGCGCGATACATCTCCGCGACCTCGGGTACGACGCGAATCGGTGTTTCCATCTTGCGCACGCGCTCGAGCGCAGCGATCAACCGAGGAACCGCAGCATCTAGGGGGGGAGCGGAGCTGTGTCCGGAGGTTCCGCGTGCGACGATCCGGATCCAGCAAGGGCTCTTCTCGACCACGCCAATCCGCCAGAGCGCGGGCTCGCTGCCCCGAACGAGGATGCCCCCGCCCTCGGTGAGAAGATACTCCGCGTTGTCGAGCAGATCGCGCCTCTCCTCGGTCAAGAAGCCTGCGCCGTCGACGCCACCGCTCTCCTCGTCGGGCGTCGCGAGAAAGATGACATCGCGCTTGAGCGGAACTTCGCGCGCAGCCAATTCGATGAGCGTCAACAAGTGGACGATCGCTACGCCCTTGGCGTCGAGTGATCCACGGCCGATCACGTAGTCGCCATCGCGAACACCCGCGAATGGGTCGACGGTCCAGGTTTTTGCGTCGGCGGGTACGACGTCGAGGTGTGAAAGCAGGACGATCGGTCGGCGCTTGCCACGTCCGCGCACCACTCCCCAGGCCGCCGCTCGCCCGAGGATTGATTCACCGGGCGGAGTGTCGATCACGCGCGTCTCGATTCCCGCGTTCGAAAGGATATTCGAGAAGAACACCGCCAACGGCCTTTCATCGCCCGGCGGATTGATGGTTTCGAACTGGATCGCGCGCGAGAGCAGATTCGCCACGCGATTCTTCATGTGCTCGAAATCGCCCGGGTCTCGTTTCGACTCGCCGCTGGGTGTCGCGCAGCCAAAACAACCAAGGAGTAGCGAAAACACCGCAATTTCGATCCAGTCCGTGCGCGCAGACATCCGGAATCGCTTCCGGAATCTCGAGGAACGACAGCGCAGTGGGTGACTTGGCGCCGAACTGGCGAAGTGATCTGAT
This sequence comes from uncultured Spirochaetales bacterium, assembly GCA_964494795.1. Taxonomy (GTDB): domain Bacteria; phylum Myxococcota_A; class UBA9160; order UBA9160; family SMWR01; genus JACZVU01. The sequence continues at coordinate 43,461 of CAZBSV010000187.1, read as the reverse complement.
GACTCGTCCCCTTGGGGGAGAAACGCTGTTATGAAATGCATCGAATGATCTTCCGTGAGTTGCATCGGTCTGCCGATAATGCCGTGCATTGCGGGCCGGCGAAAGCTAACTATAGGCGCGCAGCGCGATTGCGGGGAAGATGGTCGACCTCGCATTGCGGTCGTTGGGGGGGATCCTGCCGCATGCCCACGAACCGACCCTCTTCGAGTCGGCGATCCCCCGCCCTCGTTTTCGTTCTTGCGGGGGCACTGACGTGCCTGGTGGCCTCTTTGGTGGTCGGTGTTTCGGTACTCGATTCGTCGAGCGCCGCGCGCCACTCCGATCGCGCAGCCGCCGACGAAGCGATCTTCGCGCAACTCGCTGAGCCGATCACCCAGCAGCACACTTCGTCGAGCCCGGACACTGCGATCGCGTTTTCCACGCGGAAAGCCGACCGCGAAGCACCCCCCGCGTCTTCGACAAGCGAAATGCAGGCGCCTTCGGCAGATCTGAAAGCCGACGTCCAACCACCTTCTGCGTTTGTGAAAGTCGAATTTCAAGCGCCTGCCGCGGTTTCCGAAACCGCGCCGGTGAGGACCATCGAAGGCGTGCTCGAGCGTGGAGACACCATCGCGCGCTCGTTGGCCGCTCAGGGCGTCGGTGCGCGGGTCGTCGATCAAATTGCGCGGCAGATGATCGGTCACTTCGACTTCCGCCGTTCCCAACCCGGCCACAGCTATCGACTGGTTCAGGACGACCAGGGAGGGGTCGAGTCCTTCCGCTATCGCATCTCGCCGATCGTCGGCTACGAGCTGCTGCGCGGCGCAGACGGCAGCTACTCGGTGGCGCGTAACGAGGCCGAACTCATTTCGCGCCCGACGATGATCGCGGGGATCGTCACCTCCAGCCTGTATGGCGCGATCACGGACCTGGGCGGCGAGCCACAGATCGCGAGCGACTTCGCTGATGTTTTCGCCTACGACGTCGATTTCTCGCGGATGATTCGGACAGGCGACGAGTTTCGGATCCTCTACGAGCAGTTGTTCCGCACCGGCCGCGACGGAAAAGAGGTCTTCGTCCGCCCCGGTCGAATCCTTGCTGCCCGCTATGGCGGTGCCGCGGGTCAACACACGGCGGTGTATTTCGAATCTGAAAAAGGGCGCGGTGGCTATTACCGGCCCGACGGAAGCTTGGTCGAGCGCCAGTTCTTGATGGCCCCTGTGCGCTATGCGCGCGTGACTTCGAAGTACTCGATGGCGCGTCGTCACCCGATCCTCAAGATCAGCCGTCCGCATGAGGGAATCGATTACGCGGCGCCCACGGGAACCCCGGTCTTTGCGGTCGCGCGCGGAGAGGTGATCTACAAGAGTTGGGCGGGTGGTTTCGGCAACCTGGTGAAGGTTCGCCACGACGACGGCTACGTGTCTTATTACGGCCACCTCTCGCGATTTTCGGACGGACTCCGCGTCGGACAGCCGGTGGGTCAGAAGCAGGTCATCGGCTACGTGGGGAGCACGGGGTTGTCGACCGGCCCGCACGTCTGCTTCCGGGTCGCGAAGGACGGCAAGTACGTGAACCCGATCCAGTTGCCGGCCCCGGCCGGACCCCCGCTTGTCGACGAGTTCAAGCAGAACTTCCAGGCCTACCGGGACACGCTGCTCGCGGCGCTCGACTCCGGCAGCCTGGTCGCCTCCGACGAGGCCCTCTAAACCCAAGATATTCAGCCCGCGCGGCCTTTGCCGGGCTCCCAGTCGACGTCCGGTGTGGTCGGCGGGCCGGCGTACAGGTAAGTTCCATCCGCGATGAATCGAATCCCCCCCGCGATCCCTTGCGCTGTGCGTCTCGAACGCCTCGGCGGAGCTTCGGGCGAGCGAAAGGCTGCCACTCCGTGACGCGCATATCGCGCGAGCATCCGCTAGCCGCGGTTCGACGCGTGCGGGTCGGCTCGGTCAACGAGCCTAAACTCGCCGCGGTGCGAAGCGCCATCGGCGCATACGCGCCTCGAGCCGAGATCCAGGGTGTAGCGGTGGCGAGCGGCGTGTCCGATCAACCCGTCGGCTTCGCGGAGATCATTCGCGGTGCGCGCAACCGCGCGGCGGCCGCGCTGCAGGGAGCCGAATGCGATCTGGGCGTCGGAATCGAAGACGGACTGGTGCCGTTGCCGATAGGAGATGCGGGCGAAGCGATCTCGCACCTGAACATCGGCTGTGTGGCGATCACCGACGGCGAGCGGACATCACTGGGTTTTTCCTCGGCTTTCGGATATCCGCCCGCGTGTTCGGTGCCCGCCGCGCGCGATCGCGAACCGATTGGCGCGGCCTTCGACCGGCTCTGGGAAGCCCAACGAGGTGAATCGTTCCCGCAGCCGTCAGCGCTGAGCAGCGGAAACATCGGTCGCTTGAGCAACGGCGTGTTGCCGCGCGCCGAATACGCGCGCCATGGCGTTTTGTGTGCGCTCGTCGCATTCGTGCAACCCGATCTCTACGGCATTGGCGAGGGCGCGGGGTGAGCGGGACGACGAAGACACTTCCGCTTCCCGTCGAGTCCGTCGAGGATCTCGTTGCGTTTCTCCGCGCGGGTGAGAAGCCGCCGGAGAAGTGGCGGGTCGGAACCGAGCACGAAAAACTCGGGCTCCACGGAACGAGCCTGAGTCCGATCGAATTCTCGGGAGCTCGCGGGATCGGCGTGTTGTTGGAGCGAATTGCTGAACGCGGCGGTTGGGAACCCAGCTTCGAGGGGGGAAGCATCGTCTCGCTGCAGCGCGCTGGCGCGAGCATCACGCTCGAGCCGGGTGGGCAGCTGGAACTCTCTGGGGCGCCGCTGCGAACGATACACGAGACCTGCGCGGAGTTTAGCGCCCACCTCGAGTTGGTTCGCAGCGCTTCCGAGCCGCTCGACATCGTATGGCTAGGGCTCGGCATGCATCCAATCCACAGCGTCGAACAGCTGCCCAGGATGCCCAAGGAGCGCTATCGCATCATGAGCCGCTATCTGCCGACGCGCGGTTCGCGCGGATTGATGATGATGTTCTCGACCGCAACCGTCCAGGCGAATCTCGATTACCAATCTGAGCGGGATATGGTGGACAAGCTGCGAACGGCACTCATCATCTCGCCCATCGTGTCGGCAATCTTCGCCAACTCGAGTCTCTCCGAGGGAAAAGCCAACGGCTTCGTGTCGAAGCGCTTGTACGCCTGGACGGATACGGATCCGGATCGCTGTGGAATGCTGCCGATCGCGTTCGAACCCGATTTCGGCTACCGGCGCTATGTCGAGTGGGCGATCGACATTCCGATGTTTTTCCTCGTGCGCGACGGGCGCTACGAGCCGGCCCACGACATGACATTTCGTCAGTTTCTCGCAAACGGGCGTGGTGCTGAACGCGCCACGCTCGCGGATTTCGACCTCCACCTCACCACGCTCTTTCCCGATGTTCGGGTGAAGCAGTTCATCGAGGTTCGCTGCGCCGACGCGGTGCCGCCGGGACTCACCTGCTCGTTGCCCGCACTCTGGAAGGGCATCCTGTACGATGCCAGCGCCCGGGAAGCGGCCGCGAATCTCGTCGACGCGACCCAAGCCGAGCGAGAGGCCGCCATGGAAGCGGTTTCCCGCCGCGGGCTGGCGGCCCACTACGCGGGGCGACCGATTCTCGGACTCGCGCGCGAACTCGCCGAGATCGCGCGCGGCGGCCTCGTGCGGATCCGCCACGCGGGCGCGCTGGCGCCCGACGAGTCGGGATTCCTGGATCCGATCTTCGCGCAGCTCGCGCTCGAAAAGAGTCCCGGTCAAGTCGTGCTCGAGTGCTGGGAGGGAGACTGGGAGCGCTCATTCGAGCGCCTGATCGCGTACGCGCGCTATTGATGAGTGAGTCGCCTCTCGCGATCCTGATACAAAGGCGCCCGGATGCGGCTCGAGCGAGGTGCTCGCAATGTCGATCGTGATGTACACAAAAACAAGTTGCCCGTATTGCACGATGGCCAAGCAGCTCCTGCGGTCCAAGGGAATGGAATGGACTGAAATCGACATCGAAGCGGAAGCGGGACGTCGCGAAGAAATGATCGAGCGCAGCGGGCGCATGACGGTGCCGCAGATCTTCATCGGCGAAACCCATGTCGGCGGCTTCGACGATCTTGCTGCCCTGGAGGGCGCGCGCAAACTCGATCCGCTCCTCGATCGCGTACGAGGTCGAGCCGCGAACGCGCGCGAGGTTTCCGAACACCGCCGCATCGTCATTGTGGGTAGCGGTCCCGCCGGATACACGGCGGCGATCTACGCCGCGCGTGCAGAGCTCGAGCCATTGGTCATCGCGGGTCTCCAGTTCGGTGGACAGTTGATGTTGACGACCGATGTGGAGAACTACCCAGGTTTTCCAGAGGGTGTGACCGGTCCGGAAATGATGGAGCTGTTCCAGAAGCAGGCCGAACGCTTCGGTGCGACGATCATCATGGAGGACGCCACCGAGATCGATTGTTCGTCGCGTCGCTTTCGGCTGAAGACTGCCGAACGCTCGTTTACCGCCGATGCCGTGATCCTAGCGATGGGCGCCTCTGCGAAGTGGCTGGGGATCGAATCGGAACAGCGCTTGATGAACAAGGGTGTGTCAGCGTGTGCAACCTGCGACGGTGCACTGTTCCGCGGCAAGGCCATGGCGGTCGTGGGCGGGGGGGATACCGCTCTCGAAGAAGCGCTCTTCCTGACCCGATTTGCGACGAAGGTGTTCATCATTCATCGCAGGGATTCACTGCGCGCGTCCAAGATCATGCAAGAACGCGCGCGCAAGCACGAGAAGATCGAATTCGTCTGGGACTCGGCGGTCGATGAAGTAATCGGAGATGCGTTCGTTACCGGAGTGCGGACGCGGAATCTGAAGACGGATCAGCGCCGCGAGCTGCCCGTCGAGGCCGTGTTCATCGCGATTGGCCACGAGCCCAACACGAAGCTCGTCCGGGATCAGATCGACCTCAACCCGGTCGGCTACATCTCGGTCGCGCCGGGCACGAGCCGCACGAACATCGAGGGTGTCTTCGCATGCGGAGACGCAATGGATCCCGTCTATCGACAGGCCGTGACGGCCGCGGGCACAGGTTGCATGGCGGCGATCGACGCCGAGCGCTGGCTCGCCGAACAGGGTGTCGAGTAGCCGAATTCAGCTTTGCAGGTGCAATGTTGCAACCGAGCTGGCGCATCTGGTACACCGAACCACCTGGATCAACGGCGAACGGCTCCGTTGACTCCTCTCGATCGCAACGAACCTCCGCGGGGGGATTCGCGTGGATGCACCAGTGATCGATGGGCTCTCGATGAACCTGGTCGGTATGAGCACGCTCTTCTGTGCCCTGGCGGCCCTGGTCGGCATGATCACGCTGACGACGCGCATTTTCGGCCGCCCGCGGCTCGAAGCGAGCGCTGCGACGAAAGTCGCGCCTGCGGCGCTTTCGGATGCTCGCGCGCGGGAAGCGAAGAGCGAGGCCCCGGAAGAGTCCCTTTTGCAAGTCGCGATGGCTGCGTATGCGTACCATCGCGGGCGCCAAACGATCACAGCGCCGCTCGTCCAATCATCGAGCTGGTCGAGCGCGCGTCGGATGCAGCAGATCGCAGCGTTTCGCCGGTAGCGTGATCCGCCAGAGCGGGTTTTTCCCGCAGGCGGTGGGGCGAGGAATGGCGACGTACAGGATCAAGAGTCAGGGTGCGGAATACATCGCGACGGTCGTCGACAAGGCGACCGGAGGCGCGGTCGTCACGATCGACGGCCAAAAATTCCACGTTGAATTCACGGGCAGCGAGCAGGTTGCGGCCCGGCACGCGTCATCCGGAGCGATTCCGGATTCCATCGCGCGCCATCCAGGATCGACGATGTACGGCGCGGCCTCGCTCGACTCGGCGGCGTCTGGGGACGGCATGATCGTCGCGCCGATCCCGGGAATGATCATCGCGATTCATGTCAAGGTTGGCGATATGGTTTCGGTCGATCAGGTCGTGCTGAAACTCGAGGCGATGAAGATGGAAAACGACATCACCTCTCCTGTTTCTGGGATCGTGAAAGAGATCGCCGTGAGTGAAGGGTCCGAGGCTGCGTCCGGGCAGTTGCTGATGTCGATTGCTTGACGACGACTGACGAATGCCCAACCGGATCTGACGAGTGTCCAACCGGATCGTGTTTCCGATCGCGGCCTTCGCGCTTTGTGCGATGTTCGCCCCCAAGCTGGCGACGCTGCTCGGCGCTTGATCGCGTCGGCGCCGCAGCAGGCTGCGGGCTATTGCTCGCGGGCAGTGGTCGGTTTAGGCTTCTTGCGCGATGTCGCTCTCGAAAGAGAAACTCCAAGGCTTGATCTCGCGGTCGACCGACATCATCGTCGCGACCGATCGGCGAGGGCGCATCGTCTATTACAACGACGGGGCGAGCCGCAGCCTCGGGTACACCGAGGAGGAGATTCTCGGGAAATTCGTCGCGACCGTCTATCCAGATGTCAATGAAGCCAAGCGCGTCATGCAGGCAATGCGTCGCCCCGATCATGGCGGCGCCGGGATCGTCGAGACGTTTCAAACGACCTTCCTCTCCAAAGACGGCCTGGAGATCCCGGTTGCGATGTCGGCGACCATCACCTATGACGAATCCGGCGAGCCGGATGGGACGATTGGCTACGCGAAGGATCTGCGGGAAATTCTCAGGAAGGACAAGCTCGCGACGCTCGGCGAGGTCGCGGTCGGTCTTTCCCACGAGATCAACAATCCACTCGCGGTCATCCTCAATCTGCTGGATCTACTCGGGCGCGACATCGACAAACTCGCTGGTGACGGGGACTGCTCGGTGGAGTTCGAACGCCTCCACGGAATCCGCCGCGAAGTCACCCGGATCTCCAGCATCCTGAGCCGCGTCGAGGAGATGGTCGAGACCGAGAACTATGCGACGACGCGCTACATCGGGCCGACGCGGATGATCGACCTCCGGGGCCCACGCGCCAAGCCCTCCGACGGACCGGAACTCAAGGACATCCGGATCCTCGTGGTCGATGACGATCTGGGGATCTGCCGCTCGATCGAGGAGATGCTCGCCGCGGAGGGCTGTGTGGTCGAGACCGCGAGCGACGGCGCCGAAGGTTTGCGGAAATTCGAAGCGTCGACGTTCGACGTGGTTCTCACGGATGTCGTGATGCCGGAAATGGACGGCTACGAACTCTTCACGGCGATCCGGGAGCGTTATCCCGATCTGCCCGTGTTGATGATGACCGCATTTCACTACGACAAGGATCACATCATCAAGCGCAGCAAACTCGAGGGCTTGAACGACGTGTTGTTCAAGAAGCCCGTCGACCCCGATCGGCTTCGCCGCGTCATTCGAGAAACCGTCGATCAAAGCCGCGCGTGATCGCGGCGCTTCGGCCGCATCCGAGCGCGCAATCCATCGAAGGCAACCCGATCGACGGATTCTTCGAGGAATCCGCTTCAGCGACGGACAGGCGTTTCGGTCGAGAGCGCTCGAGCCGCGCAGAGTCCGATGACCGCGCGGGCGCCGGCGGCTCTCAGCGCGACCGCCGCTTCGACCAGCGTGCTGGTCGTCGTCACCACATCGTCGACGAGCCAGATTCGTTCTGGAGCGATCAGCCCGCGACGTGTCCCAAACGCACCGCGTACGTTGCGGCGCCGCTCGCCGCGATCGAGGCCCGTCTGGCTCGGGGTGTCTCGCGTTCGCCGAAGCGCGACGGGTTCGCAGCGGACACCGAGATCTCGAGCCAGGCGCCGCGCGAGTACGGCAGCGGGATTGAAGCCGCGCGCTCGCAGCCGCCTCGGATGGAGCGGCACGGGTACGATCCAATCGGGTAGCTGTCCGCGTGCAAGGTCCGCAGCGTCTCGCAGCATCGCACCAACCACCGACGCGGGCGTGGAATCGAGTCCCCGCAACCCCTTCTTCGGATACTTGAAACGGTGAATCCAATCGACTGCATCGCCCTCGAACCGGATCGCGGCGAAGCACGCGGAGAGCGGCGAGTTCGCCGCCTCGCAGCTCGCGCAGAGATTGCCGCCGGTCGCCGACGGCGCTTCCTGGCACAGCGGGCAGCTGCCGATCGCAATTCGCTCCAGCCGTCGATCACAGTTCGGACACAGCGAGGCGGCCGGGTTCACGCGCGCGCTGCAGGCGCCACAAGTCGGCGGAAGCAGCAATTCGAGTGCGCCGCGCAACAGTTCCGAGGCTCTTCGAGTGACACCATCCGCTGTAGTCCGCATTCGCACGGCAGTTCTCTCCGCAGGACCGCGATGGGGTAAAACACGCTGCTCGGCCACTGGCGCCGCCGCGCCGCCGCGATCAGGAGTCGTGGACGATCAAACTGCGGCCGGTCATCTCGTCGGGCTTGGGTAGTCCCATGAGATCGAGCACGGTTGGTGCGAGGTCCGCCAGCCCGCCATCGCGCAGGCGCCGACCGACGGCGTTCTCGGCGATCCAGAACAGGGGAACGGGGTTGGTGGTGTGGGCGGTGTGCGGCTCACCGGTTTCCGGATTCAGCATCAGCTCACAATTGCCGTGATCCGCCGTGATCAAGAGCGCACCGTAATGCGCGAGAACGCTTTGTGTCAGTCGTTTCAGCGCCGAGTCGACGATTTCGACCGCCTTGACGGCGGCGCCGAGAATGCCGGTATGTCCCAGCATGTCGGGATTGGCGTAGTTGATCAGGATGAACGCGTAATTGCCGCTCTCGATCCGGCGAATGACTTCTTCGGTCAGCTTCACGGCACTCATCTCGGGCTTGCCGTCGTAGGTCGCGACGTCGCGCGGCGATTGGATGAGCACGCGATCTTCACCGGGGAAGGGCTGCTCGAGTCCGCCGTTGAAGAAGAATGTCACGTGGGCGTATTTCTCGGTCTCTGCGGCGCGCAGTTGCCGAAATCCCGCCCTGGCGATGATTTCACCGAGTCCGTTGCGTGGAACTTCCGACGGAAAAGCGACCGGAAGGCCGAAGCGGGCATCGTACTCCGTGAAGCACACGTAAGCGGAAAGTTTCGGAGCCATTCTCCGTTCGAGCTGCTCTGCGAACTGCTCCGGGCTCGCGCCGGTGAGCGCGTTGGTGATCTGCCTTACCCGGTCGGCGCGGAAGTTGAAGCAGATCACCGCGTCTCCGTCGGCAAGTCGCGCACCCCCGTCGATCACGGTGGGCTGAATGAACTCGTCGCCCTCGCCGCGGAGGTAGGCCTGCTCGACCGCGCTGATCGGATCCGCGGCGGTGTGGCCCTCGCGGCATACGATCGCGTCGTAGGCTCTTTGGGTTCGATCCCATCGAGAATCGCGATCCATCGCGTAGTAACGGCCGGTTACGGTCGCAACGTGGCCTCCCGTCCGCTCCAGATTCGAGAGCAGCGCACGCATGAACTGGCTGCGCGATTGCGGCGGCGTATCGCGCCCGTCCATGAACGCGTGGATCGCGGGCCGAACGCCCCGGCTCGCGAGGTGATCGATCAGCGAAATGAGCTGATCGATATCGCTGTGAACGCCGCCGTCGGACAGCAGCCCCATCAGGTGGAGCGTCCCTCCCGTCCGCTCGACAGCGGCGATCGCAGACTGGATGGCCGCGTTGCCAGCGAGCAGTCCGCCGGCCATCGCTCGGGAAATCCGTTGAATGTCCTGATCGCAAACACGGCCAGCGCCCAGCGTCATATGGCCGACTTCGGAATTTCCCATCTGGCCGGGCGGCAACCCGACGGATGCGCCCGATGTCTCGAGCCGCACCGTCGGATAGCTGGCGCGCGCATTGCTGAGAAAAGGCGTCTTGGCGAGCGCGGTCGCGTCGGCCGGCCCGCCGTCACCGATCCCAAAGCCGTCGAGAACGACGAGTACGACCGGCGCGCTCACGTGCCCACGTTCCGAGCCGCAGCCTCTAATTCTAGAGCGGGCACGTCGCTCCACAGGCGTTCGAGGTCGTAGTGTTCGCGAATTTCGCGCTGGAAGATGTGCACGATAGTGTCGCCGCAGTCAATCAACACCCAGCGGCCCTCGTCGTAACCCTCGATGCCCATCGGCGGGTCGCCGCTGACCTTGAGGGCAGCAGTGACGGCGTCAGCGATCGAGCGCACGTGCCTATCTGAAGTTCCCGTCGCGATGATGAAGGTGTCGGCGAAAGAACTGATCTTGCGGACATCGAGTCCGACCAGGTCATCCGCCTTGCGCTCGTGGGCGGCTTCGGCGACGAGCGCGGCCTTCGCGAGTCGATCCAAGCCTGTCATCTGCCGTAGCCTCCTTCGCGGTCACGGTAGACGTCGCTCTTTTCGATCGCTTTCTCGATGGCCGGCGGGAGCAGGTAGCGCACCGAATCTCCGTCTCGAAGGCGAGCGCGAATCTCCGACGAGGAAATGTCGAGCGCTGGTATTTCGACGAGTCGAATCCAGGTGCCCGCTAGACGATGCAGCGCGACGACTCCGGCTGGATCGGGTTCGACGAACTCTCGGATGCAGCGAGGCAGCCAAGGCGCGAGCGAAACCAGCGGGACCGGAGGGCGCGTGATGACGGCGAAGTGTGCCAACTCGAACAACTTCTCCGGTTGCTTCCAGGAGTCGATCTCGACGAAAGCATCCTGCCCGATCGCGAAGACCGGCTTCTCGGGCGCGATCCGCTCGCCGATGGTTCGCAGTGTTTCCACCGAATAGGATGCGCCGCCGCGTTCGACTTCCAGCGCGTCGACTTCGAAACGGGGATTGTCGCGAGTCGCCAGCCGCACCCACTCCAGGCGGAGTTTCGCCGGAGCCATCGGATCACCCAGAATGTCGGCCTTGTGGGGCGGATCCGCTGACGGAACGAAGATCATGCGCTCAAGCTGTAACGCGTCCACGACCTCTTCGGCGGCCCGAAGGTGGCCGATGTGGACGGGGTTGAAGGTTCCGCCGAAAATTCCGATACGAGCGCGGGTCTCGGTCATTCTCGGAGTTGACCATCTCCACGCAATACGAACTTGAGCGTCGTCAACCCCTCGAGTCCCATCGGCCCGTAGGCGTGGATCTTCGAGGTCGAGATGCCGATCTCTGCGCCGAGACCCAATCGATATCCGTCGGCGAAGGCCGTCGAGCAGTTGACGCCAACCGTCGAGGAGTCGACCCGCCGCAGGAATGCCTGAGAGTTGGCGTAATCCCGCGTGACGATCACCTCGGTGTGGTTCGACCCGTAGCGTCGGATGTGGCCGATGGCGGCGTCGATGTCATCGACGACGCGCACCGCCAAGATCGGCGCCAGATACTCCTGCGCCCAGTCACTGTCGCTGGCTGGCACGGCGTCGCCAAAGATTTCGCAGGTCTTCGCGCAGCCCCGCAGCTCTACGCCTTGCTCGTGCAGGGCTTTCAGGATGCGCGGCATTGCGGTCGTCGCCGCATCGCGGTGGACGAGAAGGGTTTCGAGACCGTTGCAGGCCTCCATCTGCGATATCTTCGAATCTACCACGATTCGAGTCGCCATCTCCGGATCCGCGCTGGCATCGACGAAGACATGACACACCCCGGCGTCGTGCTTCACGACGGGAATTCGTGACTTCTCGGTCACCATTCGGATCAATTCCGGTCCACCACGCGGGATGATCAGATCGATGTATTGATCGAGGCCGAGCAGCGTGTCGATCGCCGAGCGGTCGGTCTGCGGAATGATCGTGACCGCATCTTCCGGAACGCCGGACTCGGTGGCGGCTGCGCGGAGCTGGACCGCGAGCGCGCGGTTTGTTTCGATCGCCTCGGAGCCGCCGCGAAGGATCACCGCATTGCCGGCCTTTACACAGAGCGCGGCTGCATCCACCGTCACGTTCGGCCGGGATTCGTAGATGATTCCGATTACGCCAAGGGGAATGCGCATGCGTCCGACCTCGAGGCCGTTCGGTCGCACCAGCGCGGACTCCACCCTTCCGATCGGGTCGGGTAGGGCCGCAACGTCGCGCAGCCCCGCGACCATGTCGCTCCATTTGCCCTCGGCGAGTTCGAGTCGCTTGAGCATGGGGCCCGAAATCCCGGACCGCGCGGCCCGTTCGAGGTCGACCGCGTTGGCAGCGAGAATCTCGACTTTCGCATCGCCAAGCCGCTTTGCGCAGCACATCAGCCAGGCGTTCTTCTCGCGGGTAGAAAGTTCGGCGACGCGCGCGGAGGCGTCCCGCGCTCTGCGAGCGAGATCGATCACCTGATCTTGTAGGTTCATCTGGTGTGCCCTCGCGAGGGATTCAGTCGGAGGCATCCTCGAGCATGACCAGATCGTCGCGATGGATGACCTCGTCTCCGTTCGAATATCCTAGCATCTGAGTGATCTCCCGCGTCGGGCGCCTCGCAATGCGCTCGACGGCATCGGACGCATAGGCGGTCAGGCCGCGAGCGATCACACGACCGCGTTGATCGACGCATGCGACCGGATCTCCGACCCGAAATTTCCCGCGTACTTCGACGATGCCGGCCGGTAGCAGGCTCTTGCCCCGACTCGCGATCGCGCGCGCCGCTCCGTCGTCGAGCACCAATTCGCCGTGCGTCCGAGTGGTAAACGCCAGCCAGTGCTTGCGACTTGCGAGTCGGTTGCGGGTCGTGAACATCGTACCCACCGCGTCGCCGGCCGCGACACGCAGGAGTACATTGCGGAGGTTTCCGTTGCACAGAACTGTCGTCGCACCGCACCGCACCGCGGCCTGAGCGGCTTCGAGCTTGGTCATCATGCCGCCGCGCCCAAATGCACTCGTCGATCCGCCGGCGGCGCTCTCGATCTCTGGTGTCACGCGCTCGATGACATCGAAGAGTTTCGGCTTCGTGCCGGCGCGGGGACGTTCGCGATACAGTCCGTCGACGTCCGTGAGGATGACGAGCATGTCGGCGCCGATCAGGTTGGCGACCGTCGCCGACAGGTTGTCGTTGTCGCCGAAGCGGATCTCTTCGGTCGCCACGGTGTCGTTTTCGTTGACGATCGGAACGACGCCGATCCGCAGCAGCTCGAGCAGCGTGTGTCGCGCATTGATGAAGCGCTCGCGATCGTCGAGTCCGCTGCGGGTGACGAGGATCTGCGCGACGCGGCGCCCTCGGCGCGCAAATCGCCGACGATATTGTTCGATCAGGCCGATCTGCCCGACGGCGGCGGCCGCCTGCTTCTCGGGAACCGATCGGTCGCCGTGCTTCCAACCGAGTTCCCGCGAGCCAATCGCGATGGCTCCCGAGGTAACGATCACCACTTCGCGCCCCGCGTCGAAAAGCTGGCTGACCTGGCGGGAGACTTCGCTGAATACCCGCGATTGCAGCTCGCCGTCCCGGGTCAGAACGCTGCTCCCGATCTTGACGACGATCCGGCGCGCTTCCGCGGCGGCGCTGCGAATGCCCGGTTTTTTTGCGCTCACGATGCGACCTCCGCCATCCGTGCGACCTCAGCTGCAATGGCCTCGTCCAGAGTCTGGACCATCGCGCGGAGCAGGGGTTCCACACCGGCTCCTGTCGCCGACGAGAGCCGAAACACGCGCAGACCCCGCCGCGAGAGTTCCGCCTCGACGGGATCGAGGGCGTCGGGATCGATCACCAGATCGATCTTGCTCAGCACCACCAGCTCTCTGCGCTCGAGCAGGTCGAGATTGTAGGAGCCGAGTTCCTGCCGGATGGCTTCGTAGCGTTCCACGAGATCGACGGACTCGAAGACGAAGCTGGCCGCGTCGAGAAGATGCACGATTACGCGCGTCCTCTCGATATGCCGCAGGAAGCGGTGGCCGAGTCCGATGCCCTCGCTGGCGCCTTCGATCAGGCCCGGGATATCGGCTGCGACGATGCGGCGCTCGCCGACCTCGACGACACCGAGAGAAGGCGTCAGGGTCGTGAACGGATACGAGGCGACACGCGGCCGAGCCGCGGAAATGCGGCTGAGCAGCGTGGACTTGCCCGCGTTCGGGAAACCCACCAGGCCGACATCCGCGAGCAACTTCAGCGAGAGTCGCAACTTTCGAAACTCGCCCTTCTGCCCCGGCTCTGCGAAATCCGGAGTCTGCCGCGTTGCGGTCGCAAACCTCGCGTTGCCGCGTCCGCCGCACCCGCCGCGGGCGATCAGCACGCTCTGGCCGTCCTTGGACAGATCGACCACGACTTCGTTCTCGGCTTCGGAATCGAGGTCGTAGACGATCGTTCCGACGGGGACGCGAATCTCGGCTCTGAGGCCGTCGCGCCCCGTCCGATTCGAGGTGCCGCCCTTGTGTCCGGATTCGGCGCGGATCTCGCGGCGCATTCGCGGGTCGCAGAGCGTCGATAGATTGCGATCGGCCGTGATTATGACGTCGCCGCCGCGTCCGCCGTCGCCGCCGTTGGGGCCGCCGCGCGGTACGAACTTCTCGCGCCGCATGCCCACACGGCCGTCTCCACCGTCGCCGGCGCGGACAGAGATCGTCGCCTCGTCGATGAACGATTCATTGGGATTCATGGTCTACGACCGCACGCCACCGAATCAGCGCCGCGGATGAACGAGAGCGCTAGTGGTTCGCTGCGACCTGCGCGACAACGCGCCCACGGGACTTGCCGTAGTCGACCACGCCGTCGCAAAGCGCAAAGAGAGTGTAATCCCGACCGAGGCCGACGTTGCGGCCCGGATGGATCTTCGTGCCGAGCTGGCGAACGAGGATCGAGCCCGCCGTCACGCTTTGGCCCGCGAAAACCTTGACTCCGCGCCGCTGCCCTTTGCTGTCCCGGCCGTTCCGCGAGCTGCCCTGTCCCTTTTTATGTGCCATCGATCAAGCCTCGATCTTGTCCACGCGGATTTCGGTGTACGACTGCCGGTGCCCCGCCTTCCGGTGATAATTCTTGCGCCGCTTGAACTTGAAGATCGTGAGCTTCGGCCCGCGGCCCTGCGCGGTGATGGTTCCCACGACTTTGGCGCCGTCGACGAGCGGTGCGCCGATTTTCGCGCCGTCCTCGGCACCCACCAGCAGGACCTCGCCGAGTTCGACGCGGTCGCCAACGGATCCCTCGAGTTTCTCCACGCGGACTGCGACCCCGGGCTCCACCCGGAGTTGCTTTCCGCCCGTCCGGACGACGGCGTACATTACGACTCTTCCACTTCGTACATTACGACTTTTCCACCCCGTACATTACGACTCTTCCACCTTTGTGGGAGGAGGCAGTATCGGGGTTTCCGCTTCCAAGTCAAGCATCTCGACGGCCGAGGCCCGATCCGCGATCGGCTCGTCCACGTCGTCTCCGGCGCTTCGAGCCGCGATCGGCGCACTGGCTCTCGATCGGCGCTTTCTGGGCGTCCGTACCTCGGCGTCGGATTCTGAAGCGGCCGCCGATTCCAAAGCGGCCGCCGATTCCAAAGCGGCCGCCGATTCCAAAGCGGCCGCCGGTAGAGCAAGTGGCAGGGCTTCCAGCAGAGCTTCTGCAAGCGCGTCCGGCTCGGAGGCCGCCAGCGGGCTCACCCAGTATTCCTGCGGATGCTCCATCGGCTGCTCTACCGCCCACTCCTCCGACGGGTCGACGGCCTCGATCCTCGCAGCTGCGTCCGGCGCCGCTGCGATCGCGCGCGCGGGCGGAAACCCGAGCCACTGAAGGGGTATGGAAACCGGGGGGCCGGTGTCGAGGGCGGTCACTTCGAACTGCTCCTGGTGAAGTCCAGGTTGGCCGCGGACTTCGATCTCTCGGCCGAGTTCTGCACCGAGGTCCGCACAGGCCTTGTAGCTGCGGGCGAGCAGGACCTCCGCGACGCGCGGGTTGACGCTGATCGCGATCTGTCGACCGCAAAACCGCGGCAGATCCTTGCGAATTTCGCGCAGCACCTTGTGGGCCATGCTTTCGCTCGAGAGCACGTAGCCACGCCCTTCGCAATTCGCACACGATTCGCAGAGCTGTTGGACGAGGTTTTGCCGGGTTCGCTTGCGGGTCATTTCGACGAGACCGAGTTCGGAGATCTTGAGGATGTTCGTCCTCGCCTTGTCCTGCTTCAGCGCTTCTTGCAGCGCGCTGTAGACTTTGTTGCGGTTTTCTCCGCTTTCCATGTCGATCAAGTCGATGATGATGATGCCGCCGATGTTCCGAAAGCGAAGCTGATACACGACCTCCTTCACCGCTTCGAGGTTCGTTCGCAATACCGTTTCCTCGAGGTCGCGTTTCCCGACGAAGCGCCCGGTGTTGACGTCGATCGCGGTGAGCGCCTCGCTCTGGTCGATCACGAGATGTCCGCCGGACTTGAGGAAGATCTTCTTGCCGAGGTTGGCGTCGATCGACGACTCGATGTTGAAGTGATCGAAGATCGGAAGCGCGCCCTGATAGTGTTCCAGTCTTGGCTTCGGATCCGCGACAAAACGCGTCAAGAAGTCCTGCATCTCATCGTAGACGCGGCGGTCGTCGATCACGATCCGCTTGGTCTGGCTGTTCACGAAGTCGCGGATGACCCGCAGCGGCAACGAGAGCTCCGTGTAGAGCGCGGATGGAGCGCTCGCGCCTTGCCGCTTGCGCTGAATGTCATTCCAGACCGCGGTCAGATATCGGATGTCGGCTTCGAGATCCGCCTCGGTCGCGTTATCACCGGCGGTTCGGATGATGAATCCGAGACCTTCGGGCCGACTTCGCGAAACGATCTCTCGGAGTCGCCGCCGTTCGCGATCGGATTCGATGCGGCGGGACACGCCCACCCGCGGCGAAAGCGGTGTGACGACGAGATGGCGACCCGCGATCGAAATGTGCGAAGTGATCCGCGCGCCCTTGCTGCCGATCGGTTCCTTCGCGACTTGAACGACGATCTCCTGGCCCTCGCGTAGCAGGCTGTCGATGCTCGGCGGCTGCTGGCGACTGCCGTTTCGCCCGCGGCCGCGCCCGGGGGCCTCGTCGGCCCCATTCGATTTCATCGAGCTGTCGTAGTAGTCGCCCGCGTAGAGAAACGCCGCTTTTTCGAGGCCGACGTCGACGAAGGCGGCCTGCATGCCGGGCAGCACTCGGGTCACGCGCCCCTTTGCGACCGTGCCGGCGACGTTGCGCTCACCCTCGCGTTCGATGTGGAGTTCGGTGAAGACGTTGCGCTCGATGATCCCCACGCGGGTTTCCCCGACCGAGGCATTGATCACGATCTCGTTCGTCATTGCTCAGATCCTACGAAGGTCACGCGCCCCGGCGAAGCAGCCGCGAGCCGCGCCCTTCGGCTTTGGCGAGCCGGAATCGGGATTTCGTGCCTATTTGGCGGTCCGCAAAATCGCGGACCGCTGGCGGGGCTAAGCGGTACTCGAAGCCCGGTTGGGCTCGAGCAGGGCGGGAACAGGCTCTAAGTTCCCAGATTCACGAACAAAAATGTCTTCTCGCACAGTAAGTCCCACAACGGTGTGGACGCGCGATCGATTCCCCGAGCCCCGTGCAGCGCCCCGCCGCCCGTCCAGCTCTCATTTCGATCGCCTGCGAAGTCGTTTCAGGAGTCGCGGAATTCCGACATCACCTATCCACGCGACGGGTGGTCGATTTTCAGCAACAATGTCGTGCTACCCGAGAAACGAGATCCCCGCAGGACCACACCAACAAATACTTCCAGGAGAGTCATGTATCGGAGCCCCGAGGTCAAGCCTGATCCCCGCAGGGCTCTGCCGGCCGTGGATCGACTCGCCGCTGCGGTCGGCGCCCGCGCATCCGGTCTGCCAGGCTGGGCGACCTTGGAAGGAGCTCGCCGCGCGCTCGCGGAGGCCCGCGAGCGCTTGTCGGATTCGGATTGCGGATCCGAGGCATTGACGGGTCGGATGTTGGAGGATCTGAGCGCGCGGGCTGCCTTGCTGGCTGCCGCCCTGTGTGGCGGCCAGCCGCGCCGAGTCGTCAACGCGACCGGAATTCCGCTTCACACCAACCTCGGGCGCGCTCCGCTGGCGCCCGGGGCTGCAGCTGCCGCGGCTGCCGCGGCCGCCCGCTACTCGAATCTTGAACTCGACCTCGAGACCGGCCGCCGCGGCGACCGGCTCGCGATCGTGTGTTCGAAGCTCGCGCTGCTCGCCGGGGCTCCTGCCGCGCTCGCCGTCAACAACAATGCGGCCGCCCTCTTGCTGGTGCTCGACACGCTCGCGCGCGGCCGCGAGGTGATCGTCTCGCGGGGCGAGTTGGTCGAAATCGGCGGCTCGTTCCGGGTACCGGAAATCGTGGAGCGCGCCGGGGTGGAGCTCGTCGAAGTCGGCACCACCAACCGAACCCATCCGCGCGACTACGAGCAAGCCGTCGGACCGCGCACCGGGCTGTTGTTGAAGGTCCACCGCAGCAACTTCGAATTGCGCGGCTTCGTGGCCGAGACCTCGCTCGCAGAGCTCGCGGAGATCGGGCGTGACAAGCGCATCCCCGTCGTCGAAGACCTCGGCAGTGGAACGCTGATCGATCTGCGCGCGCGCGGTCTTCCCGCGGAGACCTTTGCTCCCGCGCGGCTGAAACTCGGCGCGGATGCCGTCTGCTTTTCGGCCGACAAGCTGCTCGGCGGCCCCCAGGCAGGCCTGGTCCTGGGTTCGCGGGAGATCGTCGACGCCATGCGCGTCAACCCGCTGGCCCGCGCGCTGCGCCTCGACAAACTGACTCTGGCGGCGCTGGACTGGACGCTCGACTGCTATCTGGAGGGTCGCGCCGAGCGCGAACTCCCCGTGCTGCGCCAGCTGCTGGAACCCCTGGATCGGCTGGAGGCCCGCGCTCGCGCGCTCGCCGAGCGCCTCGAAAAGACGTCGGGCGGCTGTGCGCAAATCCGGGTCGAGCCCGACCGCGCCTTCGTGGGCGGTGGCTCGATACCGGGTTTCGAACTCGATAGCTGGGTCGTCGTGCTGCGGGCCGCCGCGGGCGCGGAGCGAATCGCGACGCGCCTGCGCGCCAGCCCGATCCCCGTGATCGCGCGCGTCCGCGCCGACGCGCTGGTCTTCGACGTTCGCACGCTGTTGGACGGCGATGAGGATGCCATCGAGCGATCGGTCGGCCTGGCGCTCGCGGAGCCCGGTCGCGTTGATTGAACAGAGCCGTTCTCGTAGCATAAGCGGCTGAAATCGTGCTGGATTCGACCGTTCTCGTGCTCAATCGCTCCTATCTGCCGATTCATGTGACATCGGCGCGGCGGGCGTTTGCGCTGGTTTACCGCAACGTCGCCCGGATCGTGAACGAACAGTACGAAACCTTCGACTTCGAGAGTTGGCGCCGCCGCCGCGCCCGCGAGCGCGACGCGACGGTCGGGACGCCGAGCGGGGCCGTTTGTGTGCCGAGAGTGATCTTGCTTCCAGGTTTCGACCGCGTGCCCAAACGCCATGTGCGATACAGCCGCGTCAATGTGTTTGCTCGCGACAAGTTCACGTGTCAATACTGCGGCGAGAGGCCCCACCGCTCGCAACTCAACCTCGACCACGTGATCCCGCGATCGCTCGGGGGGCGAACGACCTGGGAGAACGTCGTGTGCAGCTGCGTCGAATGCAATCGCCAAAAGGGTGGACGCACCCCGCAACAGGCAAGGCTCAGCCTCCAGCGGATCCCCGCGCGGCCCCGTTGGGCGCCGCTGATGAACCACATCAGCGCCAGTGTGCGCTACAACGAGTGGCGACCCTTTTTGAGCATTGTCGAAAAGAACGGCCAAGGCGCGGGATGCTCCGACTAGGGCCCGCTTGCGGGTACCGGTGACACCAGTGACACCAACCAGTGACACCAGGGTGGGCGACACGTTGAACAAGCTCGCAGCCAAATCTCGATCGGAGCGCGGCGAGGGTCAGCCCGCGCGCCTGATTGCCGTTGGCGGGGGCAAGGGCGGCGTGGGCAAGAGCTTCATCGTTGCCAACCTGGCTGCGTCGCTCGCGCGATCCGGCTACCGCGTGATCGCGGTCGATGGAGACCTCGAGGGTGCGAACCTTCACACCTGCGTGGGTGTCGCGAGGCCGCGAGTCAGCCTTGCGGATTTTGTCGCTCAACGCGAAGAAGACCTCGGGAAGCTGATCCTCGACACGCCGATCCCCAATCTCCAGTTGATCGCGGCGACTGATGGCAACATGGCCATCCCCCAGCCGACGCAATCTCGCCGCGTTCGCCTGATGCGCGAGCTGCGCGAACTCGACGCCGACTTCGTCTTCTTCGATCTCGGGGCCGGCACGCACGCTGCGGTGATGGACTACTTCATGATCGGCGATGACGGCGTGATCGTGATCGCACCGGAGCCCACGTCGATCGAGAACGCCTACGGGTTCGTGCGGGCCGCGTTCTATCGCCGCTTGAGACTGGCGATGGCCTCACACGACATGCGAAACATCGTCACGACCGCGATGGATCAGCGCAACGACCGCGGGATTCGCACCCCCCTCGATCTCTTGCGCGAAATCCAGGAGCTCGACCCCACCGAGGGCGCGCGGTTCATCGAGACGATGCGCGCGTTTCGCCCGCGCTTGATCATCAACGGCGTTCGCACCGCCGACGACATCAAATTGGGATTCTCGATCCAGAGTGTGTGCAGAAAAATCTTTGGCATCGAGGCCGAATATCTCGGTTACGTCAATCACGACGAATCTGCGCGCCACAGCGTTCGCGCGCGCCGACCGCTCGTCGACGTGTATCCGCGCTCGGACGCTGCGATCTACATCTCGAGAATCGCGCGCAAGTTGGTATCCGACGCAGCCGTCGCCGAACCCACGGAAGCCCTGTCTTGAAGCCGCTTTCCGAGCAGAACTACTACGAGATCCTCGAAACGCAGACGGGCGCGACGAGAGAGGAGATCGAGCGCGCCTATCGCCTGGCGCTGGCGACCTACGCCGACGACTCGTTGGCCGGCTACTCGGTTTTCGAGCCGGGCGATGCTGCTGCGATCCGCGAGCGGATCGAAGTCGCCTATCGCACGCTCTCTGACCATCGAATGAGGAGCCAGTACGACGCGACCCTGGATCTCGATCCGCGACAAGACCTGCCGCCCGCCGAGCCGAGTGCGCCGCTGGTGGCCGCCGCTTCGGCGATCAGCCCGAATCTGCTGCTGGACGCGATGGGCGAACTCTTGCGCTTCGATGACGACACGGGCGACTTCGACGGCGAACGCCTGAGGCACTGCCGTATCCGCAGTGGCATGGAGATCGAGGACATCGCGAGAATCACGAAGATCAGCGCCAGCTATCTTCGGTTCATCGAAAGCGAGCGGTTTGCCGACCTTCCAGCGCCCGTCTACGTGCGGGGATTCGTCACCGCCTACGCGAGCTGCGTCGGGCTGGACGGAACACAAGTCGCGGCGAGTTACATGAAGCGCTTTGACAAAGGTCGCGGAGAGCGCCGCAAGGGGAGATTTTTCGAGAGCCGCTGAGATTTGCCCGGCGTCGCCGCGCAGTACCCCATGACAATCCTCCACTTCACCGTCAGCGAGCTCCAGGCCGACCAGCGACTCGACACCGCACTCTCGGCCATCGTGGGAATTACGCGCTCGCAGGCCCGGCGCTGGATCGACGCGGATCGCGTTCGCGTCAACGATTGCGCGTACCGAGCCAGTCAGTCCGTGAAGCTGGGCGACGCACTCGCGGTGACGCCTCCCGAGCTCGTCAAATCGTCCCTCGAGCCCGAGGCGATCGCTCTCGCGGTGCTCTACGAAGACGACGATCTGATCGTGATCGACAAGCCGGCCGGAATGGTCGTGCACCCGGCGGCGGGACACTCGAGCGGAACCCTCGTGCACGCGCTGCTCCACCACTGTGACAACCTTGCGGGGATCGGCGGCGTCGAGAGGCCGGGAATCGTCCATCGCCTCGATCGCGGAACCTCCGGCGTGATGCTCGCCGCCAAGTGCGACGACGCGCATCGCAAGCTCTCGGAGCAGTTTCACGCGCATACGATCGAGCGCGTGTATCGCGCGGTCGTTCGCGGCGCTCCCGGCGCCGACGAGGGGCGCGTCGATCGCGCGATTGGGCGCCATCCGAAAGACCGCAAGCGAATGTCGGTGCGGGGGACGGCGTCGCGAGAGGCTCAGACCGTGTGGCGCGTCGCGCGGCGCTTTCCAAAGTCCCAGAGCGCGCTGCTCGACGTTTTTCCCGAAACCGGGCGCACCCATCAGATCCGCGTCCATTTGGCTTCGATTGGCCTGCCGATCGTGGGCGACGCCGTCTACGGGCGCTCTCGGGAGCGCGAGCTGGACCTGGGGCGCCCGGCGCTGCACGCGGCCGTTCTCGGCTTTGCGCATCCGCGCAGCGGAAAATCCATGCGTTTCGAGGCGCCGCTTCCCGGCGACCTGGCGAATCTGCTCGCGGCGCTCGAGCGGCGGGAGGGCAACCCCCTGTGAGCGCTCCGGAGCCGCTGCGACATCCGCTGTTGTCGCACCTCGGGGTCGACCACGGATTTGGTTTGCGGGGCTTCGCGGGGCCTCCGGGTTTGAGACGCCCCCGCCAGGTTCACGGCATTTCGGTCATCCGCGCGCAGCAATTTGCCGCGCAGGGGCCGCCGCCCGAAGCGGATGCGGTGGTATCCGATCAGCCCGGCGTTCGCATCGCTGTGGTTACCGCCGACTGCGTGCCGATCCTGCTGGCCGACGACGACGGGCGGCTGGTTGCAGCGGTTCACGCGGGTTGGCGCGGACTCGCGGGTGGTGTCGTCGACGCGTGTATGGCCGCGCTGCGCGAGCGAACGGGCAGCGCGAAAAAAGTCGCTGCGGTGATCGGTCCCCATATCGGAGCGTGCTGCTACGAGGTGGACGAGCCCGTGCTCGATGCCTTCCGGGCGCGCTTTTCCGCAGCACTTCCGCGCGCAGTGCGGCCCACGCGACCCGGTCATGCCGCGCTCGATCTGGGTTTGTTGGCTCGCGAGGCCCTGCTTGCAGCAGGCGTAAGCGCCAGACGAGTCGGCTCTCTGGAGGGTGCCTGCACGGCCTGCGACGCCGAGCGCTTCTACTCCTACCGCCGCGACGGGCCCAAAACGGGCCGCCTCGTGCATTTCATCGCAGCAGGGGTTCGCAGCGAATAGGGTTGACACCTCAAAACAGTCGCCTTAGGCTTTGATCGTTTCCCCTTCAGATCGGCCGCGGTTTCGTCTCCTGCACGCGGAAATCGGCGATCCAGGTCGCTCTCGAGGGATTCCACCTGATCATTTTGCCCCCGAGTCATGGCTATTCTGGCAGAGGCGGGCCAGGGCAGAAGCGGGCCGGTACCGGGGCGGATCGGTGGCGAATGGACCCCCGGGGCGAGATTCGGGGATTCGCAAAATCGATCAACTTTTGAGCGTGGGTAGCCGAACGAAAAGACAGACTCAAACCCTTCATACCCCTCGGAGGACCGAGTCCTCGCGTTGAGCGGGCGTGTGGCTCCGGCGGTCGCGACCTGCGGAGCCGCTCGTACCCGGCGCTGATTGACTCCCTGCCTTTCTGATACGTCCACTCCATTTCAGGACGAATTCCAAAAAAACCGGAACCGACAAGCAGAACCGAATCGAACCTAACCGTCAACAAACACAAGAGAGATCATCCTGTGGGTAGTCACCGCTCTAGCGATTCCAACTCCACCCAAGGTCGACCCCGGCGGGGTCGTTCGCGCCGCACTCGCGGCGGAAACGGAGTCAACGGCAACCAGGGTCCGCGCGATCAGCGCCGCCAGCAGATGTCGGATTTTCCGGACGACGAACCCTTCGAAGAAGATCTCGAGGAAGACGATCCCGACGCCGAGCGGATGAACGTAATGGAGTTGAAGCAGAGGCCGATGGAAGGCCTCGTCGAACTCGCCGAGTCGCTCACGGTCGAAAACGCAGCTGGACTGCGCAAGCAGGACCTGGTTTTCGAGATCTTGAAAGCCCAGACCGAGAAGAAGGGGAAGATCTACGCGGAGGGCGTGCTCGAGACCCTGCCGGATGGATTCGGATTCTTGCGCGCCCCGGACCAGAACTATCTCGCCGGGCCGGACGACGTCTACGTCTCGCCGTCGCAGATCCGGCGCTTCAGCCTGCGTACCGGCGATACGGTGCTCGGTCAGATCCGGCCGCCGAAAGAGGGCGAGCGCTACTTCGCGCTGCTCAAGGTCAACTCGATCAATCTCGAGGCGCCGGAAGCAGCGCGTCACAAGATCCTCTTCGACAACCTCACGCCGCTGTATCCGGAGGAGAAGTTCAACCTCGAGGCGCCGAGTGGTGGAATCACCACCCGCATCATCGATCTGATTGCGCCGATCGGGAAGGGCCAGCGCGCCCTGATCACGTCGCCTCCGAAAGCGGGCAAGACGATGATCCTCAAGGAGATCGCGAACGCGATCGCCGAGAACCATCCCGAAGTCGTTCTGATCGTGCTGCTGATCGACGAGCGGCCCGAGGAAGTCACGGACATGATGCGAAACGTCAAGGCCGAGGTGATCTCGTCGACCTTCGATGAGCCCGCCACGCGCCACGTCCAGGTCGCCGACATGGTGATCGAAAAGGCGCGGCGCATGACGGAGCACAAGCGCGACGTCGTGATCCTGCTCGACTCGATCACGCGCCTCGCGCGAGCCCACAACACCGTGGTCCCGCACTCCGGCAAGATTCTCTCCGGCGGTGTCGACTCGAACGCGCTCCACAAACCGAAGCGCTTCTTCGGTGCGGCCCGCAACGTGGAAGAGGGCGGCAGCCTCACGATCATCGGTACGGCGCTGATCGACACGGGCTCTCGCATGGACGAGGTGATCTTCGAGGAGTTCAAGGGCACCGGAAACAGCGAGATCGTGCTCGATCGGAAACTGGCCGATCGGCGCACTTATCCCGCAATCGACATCAATCGATCGTCGACACGGCGCGAGGAGTTGCTGTTGCCCGAGGCAACGCTCAACCGCATGATCATTTTGCGCAAGGTGCTCTCGCCGCTGAACCCGGTGGATTCGATGGAGTTCCTGCTCGAGAAAGTCAAGGCGACCGCGACCAACGAGGAATTTCTAGCGTCGATGAATTCCTGATTGCCGGTTTCTTCGGCGTTCAGCGCAGCGAGTGTCTCCTCCCGCAATTGACGTTCGCCGGGACGGCCCCCAGGAGCGCGACCCGAGATGGGTCGCGCGACGCCGCGTAAGCTTTGGCTGAAGGCCAACGCGCAGCTAGGAGCGCGACCCGAGATGGGTTCGCGCGACGCCGCGTAAGCTTTGGCTGAAGGCCAACGCGCAGCTAGGAGCGTGACCCGAGATGGGTCGCGCGACGCCGCGTAAGCTTTGGCTGAAGGCCAACGCGCAGCTAGTGTTGGATGTGGCGCCATGACGCGTGTCGGGATGGCCGATGTCGGAACTTCTGGACAGGATTTCGGTTTTCGTCGTGAAGGCGGTCCAGCTCGAGGAGAGGCTGGCTGATCCCGACATCGCGCGTTCTCCCGCCGAATACGCGCCTGTCGCGAAGGAGCTCGCGCGAGTGCGCCCGCTTGCCGAGGCCGGCGCTCGCTACCAACGGCTGCTCGCCGGACTCGAAGATGCGCGCGCGATGCTCGACGACGACGATCGCGAAGTGCGCGAACTCGCCGAGGCGGAGGTTTCGGAACTCGCAAATCAGCAGATTGCGATCGAGAGAGAGATTCGGCTGCTCCTGGTTCCGAAGGATCCGAACGAGGAAAAGAATGCAATCCTCGAAGTTCGCGCGGGTACCGGTGGAGACGAAGCCGCACTCTTTGCGGGCGATCTGTTTCGCATGTACTGCCGTTACGCGGAAGCGCGCGGCTGGAAGGTCGATCCGCTCTCGATTTCCCACACGGACGGCGGCGGGATTCGCGAGGTCGTCGTCAGCGTCGAGGGGAAAGAGGCCTTCGGGAGACTTCGCTACGAGTGCGGCGTACACCGGGTGCAGCGCGTGCCGGCCACCGAATCCCAGGGTCGCATCCACACTTCCACGGTGACCGTGGCCGTGCTGCCCGAAGCGAAGGAAGTCGACATCGAAATCGATATGAACGATCTGCGGATCGATCGTTTTCGCTCTTCGGGTCCGGGTGGGCAGAGCGTCAATACGACCGATTCTGCGATTCGCATCACGCACCTGCCGACCGGACTCGTCGTGCAGTGTCAGGACGAAAAATCCCAACACAAGAACAAGGCGAAGGCGCTCACGGTGCTGCGCTCGAGGCTCTACGACATGGAGCTTCAGCGGGAGGCCGCCGATCGGGCCGGTGAACGTCGAGCCCAGGTCGGAACCGGCGAGCGATCCGAAAAGATCCGGACCTACAATTATCCGCAAGCGCGCGTCACCGATCACCGCGCGGGCATCACCCTGCACCGGCTCGGGACCATCCTGGAAGGTGACCTCGACGAATTGCTCGACGCGATCCAGAGCAAATTCACCGCAGAGCAACTCACGGGCGACGCGTCGTGAGCGCTCCTGATCCGAATCCGCGTACCTGGACGATTCTCGAGTTGCTGCGCTGGACGACCGATCACTTTGGCGCGCGCGGGATCGAGAGCCCGAGACTCGACGCCGAGTGCTTGCTCGCGCACGCACTTGGCGTCGATCGACTGCGGCTGTATCTCGACTTCGACAAGCCCGCGAGCCCGAGCGAGCGAGACGCATTGCGCGACCTCGTGAAGAGGCGCGCCAACGAGCGCGTGCCGGTCGCGCAGTTGATCGGCAAGAAGGAGTTCTGGTCGCTTGCGCTGCGGGTGACCGCCGACGTGCTGTCTCCGCGACCCGATACCGAGACACTGGTGGCGGCGGCACTCGAGCGACTTCCCGACCGCGAGAGCGAAGCGCGAATCCTCGAGATCGGAACCGGCTCCGGAGCCGTGGCACTCGCGATTGCGCGCGAGCGCCCGCGGGCGCGGATCACGGCAACCGACGTTTCGCCGGCCGCGCTGAAGGTCGCCGAGCAAAATGCGCGCGATCTGGCGCTCGAGGCTCGGATCGAATTTGCGGAGGGGAGCCTGTTTGGGCCCGTGGCGGGTCGCCGTTTCGAACTCGTGGTTTCGAATCCGCCCTATCTCGCGGAATCCGAGCGCGAAAAGTTGCCGCCGGAACTCGCCCATGAGCCCGACGTCGCGCTGTTCGCGGGACCGGACGGATTGGCGCTGCTGCGGGAGCTGGTCGCGGGCGCGCCCGCCTTTCTCGCTCCCGGCGCGGGATTTGCGCTGGAGCTGGCCCCCAACCAGGCGCCAATCGTGGCACAATGGTGCCGCGAGGTCGGTCTGGTGGATGTCAAAACCCACCGGGATCTCGCGGCACGTCCCCGCGTCGTCTCCGCGCGCGGGCCACTCCCCCCGAGTGAGATCAGCTGATGGATCGCATCGCGATACGAGGTGGAGCCCGGCTCGTCGGAGAGGTGGCGGCCTCGGGTTCGAAGAATTCGACCCTCGCGCTGATGGCGGCGGCGCTGCTCGCGGACGGCGCGGTGATTCTGCGCAACGTTCCGCGGTTGCGCGATGTCGAGACGATGCTCGAGATCTTGCGGGCCCTCGGTGCATCCGCGGACTGGGAGGGCGAAGACCACAGCCTGCGCATCGACCCGACGACGCTCCGCCAGTACGAGGCCCCCTACGATCTGGTTCGCAAGATGCGCGCTTCGTTCCTGGTGCTGGGACCACTGCTCGCGCGCTTCGGCAGTGCGCGCGTTTCGGAGCCCGGCGGTTGCGCGATCGGCGTGCGGCCCGTCGATCAGCACCTCAAGGGATTGGCGGCGCTCGGCGCGAAAATTCGACTCGACCACGGTTACGTGGAGGCCACGGCCACCGAACTCTGCGGGGGACGCGTGGCATTCGACGTCACGACCGTCAACGGGACGCAGAACGTCATGATGGCAGCGACGCTCGCGCGTGGAGAGACCGTGATCGAGAACGCCGCTCGGGAGCCCGAAGTGGTGGAACTCGCGGCGGTGCTCGGCGCGATGGGGGCCGAGATTTACGGGGCCGGCAGCGATCGGGTCGTCGTGCGCGGGGTTGCATCCCTGACCGGCGTCGAGCACTCGGTCGCGGGAGACCGCATCGAAGCGGGCACGCTGCTCGCCGCCGCGCTGATCACCGGCGGCGACATTCGCGTCACGGGTGTCGATACCGCCTTTCTCGAATCGACCCTCGACAAGTTCCGCGAAGCCGGAGCAGAGGTCGAAACCTCGACCGGGGCCGTGCGGGTCCGGATGGCGGGCCGGGTGCGCCCGCTTCGAGCGGTCACGGCGCCGTTTCCGGGCTTTCCGACCGACATGCAGGCGCAGCTGATGGCCGTCTTGAGCGTCGCGGAGGGCTCGAGCGTCGTCGTCGAGCAGGTTTTCGAGAACCGCTTCATGCACGTCCCCGAACTCCAGCGGCTCGGGGCCGACATTTCGCTTTCGGGCCGCTCGGCGCATATTCGCGGCGTCCCGCGACTGATGGGGGCACCGGTCATGGCGACGGATCTGAGGGCTTCGGCGGGCTTGATCATCGCCGCGCTCGCCGCAGAGGGTGACACGGTGGTGAATCGCGTCTATCACATTGATCGGGGCTACGAGCGCATCGAAGCGAAATTCCGCGCTCTCGGCGCCGACATCAAGCGGGAGAATTGAGTATGGCGAGTCGTTCCACAGCCAAGGGAATCGTTCCGGTCCTGCACACCGACAGCCCGGATTTTGAAAAGACCTTCAAAGAGCTGGCCAATCGCCGCAGCGCCGACGCCGAAGATGTCGAAAAGGTGGTCCGCAAGATCATCGAGCGGGTTCGCGAGGGCGGCGACAAGGAACTCCTCGCGCTCGTTCGGAAATTCGACGAATCAAAGATTGCGAACAGCAAACAGCTCGAAGTCAGCAACGAGGAGTGGGAAGCGGCCGGTGAATTGATCGACGCGGCCGATCGCGCTGCGCTCGGAAAGTGTGCGATGCGAGTGCGGGAGTTTCACCGCAAGCGCATCCCGTCGAGCTGGGAAGTTCGGGAAGAAGGCGGAGGCACGTTCGGGCACCGCGTGCGGCCGCTCGAGCGGGTGGGCCTCTACGTGCCCGGCGGCAAGGCCCTCTACCCGTCAACCGTAATCATGAACGCGGTTCCGGCATCCGTGGTCGAGGTGCCCGAGATCATCATGGCGACGCCCGCGCAGCCCGACGGCTCGGTGCGACCCGAGGTCTTGATGGCCGCCCGGGTCGCGGGCGTTCACCGCATCTTCAAGATGGGAGGCGCCCAGGCGATTGCCGCGATGGCGTATGGGACCGAAACGATTCCGCGCGTCGACAAGATCGTGGGCCCCGGAAACGTGTATGTGGCGACTGCGAAGCGC
Organism: uncultured Spirochaetales bacterium; assembly: GCA_964494795.1. Classification (GTDB taxonomy): domain Bacteria; phylum Myxococcota_A; class UBA9160; order UBA9160; family SMWR01; genus JACZVU01. The sequence goes on along the minus strand of CAZBSV010000187.1, from coordinate 14,439 downwards.
CTCGTCTTCGGGGACGTCGCGATCGACAGCGAAGCCGGGCCATCCGAGGTGTTGATCATCGCGGATCGCAGCGCCACGCCGGCTTGGCTGGCGGCGGATCTGATTTCCCAGGCGGAGCACGACGAGCTGGCGAGCGCAATCTTGATTACCACTGCAAACTCGCTCGTGGCTCGCGTGCAGGATCAGATCGGCAAGCAGCTCGGCGAGCTCGATCGCGCGAAGATCGCCAGGCAGTCGCTTTCGAAGCGCGGGGCGATCATCGTGGCCAGGAACATGGAGGAATGCATCGAGCTTTCGAACCGCTACGCGCCGGAGCACCTCGTGATCGCCGTCGACGAACCGGACGGCATCTCGAAGCAGATCGTGAACGCGGGCGCGATTTTTCTCGGCCACTACACGCCGGTCGCAGTGGGCGACTACATCGCCGGGCCGAACCACGTGCTCCCGACGGGTGGGACTGCGCGCTTCTTTTCGCCGCTGGGAGTCGATGACTTCCTCAAGCGCACGAGCATCACGCGCTTCGAGCCGGCGAAATTGCGAGAACTCGGGGCGGATGTGATTCGCCTGGCGGCGATCGAAGGGTTGACGGGCCACGGTGCATCGATCGACCTGCGGCTTCAGAAGATTCGGCGCGCGCGCCGCGAGCGCGAGGCGGCGCGAGATGCTGACGCGGAGGCTGAAATATGAGTGATGCAAAGCGCCGCTCGGCGTCGGTCGAGCGCAAGACCAAAGAGACCGAGATCAACGTCCAGCTCGTGATCGACGGGTCTGGCGAGTACGAGATCAGCACCGGGATCGCATTCTTCGACCATATGCTCGAGTCGTTCACCCGGCACGGCGCGTTCGACCTGCACCTCACCGCGAAGGGAGACCTCGAGGTCGATACCCACCACACCGTCGAGGACGTCGGGATCACGCTCGGACAGGCGTTTCGCGAAGCACTCGGGACGGCGGCGGGGATCCGGCGCTACGGATCGATCGCGCTGCCAATGGCAGAGGCCAAGGTCGACGTGTCCCTCGATGTTTCCAATCGACCCTATCTCGTCTATCGGGTGGGCCTCGCGAACGATCGCATCGGCAGTTTCGACTCGACGCTCGTCGAGGACTTTCTCTACGCGTTCTCGCAAAACGCGGGGATCGATCTGCACGTGGATCTTGCGTACGGGAAGAATCCCCACCACGTCGTCGAAGCGATCTTCAAGGGGCTTTCGCGGGCGCTGCGAATGGCGGTGGAACTCGATCCGCGCATGAAGGGTTTGCCGACCGTCAAGGGCGCGCTGTAATTCGGCGGCGATGCCCTCTTCACCCCGAATCGCAGTCGTCGACTTTGGCTCCGGCAATCTCCGAAGTGTCGCCAAGGCGCTGGAGCGCTCCGGCCTGAGCCCGGACGTCACCGCCGATCCAGCCGCCGTGCGGCGCGCCGATGGCGTCGTGCTGCCGGGTGTCGGCGCGTTCGCGGACGCGCTGAAGAGTCTGAGGGCAAGCGGCTTGGACGACGCCGTGCGCGAGCGACTCGCAGCAGGTCGCCCCTACCTCGGGCTCTGCCTCGGGCTTCAGCTTCTGTTCGACGAGGGTGACGAACACGGAGTGACGCGCGGCCTCGAGATCCTTCCCGGTCGGGTCGAGCGGTTTCCCGATCACACGCCGGATGGAGCGCGCTTGCGCGTTCCCCACATCGGCTGGAATACGGTGACGTTCAGCGGAGATCACCCGATGCTCGAGAAGTTGCCCGACGAGGACTGCTACTACTTTGTACACTCCTATCGCGCGATTCCGACTCGCGCGTCCGATGTCGTAGGCAGGGTCGATTACGGTGGAGAGTTTGCGGCCGCGGTCGCCCAGGAGGGAATATTCGCCGTGCAATTTCACCCGGAAAAGAGTCAGTCGGCCGGCGGCCAGCTGCTGGACGCCTTTGCGTTCTGGGTTTCGAAATGCTGAGCGGCGTTCGCCCGGCCGCCGCTCTTGCCGCACTGATCGCGCTCGTGGGCTGCTCGGCGGTACGCCCCGCACCCGTCGTGCAAAACCAGACGCTGCGGATTCCGCCAGGTACACTAAATAAGGTCGCCATCGTGCCCTTCAGCCACACGGATACGCTGCTCAAGTATTCCGGAGATGCGGGCGCCACCCCGGAAGCCGCGGCCGAGCTGATGGCGCGTTTCGTGACCGACGCGATGGCCCAGCGAGGCTTCCAGGTGATTCCCGCGAGCGATCTCGCGACGGCGTTCAACGCGCTGGGACTGCAGGACGCAGAGCTCGACCTGCGAACCGCCGCCGAGCTGGCCGCCCAGCAGTTTGGGGCGACCGCGGTCATGCTGGGCGAGGTTTCGCGCTACCGGGAACGCGGCGGTGAGAAATACGGATCGGCGTCGGCGGCGAGCGTGGCGTTCCGCGTGACGATCTACAGCGCGCCCGTCGTACAACGCGTTTGGTCTTCGCAGTTCGACGAAACCCAACGCGCGCTCTCCGAAAACATCGTCAACGCCCGGCGCTATCCTGGCGGTGGAACGCGATGGCTCACCGCTGCTGAATTGGCGCAATGGGGGGCGGAGTCCGCGGTCGACACACTGCCGTCCCCGTATTGATCGGAGCGTGTCGCGTATTGAGCCGGGCATGTCGCGTATCGCGCGGCGCGTGTCGCGTATTGAGCCGGGCGTGTCGCGGTGATTGAGCGAGGCGTATGGCGCTGACGAATTTCGAATTCATCCCCGCGATCGACGTGCTCGGCGGGCGCTGCGTGCGACTCGCACAGGGAAACTACGACCGCGTCAGCGTCTTCGACGATGATCCGGCCGCCGTCGCGGCGAGGTTTGCCGCTCACCCGATCCGGCGTCTCCACGTCGTCGATCTCGACGGCGCCAAGGATGGCCGCCGCCGCAACGCAGAGGCGATCCGGCGCATCGTAGAGCGGGTGGGCTCCATCCCCGTCGAGCTCGGCGGTGGCTTGCGGACGCTCGCAGCGATCGACGAGGCACTCAGCAGTGGCGTGGACCGCGCGATCCTCGGCACGCTCGCGCTGCGCGATCCCGCGCTGGTCGGCGAGGCATGCCGTCGATTTCCGGGCCGGATTGCGGTCGGAATCGACGCGAAGGGCGGTCGCGTCGCCGTGGAGGGTTGGCTCGACGAGAGCGAGACGACCGCGATCGAACTCGCGCGGCGTTTCGAAGATGCGGGAGTTGCGGCGATCATCTACACGGACATCGCGTGCGACGGGATGCTCGCCGGCCCCAATCTCGAAGAGACCGCGGCGCTCGCGGCGGCGATCGCGCTGCCCGTGATTGCTTCCGGCGGCATCCGTTCGGAAGAAGACGTGCAGCGCACGGCAGCGTATGCCGACGGGGTCATCGCGGGCGCGATCGTCGGAACCGCGATCTACACCGGTGCAATCGATATCGGCCGGCTGCTGGAGAAACTCGCGTGCTCTTGAAGCGGATCATCCCGTGTCTGGATGTCGACAAGGGTCGCGTCGTGAAGGGCGTACGATACGTCGACCACATCGACGCTGGCGATCCCGTCGAAGTCGCCCAGATGTACGACGCTCAGGAGGCCGACGAGATCACATTCCTCGACATCACGGCGAGTCACGAAGGCCGTGGCATCCTGCTCGATGTCGTCACCCGGACCGCCGAGAGCGTCTTCATGCCGCTCACGGTCGGAGGTGGCGTGCGATCGCTCGACGACATCCGCGATCTGCTGAACGCGGGCGCCGACAAGGTTTCGATCATGACCGCCGCGGTGGAAAATCCGGATCTGGTCGGGGAGGCCGCCGTCAAGATCGGCAGCGCGAATCTGGTGGTCGCGATCGACGCGCGCGCGCGACCGAATGCTGCCGATGGCTGGGAGGTCTGCAGCCACGGCGGGCGCCGGCCGACCGGTATCGATGCGGTCGCGTGGGCGAAGCGGATGGCGGAAATGGGCGCGGGGGAGATCCTGCTCACGAGCATGGACCGCGACGGCACCAAGGGCGGCTACGCGCTCGATCTGCTGCGGGCGGTTGCCGACGCCATCGACATCCCCGTCATCGCCTCCGGCGGGGGTGGCAGCGCCGAGGACCTCGCGCACGCGCTCGACGACGGCCCCGCGGGGGGACACTGCCAGGCGGCTCTCGCGGCTTCGATTTTCCACTTTCGCGAAACCACGGTTCCGGAGGTCAAACGCCGGCTGCTCGAGCTCGGAATTCCGGTCCGGCGGCCAAAGTCAACCGCTAGTTGATGGGGGTTGGGGGGTGCGCTAGTTTGCCCTCACGTCTGGAAATGTCGAAACTAGCCGAGTTTTAAAGGCTTTTTGCCTATTTGAGATGTTTGCCGTGGCGCCTGCTTTCGACACGAAATCCAGTGGACTGCCACTTACCAAAGGGTCGCGACCGCGTCGCGGCGCCTGAAAAATCGGGAGAGAGCAAGCAGCTATGTCCGTGATCAAGGTCCGGGACAACGAGCCTTTCGAAGTCGCGATGAAGCGATTCAAGAAGCAGTGCGAAAAGGCCGGGATCCTGAGTGAATTGAAGCGACGCGAGTACTACGACAAACCGAGTGTTCGCAAGAAGAAGAAAGCGGCGGCTGCTCGAAAACGCGCGCTCAAAAAAATAAGGCGCGCATCGAATTGACGCGAGGCAAATTTTTTGGGTCGGATCGCTGACGAAACCATCCGTGAAGTCCGCGACCGCGTCGACATCGTCGATCTCGTCGGTCGCCACCTCACGCTGAAAAAAGCCGGCCGCAACTATGTCGGACTCTGCCCATTCCACAGCGAGAAGACCGGCTCGTTCAACGTCAGCCCCGATCGACAGAGCTATTACTGCTTTGGGTGCAACGAGGGCGGGAACGCTTTCACGTTCCTGATGCACGTCGAGAATCTGACGTTTCCCGAAGCCGTGAGAACGCTGGCCCGCGACTGCGGGATCGAGATTCCGCAGTCGAGCGCGGGCGAGCCGAGCCATACCGAATCGCTATTCCGCGCCAACGAGATCGCGCAAGCCGTGTACTGCAAGGCGCTCCGCGTGCCGGGCAATCCTGCGCTCGCGTATCTGGAAGCGCGAGGTCTCGACGCCGCTGCCATCGAGAAGTTTCAATTGGGCTATGCGCCCAATTCCTGGGACGCAGTCGCGAGCGCGCTGCGCGCGGAAGGCATCGCGCCCGAATTCGGCGCGCAGGCCGGTCTGATCGCCGAGCGACCTTCCGGCGGTCACTACGATCGCTTGCGAGATCGCGTCACGTTTCCGATCCGCGACGTTCGCGCTCGCGTAATCGGCTTCGGTGGCCGCGCGATTGCCGCCGATCAAGAGCCCAAATACCTGAACACCCCAGAGAGTCCGATCTTTCGCAAACGCGAGGCGTTCTACGGCTACCCCGATGCGCTCGGCCCGATCCGCAGCGCCGCCCGCGCGGTCGTCGTCGAGGGCTACTTCGATCAGATCGCGTTGGCTCGCGCGGGCGTGAGTGGTGCGGTCGCGACCTGCGGCACGGCGCTCACACCGGATCACGTCCGGGATCTCTGCCGGCGTACCCGCGAGGTGGTGATGCTCTTCGACGCTGACGAAGCGGGGAAGCGCGCGCTCGAAAAAGCGCTGCTGTTATTACTTCCCGAAGGTGTTCGGGTGCGGGCGGCCGTATTCCCGGCCGGTGACGATCCCGACAGTTTTGCAGCCCGAGAAGGTGGCAAAGCGCTCCTGGCGCTCGTGGATGCCGCTCCGCCCGCAATCGAAGCCGTGATACAGCGCGCCGCCAACGCCGGCCACGACACCGTCTGGAAGACGGCCGACGCCGTGGCGCAGGTCGTTCCGCTGCTCGCATTGATTCCGAGCGCCGTCGAGCAGAGTGAATTCGCGAGGCAGCTCGCGCTGGCGGTCGGCGCACAGCCGCGCGACGTCGAAGCAGCCATCCATTCTCACCGCCGCGGTGGAGACCCGCGCGATGCCGTGCCCGTGCGACCGCGCAAGAGGGGCCCGGAGGATCGAATCGTCGCCCAGCTCGTGCGCAGCCTGATCGAGCATCCGGCCCTGATCGAGCGCGTGTCGACCGATGAACTGCTGACGCTGCTGCCGGCGGGACCATCGGCAGAAATCGTTCGCGCGCTTGCCACGCAACCGCGCGGCGAGCGTCTGGATGTGGAGGCAATTTGTGAGCGCCTCGGAGAGGGGACGCAGGCGCTCTTGCGGGAACTCGCGACGAATAGCGCGGAGCTCGATGCGGATACGGCGACGCGCATCTTGGATGACACGATCCGTTGGCTGCGCAAGAGAATTCGCGGCGAAGAGGGTCGCGCGCTCACGCGGCGACTGCGCGAAGCAGATGAGGATTGGCGGGCCGTCCTGGAGGCGAAACAGCGCCTTCGGGGTCGGCTCGAGAGTCAACAGCAACGTCGGATTGGAATTACAACGTGACGTAGTCGGTTGGAGTTCGTTCATTCAGGTCGACAAGGAGCCCTCCCCCCATGGCCCCGATCATCTCAGAAGACACCGAGGAGTCCGCTTCTCGCAAGCGGCGTCAAAAGAAAGACTGCGCGTCTGGCAAGCATCGAGCTGAATTCGAAGATTGCGAATTCGAATCCGATTCGAGTGACGAGGATGCGTCGGAGCGCGGCGAGGAGGAAGTCGAGTTCGCGAGCGCCCTGATCGCGAAGCTTCTCTCCGAGGGAAGGCGCAAGGGATTCTTGACCGTCGAAGAGGTCGAGCTGGCGCTCGGACGCTCGAAGTTCTGTTCCGGCGGCATCGAGGAGATCAAGGCCATCTTCGGCGAAGAGGGTGTCTCGGTCGTCCGAGCCGGGACATTGGACTCCAGCCGAAAGCGCCCGTCCAGTACCCATCGGGATGTCGACGAAGAGGCCAGCGCGAATGATCCGATTCGCGTCTACCTGCGCGAAATGGGCCAGGTTTCGCTGCTCACGCGCGAGGGCGAGGTCGAAATCGCCAAGCGGATCGAAGCCGCGCAGCGCGACCGCATGCTCGCGGTGATCGGGACACCCCCGAGCCTGCGCGCGATTCTCGAAGTCGCCGACCGGCTCAAGGCTCACCGGGTCGAACTCAAGAGCGTGCTCGACGGCCTCGACGCCGCCGATCCGGCCGCCACGCCGGAGGAGCGACGCAAGCACTTCTTCCTCAAGATCAATCGGATCCGACGCCTCGAAGCCGACATCGGCAAGCGCCTTGCTTCGATCAACCATTCGCGCACCAGCGAGAAAGCCCGTGAACGCTTGCGCGGCGAAGTCGATCAACTCTACGGCCAGCTGGTCGATCACCTCTGCGAGACGAACTTCGCGAAAGCGCTGACCGAAGATCTCATCTCCGCCTTCAAGGAGAACGGGCCGCAGATCTGGCGCGCGGAGTCGGAAGCGCGCAGGTCCACCAAGGAATTCGGGATGTTCCCGTCCGAGTTCGCGAAGCTGGCCGCGTTGTGCGGCCGGCGCGGCGCGCGCGGCAAGCAAGCGCTCGAGCGACTCGGTGGCGACGCCGACCGGGTCGCCGCGGCGATGGCGGATCTCGAAGCGGTCGAGACAACGATCCAGAAGATCGAGACCGAAGCGCGAATGTCGCGCAGCCAGATCCGCAGCGCGCTCGACCGACTCGCGGCCGCGACCGCTCGCGCGCACGAAGCCAAGAGCGAACTCGTCGAGGCGAATCTGCGGCTGGTCGTGTCGATCGCGAAGAAGTACTCGAATCGCGGTTTGCAGTTCCTGGATCTGATCCAGGAGGGCAACATCGGCCTGATGAAGGCGGTGGACAAATTCGAGTATCAGCGCGGTTACAAGTTCTCCACCTATGCGACCTGGTGGATCCGGCAGGCGATCACCCGCGCGATCGCCGATCAGGCGCGCACGATCCGCATCCCGGTCCACATGATCGAAACGATCAACAAGCTGGTTCGGGCGACGCGCTTCCTCGTCCAGGCCCTGGGTCGCGAGCCCACGCCCGAAGAGCTCGCCGTGCGGATGGAACTTCCGGTCGAGAAAATCCGGATGGTGCTGAAGATCGCGAAGGAGCCCGTCAGCCTCGAGTCACCCGTCGGTGAGGAGGAGGCCAGCCAGATGGGCGACTTCATCGAGGACCGCGGCGCCGTCAATCCGCAGGACGCGATACTTCACAGCAGCCTTGCCGAGGGCACCCGCCGGGTACTGGCCACTCTCGCGCCGCGCGAAGAGCAGGTACTCAAGATGCGTTTCGGGATCGGAGAGCGCAGCAATCACACGCTCGAAGAGGTCGGTCAAGACTTCGCGGTGACCCGGGAGCGCATCCGACAGATCGAAGCGAAGGCGCTGCGCAAGCTCCGCCATCCGAGTCGGAGCCGGATGCTGCGAGATTTCATGGAGAGCGAAGAGTAGCCGCCAACCGCCGAAGCGTCGGGTCGGCTTCGGCGACCCGCTACGCTCCGTCGCCGTGCGCCGGAGTCATCCGCGCGATCCAGCTGTCGAAGCTGCCGTCGTAACCCACTTCCCGTTGACGTGCGGCGACGCGCGAACGAATCGCCGCGAGCGCGTCCGCGCGGATCCTCGGCTGCGCGCTGATTTTCACCGCAATCCCTGCGGCGGCTTCGCGCACGCGCTCGTTCGCCGCCTCGGCGAGTTCGGCCTGCGCAGCGCGCGTGTCGTCAGCAACCCCGCGCGTGTCGTCTGTAACTCCGCGCGTGTCGTCTGTAACTCCGAGCGCGTCGTCCGTTACTCCGAGCGCGTCGTCCGTTACTCCGAGCGCGTCGTCCGTTACTCCGAGGAAGGCCTCCAATATGCTTTCCGTCACCCTCCGCGCGTGCTTGCGCGACGCGATGATGTTTCCCTTGCCGGTGACGATGTTGCCGGCCGAGAACAGCGTCGGAAACGCCTCGAGTCTTCCGAGCTCCCAGTCGGTGAAGCGGAAGAGTTCGCCTTTCATCTCGATGCCTTCGATCGGCAGCGGAATGCTCCCGATCGAACTGATCACGCAGGATCCCCGGCGCTCGAAGGTTTCGTCGGTCGGGACCAGCTTGTCGCCGTCGACGCGCATGCGGCGAAACACCAATCCGACCAGCCGACCGGCTTCGACGATCATGTCCTCGGGAGCGGCCAGCGCCTCGACGTTGAACGCGTACTTTTCGGTCGCCTTCTGGAGCAACTTCGCGCGGCTGTTGCGAACCTTGTCGAGGCGATCGGGAGTGGCGTCCGGGGGAAATTCCACGAGCGGCATGTCCTGCTCGCTGCGGCGATAGAAGAGCGTGCAGCCCTCGAGCCCGAGATCTTCGAACCGCAGGCCGTGGCCCGCGAGGATCTTGGGAATGCCCTTGACTTCGAGTTCGATCGTGTCGACATCGATGCCGCGCTTGGCGAGAGCGGCGCGGGTGGTTTCGAGCATCAGGATCTTGGCGACGCCGATCGACGCGAGTCCACCGCCCACGACGATCGCGCGGTCTTGCGGCTCGAACTGCGGCCCCTCGTAGGCTGGATCGTGCATGTGGTTGAACCAGATGACGAACGGATTCTGGTAGATCATGCCCTTGCCGATGTAGGCGTCGATGCCCTCGACGGGCAGCGGGCGATCCCGCCAGGCGCCGTTGGCGAGCACGACCCCCGAAAACCCCCAGTCGCAGACGAGCTGCCGGAAGTCGATGTGTTCGCCGATGCGCGTGAGCGGCACGAAGTGGACTCCGGGTTGGCTGAGCCGCTCGCCAATCGACGCGTACTCCTTTTCGCGTAGCGCTGCGTGCCAGCGCGGCAGGCCGTCCTCGATCTTCCCGTAGGGACGCGCGTTCTGCTCGAAGACGACCACTTCGCAACCCGCCGCGCCAAGCGTTCCGGCGACTTCGGCGCCGCCCACGGCGCCGCCGATCACCGCGATACAGTGAGATGGATTGGAATTGGACATGGGCGGCAGTTTAGCGAGCGAGCCTCGATTCTCCGGCGCAAATCGGATTTCCGTCCTCCGCGCCGATTTGGCGTGGCCACTTTCCGCGCGCCCCCTGCTAGTCTACGTGCCAGGGCTCTTAGCTCAGTTGGTTAGAGCAACCGGCTCATAACCGGACGGTCCCAGGTTCGAGTCCTGGAGGGCCCACCAGACGCCGCTCTGCGGATCGACGAGCGGCCCCGTGAACAGACCCAGCGCGCGCACTCTCTAGCGCGGTAGCGGTAGGTACTCTGGCTTCGTCCGCGCACCGAGTCGGGTGCTAGCCTGCGCGCGCATGAGGTCGGCAACCGTCATCTCTCTTGTGTGCGCGGCGTCGGTTCTCACGACGGGTTGCCAGGCCAAGTTGAAGTCCATCGACTGGTCGACCTACGACGGCCCTGGCAAGGCGTACTTCGAACAGCCGGAAATCGAGGTGCCCTTCATCGGCGATCCGCTCGAGCCGATGAATCGCGCGATTTCGGGGTTCAACCACGGCTTGATGGTCTGGATCATTTCGCCGGTCGCGGGCGTCTACCGGCTGATCCTCCCCAAGCAAATTCGCTCGGGCATCGGCAACGTCTTCGAAAATCTGCTGTATCCCGTTCGGCTCGTGAACAACCTGCTGCAGGGCAAGGGGGGCGGCGCGTGGCGCGAGACCAAGCGCTTTGGCGTCAACACCACGCTCGGTGTCGCGGGCATCCTCGACTCCGCGACCGCGCTGGGGATCGAAGCGTCACGTGAAGATTTCGGGCAAACATTCGGCAAGTGGGGTTGGCGCAATTCGAGCTACCTCGTACTCCCGCTGCTCGGTCCGTCGACGCTTCGAGATGCATTCGGCGAGATCGGAAACACGGCGTTCGATCCGTTGGCGTATTTCACGCCCGCCTCGCAGGTCCGCATGTTCAACAAGCTCAGTGATCAGGTCGTCGCCTACAAGCAATTCGTCAGGACGCACTTCGACGCCTACCAGATCGGGCGGAAGCTCTTCGTCCTGAACCGCGACCTGAAGATCGCGGACTATCGCTATTCGACGGAATCCGAAGATTCGGGCGAGACCGAGACCCTGCAGTCGATCTTCCTGACCAACCAGGACGAGAAGTTTCCGTGGATGGGAAAGACCCGAAAGGTGAAGATCCCGACCACGAGGCGCAAGCTTGCCTACACGATATGGTTGCAGGACAAGCGCGCTCCGCTCATCTATTTCATTCCCGGGATCGGTGGGCACCGCCGCGGCGATTCGGCGCTCGGCGCTGCCGAGGCGATCTACCGCAACGGAAATTCCGTCGTCACGATCTCGAGTCCGTTGAATTACGAGTTCATCGCAGCCGCGTCGTCGGTCGCGTTTCCGGGCGTTACTCCCGTCGACGCCCACGATGTGCACGTCGCCCTCGACGCCATCGAGAAAGACCTCCAGAAGCGCTTTTCCGGGCGCTTCAGCGCCGAGCGCCAATTGATGGGAATCTCACTGGGAGCGCTGCACACGCTCTTCATCGCCGCAGCAGAGCGCGATACGGGCAATGATCTGATTTCGTTCGACAAGTACGTCGCCCTGAACGCACCGGTCAACTTCGCGTTCGCGATGAAGCAGCTCGATCGCTTCTACAACGCCCCACTCGTGTATCCCGAAGACGAGCGGGAGGCGCAGATCGCGGGCATCTTGAAGAAGGTTCTCGACCTCGCAGAGGGCGAACTCGAGCCCGGTGAAGCGCTCCCATTCACCCGACTCGAATCGGAATTCCTGATTGGCCTGTCGTTCCGGAGGATCCTCTCCGACGTGATCTATCAGACGACGCGGCGAAACAAGATGGGTATCCTGAAGACTCGCGGGGGGTCCTGGCGGCGCACGATGGAGTATCGCGAGATCGATCAGTTCTCCTTCATCGAATACATGTACGCGTTCGTCCTGCCTTATTTCGCGGCAAGACGACCTGACGTGAGCTTCAGCGAAGCTGGAGTCGAGCGTTTGTTCGAGCTCTCGGATCTCCGCTCGATCGCCGCAGACCTCGCGAGGAACGAAAAGGTCTTCTTCGTCAGCAACCGCAACGATTTCCTGCTGCGGGACCAGGACGTGGAGTGGGTGGTTGCACTACTGGGCGATCGCGTTCACTTCTTCGAGCGCGGTGGCCACCTCGGAAACCTGTATCGAGAGGACATTCGAGAGGCGATTCGTCGCTTCGTCAATCCGCCGAGCAGCTAGGACTTCGATCGCGCGAACGGCTTGACACCGATTCGGCCCTTCGTACACTTCCGGTCTTTTTGCGCAGCCTCGCCACCTCCTTCGGAGCGACGGCGTCCCTGCCCGTGCAGTACACACCGCTCTCCAAGGAGAATTCAATGGCCCACGCCGAGATCCCTTCCGACTTGGTAATTGCACAGAACGCCGAACTCAAACCGATCGGCGAAATCGCAAAGCGAGCGGGATTCGAAGCCGACGATTTCGACTGCTACGGCCGCTACATCGCGAAGATCACCCGCGAGAAGTGCCAGCAGCTGTCGCAGGCGAAGAGCGGCAACGGCAAGCTGATCCTCGTCACCGCCATGAGCCCCACGCCGGCCGGCGAAGGCAAGACGACGACCTCCGTCGGACTCGCGGATTCGCTTTCGGCGATCGGCGAGAAGACGATGCTGTGTCTGCGAGAACCCTCACTCGGACCCTGCTTCGGGATGAAGGGCGGCGCGGCGGGCGGCGGATATTCGCAGGTGCTGCCGATGGAGGAGATCAACCTCCATTTTACCGGTGACTTCCACGCGATCGGCCTCGCCAACAACCTGCTCTCGGCTGTGATCGACAATCACATCCACCACGGCAATGCGCTCGGTATCGACCCGCGTCGGATCACCTGGTCGCGCGTCGTCGACATGAACGATCGAGCGCTTCGCAACGTCGTGATCGGATTGGGTGACGTGGGCGATTCGGTGCCGAGACAAGATCACTTCCAGATCACGGTCGCATCCGAAGTCATGGCCTGCTTCTGCCTGTGCGTCGATCTGATGGATCTGAAGCGGCGCCTGGGAAACATCGTCGTCGGCTACACGTACGACAAGCGAGAAGTGCGCGCGCGCGACCTTAAGGTGCACGGCGCGATGACCGCGATGTTGAAGGACGCGATCCGGCCGAATCTCGTGCAGACCATCGAGCACACGCCGACCTTCGTGCACGGTGGCCCGTTTGCAAACATCGCGCACGGCGCGAACTCGATCATCGCGACCCGCGCCGCACTCCAGATTGCAGATTACGTCGTGACGGAGGCCGGGTTCGGGTCGGATCTCGGCGCCGAGAAGTTCATCAACATCGTCTGCCGCAAGGCCGGATTCAAGCCCGATGCCGTCGTCATCGTTGCGACGGTCCGATCGCTCAAGATGAACGGCGGCGTCGCGAAGGCGAGCCTGGCTGCGGAGAACCTCGAGGCTCTCTCCCTCGGCCTCGCGAATCTGAAGCGGCATATCCAGAACATCCGGTCGTTCGGCCTGCCGGCCGTGGTTGCGCTGAATCGCTTCTCGCTCGATACGCAAGCGGAAATTGCGCTGACGATGGAGAAGTGCGCGCACCTCGGTGTGGACGTGATCGAGAGCACCGTCTGGGAACACGGATCGAAGGGTGGCCTCAAGCTCGCCGAAAAAGTCGTCGACATCATCGATCGCGTGCCTTCGGACTTCCATTATCTCTACGCCGACTCGCTGCCGCTCTGGCAAAAGGTCCAGGCCGTTGCGAAGAAGATCTACCACGCGCGCGAACTCGAGGCGGACAAACGCGTGCGCAACAAGATTCGAGCGCTCGAAGAAGCCGGCTACGGCCATCTTCCGGTCTGCATGGCCAAGACCCAGTACTCGTTTTCATCCGACCCGATGCTCCTCGGCGCTCCCGAGAACTTCAATCTGACCGTGCGCGATGTCCAACTCGCCGCCGGCGCCGAATTCGTGATCGTCTACTGCGGCGACATCATGACGATGCCGGGACTCCCCAAGGTTCCGACCGCGGAAGTGATCGACGTCGACGATGACGGCCGGATCACGGGGCTCTTCTAGCTACTCCGTTCTTCGTCAAGCTCGAATCGCCGCGAGCCCGTCGCGCGCCGGGAGAGACGGGCCGCGCCCACGCGAACGCGCCGCCGACCCGAACTCGAAATCAGCGGGTGCGGCGCGCCGGCAGCTCGATGCGCGGATTCTCGGGGTGCGGTCGGTAGAGGATGACGCTGTATCCCACCAGGCCACACAGCGCCGCACCGCTCTTTTCGGCGATGACTCGCGCGGTTTCTTTCTTGTCCTCGGGCGCGAGCAGTCGAACCTTGACGAGTTCGTGCGCGAGCAGGGCCGCGTCGAGTGCGCGCAGGACCGCCTCGCTGACGCCGGCCTCGCCGATGTGCACGATGGGTCGCAGCGGGTTGGCGATCCCGCGCAGCGCCTTGCGCTGGTGGCTCGCAAGCTGTGGGGTCGCGCGCCGTTCGGACTTGCCGGCGGAGTCGGTCGGGTCTGGCGGACCGGGCGTTTTGGCTGGACGGGAAAGCATGCTCGGGCGTGAGCTTTCCCGATCCGCCGATTCGAGGCAATCTCCGGTTGATTCGAGGCAGGCCCGCCGATCCGAGGCAACCCCGGTTGGTTGC